>JAADHW010000258.1 GCA_013151695.1 Gammaproteobacteria bacterium
AAGCCTGGCAACAAGCCGTGCAAAATCTAGTTACCCAAAAGTTGCAACCTTACGACCAGGTAATCGAAGAGACGGGTGAGATTCCCGAAGTTGCCATCCAAGCACTTCGTCACAGTGGTCTTTTTGGAATGAATACACCCAAAGAGTTTGGCGGATTGGGCATGAGCATGTTGGCCACTTGCCTTGCTGTCCAGGAACTTGCAAAAGCTCATATTAGTTATTATTACTTTTGCGGAATCAACCTTCACATTGGTTCAAAAGCCATCGAAATTTTCGGCAGCGAGCTACAACAAATCCAGTGGCTCCCAAAGTTAGCCTCCGGTGAGGCTATTGCTGCATTTGCTCTCACCGAAAGCGAAGCGGGGTCCGACGCTGCAGGAATTCGCACAACAGCCAGTCGAGACGGCCTGGGTTATCGCCTCAATGGTGTAAAACGTTTTGTGACCAACGCACCAACTGCGGATCTGTTTACGGTGTTCGCCACTCTGGAACCAGGTTCCAGAGCTCGCGGCATGACGGCGTTTGTTGTTGAGGCTGGAACTCCGGGAATGAGAATTGGCGAGCGCTCCGTGTTGTGTGGCGGACGGGGTTCGCAACATGCCACTGTGCATTTCGAAAATTGTTACCTGCCGGCATCCAATTGTATTGGCAAGGAAGGTCAGGGTCTTCAGGTGGCATTGTGCTGTCTGGATGCCGGTCGGACCATATGGGCGGCCTACGCAATTGGGGTTGACCTCCTAAATCTGGCGGTTGCTCATCTACGCCACCGACACCAATTCGGCAAAAAGCTTATCGAAAATCAAGGTCTACAATGGCGTCTTGCAGACCTTGTCGCCTCACTGCATGCAGCCCGTCTAGTCGCCTATGAGGCAGCTTGGCGTTACGACACACAACCGGAAAGTCGACGTAGCACAGCGGCAATGAGCAAGCTTATCGGTACAGAAATGGCCTGTAAGGTCGCTGATGAGGTTATGCAGTTTTTTGGTGGTCTGGGATATAGTCGCGAGCTTTCTATTGAGCGCCATTGGCGGGATGTTAGGGTTAGTCGAATTCTCGACGGTACGTCAGAGATCCTCCGTTCAATTGTAGCCAAAGACCTTGATCGCTGGATTGTTCCCTGAAACCGACGTAACACGACAACGCATCTTTGCATGGTCACGAAGCATGGGAGCGAAGGACGGTCCATGAAATTGCAACTGCAGCCTTGAGTGATCACCCATAGTTGTTGGGTCTCAGCCAATGTTCGGCTGAGGAATTGAATTTTTGTTCTACTCGATACTTTTCAGTGGAATAAGTTTAGCCCCTGCAGATTTCTTACCCCATAGAATGAGCAAACTGAATAACCCTGTTGCAGACAGGCAGGTGGTGACGATCCATGCGGCCGAGGAAAGGGGATGCTCGCTGAAAGTGCCCACTTGGTAGGCGATTACCGCGCAGCCATAGGCCATTACAAACGACCATGTCACTGAAAAGTTACCCCAAAACGAACCTATTTCTTTGTATATAACCCCGATGGTGGCAACACAAGGCATATAAAGGAGGATAAATAACAAATATGCAAACGCACCTGCTTGACCATCAAATAAGTTCTGCATTGCGCTGATGGTGTTTATTTGGACGTCTTGCTGTTCTGCTTGAGCAGCGGTGTCGCTCAGGTCGCCGAGGTCTAATCCCAGGGGGTCCGTCAGTTGGCCGCCGATTTCTGCTAGATTGTCAGGGATGCTGGAAACCGCATCTCGAAGCATCTGCACAACGTCAACCTCTTGGTCTGATTGGCTAGGTGCGTATAAAGCATCCAAAGTACCCACCACCACTTCCTTAGCAAATATTCCAGTGAATATTCCAACCGTGGCTGGCCAGTTGTCTTCTTCAATTCCCATCGGCGAGAACAAAGGGGTAATGGTCTTGCCGATGCTGGATAAAACGGACTGTTCACTATTTTCATTGCCGACGCTGCCATCGGTGCCAATTGAATTCAGCACATTCAGCGCGATGACCACGATCACAATGGCCTTGCCAGCGCGCATAACAAATCCTTTGAGACGCTGCCAGGTTTGAATGAGGATGTTTCGGGCGATGGGAGCGTGATACGGCGGCAGTTCTAACACAAAGGTAGAGGTTGATTCGGGAAGCAGATGTTTGCGTACCACTAAGGCTGATAACACGGCAATGACAATGCCAATTAGATATAAGGCAAAGACCACGTTTTGACCTTGGTGCGGGAAAAAAGCAGCGGCAAACAAGGCGTAAACAGTGAGCCGAGCGCCGCAACTCATAAAGGGGGCCATCAATGTGGTAAGAATGCGGTCGGGTTGTGAGTCCAACGCGCGGGTTGCCATGACAGACGGTACGTTACAACCAAAACCGACGATTAGCGGCACAAACGCTTTCCCGGGTAGGCCGAGTCCTCGCATCAGTCGATCAACGATAAAGGCGACACGGGCCATGTAGCCTGAATCTTCCAACATGGATAACACTAAAAATAGAGCGCCGATGACGGGTATAAAAGTGCCAACCAGTTGTACGCCGCCGCCGACACCATCGGCTAAGAAAATTATCAGCCAACTGGGAAAGGATAGGCTTTGCAGAAATTGTCTGGGCAATTCGACAAACAATACGCTGCCCGTAAGATCGAAAAAATCGATAAAGGCGGAACCCACATTGATCGATATGAAGAACATGGTGTACATGACGCCTAAAAAAATCGGGAAGGCGAAGAATCGATTGAGTACGATGCGATCGAGTTGTTCTGAGCCGGTCACCTTTGGTGGCGCTTGAGTTGTCGCAATTTCTACTAATGCATCTATCGCGGCATAAATTTGTGTATCGTCGTTAGAAGCACTGATCGGCTTTGCATGGCGTGCCTGTTCGACAAGTCCTTTGGCCGCATCAACGCCTTCTCTCTTGCTCGCCACCATGGCAATGACGGGGCAATCCAATTGTTCAGACAACTGTTCAATATCTATGCTCAACCCTTGTTTGTGTGCAACATCGACCATGTTAATGACGATGATCATGGGGGTTTGTAGGCGGGTGAGTTCATTGGTGAGGTAGAGTCCTCGACTCAGAGCCGCTGCGTCGACAATGTTGACAATCACATCGGCCGTTTTGGAGTTAAGGTAGTCTCGAGCAATTTGTTCGTCGAGACTATCGCCGCTTGCTGACAAACTGTAAGTACCTGGTAGGTCGATGACTTCAATGTGCTGCTTTTTGTGTTGATAGTGGCCAGACTTTTTCTCAACCGTGACACCCGGCCAGTTAGCCACTCGCTGATAGGTGCCCGTGAGTGCGTTGAATAGTGTGGTCTTGCCACAATTTGGGTTGCCCACCAATGCGATTTGAGTCATGTCAAAACCTCAAACTCAAGGGCGTCAGCCTCGCTTGGCCGCAGCGCTAGTGAGTAACCGCGAAGCTTAATCTCAATGGGGTCACCCAAGGGAGCTTGTCGAATGATGGTGACTTGGGTGCCAGGAATGAGACCTAAACGCTGCAGTTGCGCACAATAGCGCGACGATTCGGTAAATCCGGTAATCCGCAGGCGGCTGCCTACAGCAACGTGTCGAAGCATAGTGTTCATCTGAGTGATCGTGGGGAGGTCCGTGAATAAAGCGAAACTTTGACACCTTCACGGCGGAAACACAAATGATTCTTATTTGCGAAATAAGCTCTGTCTGGACAACCTAGGCAGTATTTAGTTAGCTGGTGGGTTTCTTCTTACGTACGTAAAGGACAAGTTCGTGATCGACCAGCTCGAACCCAGCTGCATCAGCGATTTCTCTTTGTAGTGCCTCAATGTCTTCGTTCATAAATTCCACCACGCTACCGGTGTCGACGTCTACCATGTGGTCGTGATGAATGAGTTTCGTCAGCCAGTTCATATACTGAATGGCCATCATCAAAATTATGGCGCTCAACTATTCCGGCAGATTCAAACTGGGTGAGTACACGATAGACCGTGGCTAAACCAACACTTTCTTCCTGTTGCATGAGCTTTTTGTAAACGTCTTCTGCGCTTAAGTGATGCGGATCGGCGCCTTCTAACACCTCCAAGACTTTGAGCCTTGGCAGGGTGACTTTTAGGCCTGCTTTTTTAAGATCTGAACCTGGCAACTGCGGCGTCCTCTGCTGGTGGGCGAACGATACTGGTGTTGCCGAAGCATTACCAGCAGTGCTTTATTTCATTCACTCGTTACAATGAAGTAGAGGAAGAACATCATCTTGCAGGGAAGCAACATGCTTACTTTGTCTATTCCAGAGCATATCGTCGCTCTGCGCGCCAAAATTCTCAACTTCATTGAACAAGAAGTCTATCCGGTGGAAAAGGAACTCACTGAATTCGAGATGCCAAAGTGATGGGCCAGGCCGAAGGCCACTATGACGTTGTGAATGACAATGTACGCGTTCCCAACGAAAATTTGTTGGGCCTTCGCGGCATGGTTTTAAGATCGCTCAAGATCGTTTAGGGCCGGGGCGCATCTTTCATTGCATGCGTTGGCTAGGCTCAGAGAGCTTTTGATCTCATGTGCGACCGGGCCAACAATCGAGTTGCCTTCGGAAAACCGTTAGCAGAGCATCAACAAATACAGAAATTTATTTTTGATTCTGCGGCTGAGATTCAGGCCAGTCGATTATTAACATTGCATGCGGCGCAAAAAATTGATCAAGGCGATGAGGAGAGAATCGAAATTGGTTTGATTAAGGTATATGGTGCTGATGAAGTGCATATCCAAAATACAGGTGGGCAAATTCTACGTCGCTATGCGAACGGTGAGGGTTTCGATATCGGGCTACGATAGACAAGTGTTCCGTAATTAATCAACAGGACAATAGCATGCTAGAGCAAGAAATAGATATCCAAACAACTGACGGCGCAATGAACACTTTCATCACTCGCCCAGATGGGGCTGGCGAGTATCCTGTGGTTTTGTTTCTCATGGACGCGCCAGGAAAGAGAGAAGAATTACATGACATGGCTCGCCGCATCGCTACCGTTGGCTATTATGTAATGCTGCCTAACTTGTATTACCGGCGCGTTCGAGAATTTGTTATGGCGGTGGATAAGCGCGAGGAGATGTTTGGTCATATGAATGCGTTGTCTAATGCCATGGTATGTGAAGATATTCAGGTGCTGTTTGATCATGCGGCACGAGACAGTGCCGCCAGTGACGGGTTAGCGGGTTGTGTTGGTTACTGTATGAGTGGTCCTTTCGCATTTGCCGCGGCCGCTGCATTTCCTGATCGCATCGCCGCCAGCGCTTCGTTCCATGGCGTTCGGTTATTCAGCGATGCCAGCGACTCCCCTCATTTGGATACCGATAAAATCAAGGCTGAAATGTACTTCGGTTGTGCCGCTACAGATGAATGGGCGCCTGTAGAGATGGTAGAAGAACTAGACAAATATCTCACGCAAAGGGGCATGACCTACCAGCTTGAGTGGTACCCAGATACCTTGCATGGCTTTGTCTTTCCCTCTCGCGAGGGTATTTATCACAAACAAGCAGCAGAACGTCATTGGCAAAGGCTGTTTGCGCTGTTGCAGCGAAATGGAGTTTTGCCTGTCTACTAAAGGGTCAAGGTTTCGATTTCTTTTTCATCTAGCCCTGCGGTAGCTGCTGCTTTAATCAAGCTAGCCCATGTTTTGTTGTCGATGGGAATGCCGTCGACCAACCGCTTGGCCATAGACTCACGTTCTGGTTCGCCGGGCAACATCACACCTTGGGCGCCTTTGGCCGGGGCGGTACTGTGCAAATAGTCCACCATGGCATTCACTTCATACTGAAACTTTTCCAATCCGCCAAATGCCTGGGGATCTAGGACCAACATAAACATATTGTTGACGATGTGGTGGCTGCGTAAATTCTCAGGCTGCGCCGTCCACTCGCCTGCTAAGGCGCCACCCAGTAATTCGCACATCACCGCCAAGCCGTAACCTTTGTGTAGCCCAAATGGCCCCAGCGCTCCAAGCGGAGCCTCATACATAACCGCCGGGTCGGTGGTGGCGGTGCCTTCGTGGTCAACCAACGCGCCAGCCGCAACTTGTTCGCCAGCGTTGTAAGCAACCCGCACCTTGCCCATTGCCACCGCGCTGGTAGCCATGTCCAGAATGATGGGTTTACCGCTAGTATGTGGAACAGCGCAGCAAAATGGGTTGGTTGAAAGTCGTCTTTGCCGGCCTGCAAAGGGTGACACTAAAGGCTCGTGACCAACCACATTCACCATATGCAAGGAGATGAACCCTTGTTCGACACAATGTTCGGCATAGGTGCCGATGCGGCCCAAGTGATGACAATTGCGCACGCCCATACACACAACTCCAATTTCTCTCACCCGTTGCATGGCGATGTCTGCTGCTTGGCGACCTACCACTTGGCCAAAGCCAAACTGGCCGTCCACAACCATAACCGCACCATTGTCTTTTACTACCAACGCTTGTGCATCTTGCTGTAAAAGACCCGCACCTATATTTCGTACGTAGGCGGGCACCATGCCAACGCCATGACTGTCATGACCTTTCAGATTGGCAGCCACCAGGTGCTCACCTACCTCTCGTGCAAAGCTTGGGTTTGCGCCGGTCTCAACAAAGATTTGTGTGACGAATGCGGTGAGCTTGGGTGCGTTGATCTGCATCGATGATTCCAAAATTGTGATGAATTGTAGATCAACAGTGTTGCCTCTTGGTGGGCCATGTGACAAGTTTCTATTGAATATTTTGAAGGAGTAGACATGCAGCCCTTAGTACAAGGTTACGGATTGATTGAAGGGCCGGTGTGGGTACCTGGTCGAGGTCTATTGTTTAGCGATGTCCTTTTTGGCGGTGTGTTTTGCCTCGATACTCAAGCACAAGTCAGTGAAGTGTTCGCTCACCGCAAAGGCATTGGCGGCATGGTTGAGCATGTAGATGGTGGCATGGTGGTCAGCGGGCGAAATATTGCTTTTAAAAGTTTCACCCTGAGTGCAACGGTGACGGTATTAGAGCGAGATGAAGAAAATAGCCTGGTCGGCTTCAATGACATCACTACGGACGAGGTGGGTCGAATCTACGCTGGCGGTCTAGGTTCCAGCCCAGTGTTCAATGATGGAAGGCGGCTCGCCTCCCAAGACCTATACCTGATTGATCTAGATGGCTCTGCTAGAGCGGTTGCAAAAGACATTCGGTTGACCAATGGTCTGGGGTTTTCACCAGATGGAAAAATTTTGTATCACAGCGACTCTCTTCGCAAAAAAGTTTTTTGTTATGCAGTAGCCCAAGACGGCAGCCTGGGTGAAAAAGAAATATTTGCGGTTACAGAAAATGGCGCACCAGACGGTTTGGTTGTATCGCAGGATGGCGCCGTATGGGTTGCGTTGGCCGATGGCGGGAAGGGTGTGGTGGTATTCGATGCCAACGGTACTCAGAGAGAACATATCGAAATACCCCATCCCATGTGTACCAGTGTGTGTTTTGGGGGGGACGATATGCGCGATTTATACATTGTCTCAGGTTCGCAAGGTTTACCAGGCGACAAACAAGGCGGTATCTTTCGGGTTCGAACCGATGTGCCTGGTTTGCCAGTGCCGTTGGCGAAAATTGCGTTACGCGGTTAGCCCCTTATCCGCCAGAAACTCAGGGTTAAAGAGGCGTGATTGATATTTTGAGCCATCGTCGCACAACATGGTTACTATTTTGTGTCCGGGTCCTAGTTTTTTAGCGATAGCTACCGCGGCGCATAAATTCAGACCGGTGCTGGAGCCGAAAAACCAGCCGTCGGTACGTAACATACGATAGACCATGTCCACCATATCTTGATCAGGAATTTGGATGGCGTCGTCTATGGGTGTGCCTTGCAAATTTTCGGTGATTCTAGAGTTACCAATTCCCTCTGTTATCGAAGGTCCCGGTGTCATGGTTGCTTCCCCGGTGGTGACCCAGTTGTACAAAGCACTACCCATTGGATCGGCTAAGACGATTTGTACTTTTGAATTTTGCTCTTTCAAATAACGTGCTGTGCCAGCTAAGGTGCCACCGGTTCCTACAGAGCAAGTGAAGGCGTCAACCTGTCCGTCGGTTTGTTGCCAAATTTCCGGTCCAGTCGACTCGTAGTGTGCGAGTCGGTTTGCGGTGTTGTCGAATTGGTTAGCCCAAACGGCATTGTCCAGTGTCAGTGCATATCGGCCTGCCTGTTTTTGGAAGTTCATCTCGTCTCTATAGGGTACTGTAGGGACAATTCGAACTTCCGCACCCAATGTGCGTAATAGGTCTTCTTTCTCTTGAGACTGATTGTCCGGCATGTAGATTACCGCACTATATCCGCGGCTGTTACAAACATGCAGTAGACCAATGCCGGTATTTCCTGCTGTACCTTCCACCACCGTGCCGCCTGGTTTTAGGGCGCCAGATTTCTCAGCCTCGCGGATCATCCACAGTGCTGCTCTGTCTTTTACCGAACCGCCAGGGTTCATAAACTCTGCTTTGCCTAGGATTTCGCAGCCTGTCTCGTCAGACAAACTGTTGATGCGGATTAAGGGCGTGTTACCAATAGATCCGATAAGGCCGTCTTTGGTTTCCATGGGCGGTATCCATCTGGAACAAAAAGAGAAGTATTCTAAGGTTGCAGGCACGCCTGAGCAAATCACTGTGAGTACCTAGGGAACCTCTGAATAATTATCGTAAACTCAGCGTGACCTGCGGGGCTTGTGTCAAGGCGGGCTTCGCCGGTAATGGCCACCCCCATTGCCAAGAAGTCCAACGCAGCGAGAAGCCCCGCAGGTCACGCCCTTCGGGAGCTTCTCGCGCTTACCACCACGGCGTTGCGCACCTTGCCGATATACTCGATATCACCTGCGGCGAGCGCCTGGTGCTGGCAAACGCGAGAAGCTCTGAGAAAACGATAATTAATCAGAGGTTCCCTTAGATCGAAAAAGAGTTGCCGCAGCCACAGGTAGCGGTGGCATTCGGATTGGTAACTAGAAACTGGGAACCATTCAGATCTTCGACGTAGTCTATTTCAGAACCTTCCAAGTACGGGTAACTCATCGCATCTACCACCATGGCTACCTCACCATTGTTGACCACAGCATCATCCTCGGCGACGTCTTCGTCAAATGTGAAGCCATAGGAAAACCCATTACACCCACCGCCGGTGACAAAAACACGCAAGCGCAGGGTGTCATCACCTTGCTGTTGGATGAGCGCTTTGACCTTAGCTGCTGCGCGGTCTGAAAAGTTTATTTCGGTATGCATAGGCTTATTGACGTTGAGTTCCACCCAGGGTATCGCTGCACGACAAGCTTGGTCAAGGTTTCAACCAGATCCTTCTCAGTCCAACTTTTGATTTGCCTTTTCATTGAGCTGGGCTTCGGGAGAAAGTTGATGCACGTTACCTGTCGCACCTGGCTCTTCTTCGTGCACTAACTGACCATCAACTGTCGCGCCCAGTTGCATCTCAATCAGCTTGTAATACAGATTGCCCTGCACACGCGCATTAGCTGCCAACTCAACTTTGTTGCGCGCGTATACGTCACCTTCTATTAGGCCGTTTATCACCACATTAGGTACTCGTACTTCGCCGCAAACAAAACCTTCTTCGCTGATGACAACGGTAGCGTTTTCGTGGTCTGCCAAGACATTGCCAGTGACTCGGCCGCTGACGAATAACTGATCTGCAAATTTAATGTCACCAATGATTTCAGTATGTGAGGCAATCAGCGTAACGCCTTTATCTACACCTTTACGCGCCATTTGAAACTCCTTTGTTACCCTCGAGCTATTTGTCGTTCAGACAACTATCTTTGGCTAGCCTGCCAAGGAAAGGTTATTTGCACAGGATCCTTACCATTTTGCATGGCTGTCACCAGCACTCTTTGCGGTGAGAAAGACTCTGGCAAAGTTATCCGACCCGTTATGTCTTGAAAATAGCGAAATCGGAATTTAAAAGGATACTTAGAACCTTGCAAAAGTTCTGTGAGGGACAGCACTACCTCAGCCCCTACTTCTTCATCGTCGCTATGGCCAATCAGGTCTATTCTGACCTCTCCGGCAATGTATTTACGACGTAACGCCACCTGGGTAAGTAGTAGTTCGAAACTATGCTCACGAGGCTCCCCCGTGGGTGCAATTTCTAACTCTGCCACCTGTAGACCCTGGCGCAGGGCAGCAGGGGACATGAGGCTTTTATAGAAGGTCACTTCCTCGCGCAAGCGGGATGATTCCGCATGCATGTTCATAAGGTCATCTCTCAAGGCATTAGATGCCTGGGTGTGCACTCCCGCATTCAATTGGGCATCTATGAGCTGATCTTGAAGTGTTTTTACACGCTCCTGCGCAACGCCTAAGTCGTCACTCAACAGAACACTAGACACACGCTGAGAGAGCATTTTATTCTGCCCTAAAGCGAAACCCAGCAATAGACAAACCACCCCAATGACAACCGTCAGCACAAGCATTAACGGTTTACGCCAGGGTTGATGGGTAATTATCTTTAAACGGGGAGGTGCGAGTTTTAAACCGTCATTTGACATGTGAATTGCATTCCCGGCGGGAAACCTGATGAAGATAAAAGTATACTAGTACTTCGTCAATGTTATATTTACGAATACAGCGTTGACGAAGTACTAGGTTACTTCGTATCCAAGTGAAGGGTCCGCCTGAAATTTATTGCAAACATTTCGCTGGAAGCTTTTCGTCGTCGCCTGGCTAGTGTCGATGCTCTCCCGCAATTGGCTATCCTTGGCTTAGCAACCGGGGTGGTAACATCGTTGGTTATTTTATGCTTTCGCCTTTTGATCGATAGCAGCCTCGGACAAATCATCGGTGATGACCCAGATCAGTTTGAATTACTCAGCATTGCTTCACGCGTTGGTCTAATTATGATTGGCGCTCTAGTATTGGGCGCCTTGTTAAATAGATACCGGCCATCCGCACGGCGCACAGGGGTTGTGCACGTCATGGAACGACTGAGCAGACACCAAGGTTATCTGCCACTAAAAAATGCCGTTATCCAGTTTCTCGGTGGCGCCATCGCCTTAATCAGCGGTCAATCTGGCGGACGCGAAGGTCCTGCCATTCACTTGGGCGCAACTACGGCTAGCCTGTTAGGCCAAGCTTCGAAACTACCCAACAACAGTATTCGTACCTTGGTTGCGTGTGGTACCGCAGCCGCCATAGCCAGCAGTTTTAACACGCCTATCGCAGGGGTCATCTTTGCTATGGAAGTTGTCATGATGGAATACGCCATCGCTAGCTTTATCCCGGTGATCGTCGCCGCGGTGGCTTCAACCCTATTGACGCAGTATTTTTTTGGTGCCGAGCCAGCATTTAGCATGCTGCCCCTACATATGCACTCCGTCTTAGAAATTCCCTACCTAATCTTAGGCGGTGTTTTAATTGGTTGTTTGGCCGCAGGTTATATCCAGCTCATCCAAGCGTTCGCTCGCTTATCCTCCCGGTTGGCGCATAGACCTTTCTGGTTACGGATCGCGCTTGCAGGCGCGATCACTGCCGCTTTTGCAACAGTACTGCCGCAAGTCATGGGCGTAGGTTATGACACTGTGAATCAAATTATGCTGGCCGAAATTTCTATCACCCTACTCATAGCCATTTTTGTCGGCAAGGCTATCACCAGCGCCGCAGCTGTTGGCTTGGGCATGCCCATAGGATTAATCGGCCCGAGCTTACTATTGGGCGCGACAGTTGGTGGTATTTTTGGCAATGCCTTAGTGTATTGGCAAGGTGCTGATATATCCGTTGGTTTCTATGTCATGTTGGGGATGTGCGCCATGATGGGGGCGGTGCTGCAAGCGCCATTGGCAGCGTTGATGGCCGTAATGGAAATGACCGCCAACACCAATCTCATTCTACCCGCCATGGTCATCATCGTTGTGGCAACCATGGTGACCAGCCAAGTCTTTAGGCAACGCTCTGTATTCATTGCAACCCTCAACACCTTAGGCCTGCAGTATCCACCCAGCCCGGTCACCTTACACCTACAACGAATCGGCGCTACGGCAATCATGGATCGCTCGTTTGTACGCTTGCCAGAATATATCGATCATCAGCGCGCGATTGAGGTTCTTGCAGAGAAAACCAACTGGATCCTCATCGATGACACACAAGGTAAAGTTTGTGCAGCGCTGAATCCGGCAGATCTTGCTGCCTTCATCGAAGCAGACAAAGATACAGACGAAGAAGCAGGGGGAATGAATGGAGAAAACATTAGCCTGTTGCAACTACCAGGACAGCGTATGGATGTGACCTCCATCAGCTCACAAGCAACCGCTTTACAAGTACAGCAGGCACTATCAAAATCTCAAACAGAAGCCTGTTGCATTACCCGCATCACCGCACCGATGATTGCACCTGTCTTGGGTATAGTCACCCAGCATCACATTGACAATTATAGGAACGTGACCGAATGACCTTTTACTTGTGGCTAAAGGCACTCCATATCATCGCCGTGATCTGTTGGTTCGCAGGAATTTTTTATCTACCTAGATTGTTCATTTATCACGCTGCCGCCCAAGACGATATCAGCAAAGAACGTTTCAAGATCATGGAAGCAAAGTTGTATCGCATTATCATGACCCCTTCCATGCTTGTGACCATCGGCTTAGGTGTATGGATGCTCATCGATAGATGGCAAGCCTACTCCACCCAGATTTGGATGTGGGCGAAAATTGCCTTGGTGGTGGTCTTGGTTGGGTATCACCACTATTGTTTAGGTATCATGAAGGCTTATGCTGAAGATCGAGTCAAACATAGCGACAAATTTCTGCGCATTTTTAACGAAGTGCCTGTCATATTGCTTATCCCGGTGATTGTCTTGGTAGTTGTCAAACCGTTCTAACGTATAAAATTTCCCTGCTCAATAA
>JAADHW010000267.1 GCA_013151695.1 Gammaproteobacteria bacterium
AAAGTATGCTTATCGCCTTGGTGAGCTTAGGCCTTCCCGGGACAGTTCAGCCAGTTGGTTTGATAGTCGATCTGACTTTGTGGCAGTTCGTGCTGATTGGTACTTTGTGGAATCTTGGGACTTGCTGCTTGAGGCTCGCCGGCTCACCGTCTATGAAGCAGATGACAGTCGCACCGGTGTGCTCGCTGCGTTGCACCGACATGTTGGAAATCATATGAAGGTTGGTATCGGTTATAACTTCACAGATTTCACCGATGATTTAACAGACTTATCTTACGATTCCAGAGGTGTGTTCCTAAACGTCATTGGTGTGTTTTAGCAGGCACTTGTTGTGGCTGGTACTTAACAGCATTTCTAACTTGGCTGATTAGATCTTGGGACGGAAAGCCATCAGCGATGAGATTGTGTGAAACCTGATAGGCGCGGACAGCGCCACGTGTGCCGGGTCCTATCAAACCGTCTGCAGGACCCGGGTCATAGCCTAACTGCGTCAAACTGCTTTGTAAGGCTTTGATCTCGTTAATGCCAAGCTGAACATCTGGTAAAGGTCGTGATAGTTTCCCTGCACCAGCAATCCGGTCTGCCAGGCGCACAACGGTGAGGGCATAAGACTCCGAGCGATTCCATGCCTTTATGATATTGAAGTTGGCATAGGACAAAAAAGCCGGACCGGTATGCCCCATTGGCAGTAGTATTGCCGCCGCCAAGCTTAGCTTAGGTAGCGCATGATCCTGGGTGTCGGTGACGCCGGCAACTGACCACTCTGACAAGGGTTTTGAGTTTTTAGCGCCGCTGTTGGCGTAGTCAAAATTTGCTGGCAAATGGACTTCTCTACCCCAGCGGAAACCAGAATCCCAGCCGAGTGATTGTAGATAGGCAGCGCCTGAATAGAACGCGTCGGGCAAGCTGCGCAATACATCTCGCCGGCCATCTTGATCTGCATCTACCGCATGAGCTAGGAACGTGGTGGGCATGAATTGCATGTGGCCAATAGCGCCCGCCCAGGATCCGATGAGGTCATCTGGCGCAATGTCACCGGCAGCTAAAATGGCCAGAGCCGCCATAAACTCTCTAGTGAAGAAGGCGCTCCTACGGGCATCGCAAGCTAATGTGGCCAGTGCACTTGGCGTGTGTAAATTACCGAGATAACCGCCAAAATTTGTTTCTAAGCCCCACAAGGCCAGAATATATTGAGGCGGGATACCGGTGTCACGCTGAATGTCGTTTAACAGCACTTGATGCGTAACCAGCAAGTTGCGGCCTTGCTCTACTCGCTGGGGAGTGACTCGCTTGGCGTAGTATTGACTGAAAGTCTGTACAAACTCAGCTTGGGCGCGGTCGCTGGCAATGACCTTAGGTTTAATTTGAATGCGGGCGAAAACTTGGCTGACCAAGGGCTCGGCATAGCCATTAGCAAGCGCTTGGTGGCGAAGGTTATCCAGACAATTTTGTGCTGATGGATCAGGCTGCGCAACCGCACTTTGCAACGTTGCGGCATTCGCAAAAGCGCTTGCTGCGAAAAGACAGCTTGCCATTAACAGCGCATAACACCGTGTAAGCATCCATGAACGCAGTTCTGTTTTGATGGGGTTAAAATGCACTCGCTGTCCTTGTTTGCTGGTGAATGAGGCTACCTAATACACCCGGCGGGTTCAATATTACACGGTTTGCGATGAGTATAAGTTACTCGCTTATGGCGTCGCTTGTGGGTTCAACGTTAGACTGTAACCTCGCGCTAGTTTCGGCAAAATATTGGATATTACGCACATTCTTGATGGTTTGAACGAGCCCCAGCGACAAGCTGTCACTGCGCCGGTGGGAAATACCCTGGTGATTGCCGGGGCGGGAAGTGGCAAAACCCGCGTTCTAGTGCATCGCATTGCCTGGCTGATTCAAGTGGAAGGTATTTCGCCCAATAGCATTCTTGCGGTGACCTTTACCAACAAGGCGGCAAAAGAAATGCGCGCGCGTATTGAAGAACTACTAGATCTATCAGTTAGGTCTATGTGGGTAGGGACGTTCCATGGTCTTTCACACCGCTTTCTTAGAATGCATTGGCAGGAAGCTAAGCTTACACAAAATTTTCAAATTCTAGACAGCGACGATCAACTTCGATTGGTCAAACGAGTGATGCGTAGTTTGGATATAGATGAGCAAAAGTGGCCTGCACGCCAAGCGACCTGGTTCATTAACGGGCAAAAAGACGAGGGGCGCCGAGCCCATGAAGTTGCTCAAAGTGATGACTTGTTTCAAATCACCCATAAGCAAATTTACCAAGGTTATGAGGAAATATGTGAGCAAGGTGGCATGGTAGATTTTGCGGAACTGTTATTGCGCAGCCATGAACTGTGGCTAAATAATAAGGACCTGCTATTACACTACCAAAATCGTTTTGGGAATTTGTTAGTTGATGAGTTTCAAGACACCAATACCATCCAATATGCTTGGCTAAGAGTGCTTGCTGGGCGCGGTTCTAATGTCATGGCCGTGGGTGACGATGACCAATCTATATATGGTTGGCGTGGTGCGAAGATTGAAAATATTCACCAGTACAGCGAAGACTTCTCCAATGTTGCGACAATAAAGTTAGAACAAAACTATCGCTCGACCCAGAACATTTTAGATGCCGCTAATGGACTGATTAAGCGCAATACTGGTCGCTTGGGCAAAAACCTTTGGAGTGATGGTCCTGTTGGTGAGCTGATCAGAATCTACTCTGGGTACAACGATTTAGACGAAGCGCGCTTTATGGTTGAGCGCACCCAACAGTGGTTGGACGAAGGCGGGTCGGCAGACGAGGTAGCCATTTTGTACCGTTCCAATGCTCAGTCACGAGTGATTGAAGAAGCCATGTTAAGAGCGGGCATTGCCTATCAAATATATGGAGGGCAACGCTTCTTCGAGCGTGCCGAAGTAAAAAATGCACTGGCCTACATGCGACTTATGCAAGATCGGCATGCGGACACAGCCTTTGAGCGCGTGGTTAACACGCCATCAAGAGGCATTGGAAATAAATCGGTAGAGGCCATTCGCCAACTTGCTCGCACGCGCAGCATTTCGCTCTGGCAAGCAAGCAAAGAAGGCATTGCAGAAGGGTTATTTCCGAACCGCGTTATCACTACTGTTGGTGGTTTTCTAGTGCTGATTAACCAACTGTCAGAGGCTGTGGCGAGTATGGACCTGCATGAATTGGCAGATCATTGCATAGAGGCCAGTGGTTTAATGGCCTATCACCGCCAGGAGCGGGGTGAGCGAGGTTTAGCTCGAAAAGAAAACTTGCAAGAATTGGTATCAGCTTGTCGTCAATTTTCCGGGGAGTTGGTTTTTCCGTTTGAAGAAAGCCAAGCGGTAGAGCTCACACCGCTACAAGAGTTTCTTGATCAGATGGCACTAGACTCCGGTGATCGCCAAGCCCAGGAAGGTCCTAGTGTGCAAATGATGACCCTGCACTCTGCCAAGGGCCTTGAGTTCCCGTTGGTATTTCTGGGGGGTATGGAGGAAGGTCTCTTTCCTCATCGTATGTCTGCTGAAGAGCCAGGTCGGATGGAAGAGGAGCGGCGCTTGGCTTACGTGGGCATAACCCGAGCCAAGCGAGAACTGTATCTAACCTATGCCGAATCAAGGCGCTTGCATGGCCAAGACAGTTACAATCGCCCCAGCCGGTTTTTGATGGAAATACCCCAGCATTTGGTGGCGGAAGTGAGGATGAATGGTGCAGTGCAACGTCCCTATGCAAGTGATGCTGGGCCTAGTGCTCTGTTCGAAGAGAACCTGGAAACGGGTTTGCGTCTTGGCCAAGGGGTCATACATGGTAAATATGGTGAAGGTGTCATTCTGCAAATGGAAGGGGGCGGCGATCGTGCCAAGGTAGAAGTTAACTTCCCGGGGGTGGGCGCTAAGTGGCTGATGGTAGCGTATGCAAATTTGCAAACCCTAGATTAACTAACGAAGGACGAAACTGAAGATTTAAACAAGAGGGCAACAGATTGAAGATTGTTAAGATTATGTTTGTGTGTGCGATCATGTTTTTTGGTAGCGTAGGGTTAGTCGGGTGCGGGGCGCAAAGTGATAACGTGCAAGTAAGTGGTGCCCAAGGCGAATCGAACAAAATTTATCGCTGGAAGCTCATCACCACCTGGCCTAAGAACTTACCCGGCTTAGGCACCGCGCCAGAAAAGCTTGCGCGAAAGCTCAGAATCATGAGCAAAGGCCGGTTAGACATTAAGGTGTACGGCGCAGGTGAACTTGTTGGCGCCTTCGAGGTATTCGATGCTGTGAGCCAAGGTACAGCCGAAATGGGTCATGGTGCTGCCTACTACTGGCGTGGGAAAATTCCGATTGCTGCAATGTTTGCCACCGTACCATTTGGCATGAACGCGCAAGAGATGAATGGTTGGTTACACTACGGTGGTGGTTTGGAGTTATGGCGTGAATTATACGAGCCTTTCAATTTAGTACCGTTTGCTGCGGGCAATTCTGGGGTGCAAATGGCCGGTTGGTTTAACCAAGAGATAAATTCTGTCGAAGATTTGCGTGGCCTAAAAATGCGCATTCCAGGTTTAGGTGGCGAAGTGTTGAAGCGTGCTGGTGGTGTTCCGGTGGCTTTGCCTGGCGGTGAGGTATTCACCGCTTTGCAGACCGGAGTGATAGACGCCACAGAATGGGTTGGTCCGTATAATGATTTAAGTTTATCCCTGCACAGTGTTGCAAAATATTACTACTATCCGGGATGGCACGAGCCCGGCCCCACACTAGAAGCCATCGTTAATAAAGAAGCATGGAACAGTTTGCCTGAAGATCTTCAGGTGATGATTGAAATGTCAGTGCGCGCGATCAATGACGACATGTTGAGTGAATTTACAGCACGAAATAACGCCGCTTTACGCGTATTAATTGACGAACACGGCGTAGAGTTACGTGCGTTGCCAGATGATGTCATTGCTGTACTTCGAGACGCTGCTTCGGATGTGGTTGCTGAAGCGGCACAAGACAACGAACTGTCACAACGCATCTATGACTCCTACATGGGGTTCTTCAGCGAGGTGCGGGCGTATCACGCCATCAGCGAACAAGCCTATCTCAATGCCAGGTAACAACATGGAGCTTAAGAATACGCAGTATGAAGTCAACGATGCCATTGCCACGATATGGCTCAATCGACCCCATCGCATGAATGCCTGGACGGGGAGGCTACATACTGAATATCGATATCTACTCAACCAAGCGAACAATGATGATGGTATTAGAGCAATTGTGGTCACTGGGCGTGGCCGAGGTTTTTGTGTGGGAGGAGACTCAAAAGCCCTAGAAGGGCATGCTAACCGAGGCGGTTACGAACCCGGTATTGAAGAAGATATTGCCATGCCAGGTTACGGTGTGAGTGATGAATTTGATGCGACATTTGCCTATCACTTTGGGCTCAATAAACCGGTGATAGCTGCTGTTAATGGTCCCGCGGCAGGTATCGGTTTGGCGTTGGCTTGTTTCGCCGATATCCGCTTTGCAGTGCCGGGAGTTAAGTTCACCACTGCTCATGGCAAGCTGAACCTGCCAGCAGAATATGGCCTTTCGTGGATGTTGCCGCGTATTGTCGGGCTAGGGCGGGCGAATGACCTATTGTTGACCAGCCGTGTGTTTACGTCAGATGAGGCTTATCAGTTGGGCTTTGTGAATGCACTCTACCAAGCTGAAGAACTGCTCAACAATACTTATGAGTATACGCGAAACCTAATTGCAACCGTTTCGCCAAATTCTCTACGCCAAACCCGCTGGCAAATATATCGAGATATGCATCGCGACGTTGCCAGTTCAGTTCGTCAATCGGAAAGCCTACTCAATCAGATGATGGGCGAAGCAGACTATGCGGAAGGTGTTCGTGCACTTGTTGAAAAGCGCATGCCAATATGGCCGTCTACACAAGACGCGAAGAATTAGGGTAGCGCGAGCTAACCCTCTACCCTTCGTCCACGACAATACACGTGTGCGGTGCGGGTAATGGCGGTGATGTCATCCAGGGGATTACCGTCCACCAATAGTATGTCGGCTTCCATGCCTTGTTTTATACGGCCAGTTATTGCCGCGATGCCCAAGGCTGAGGCAGCGTGGCTGGTAGCGCTACGCAGCGTGTCGCCGTGATCAAGCTGCGCAATTTTGCCAAATACAACCAAGGCGTGGGCCAGATCGTGGTGATATACACCGGGAATGCCAGCATCTGTGCTTGCAACCATGTTTATGCCCATGTCCAACATCTTGCGATAGGCGGAGCGAACTCGACCTAGGACATTGCTGCTACTGCTGTCGAGCATGCGCTGCCAGCCTTTGTTGACCGTTGGGGAAACCCAAATACCGTTGTCTAAAATTACTTTGGCTATGTCGTCTTGGTAGTTGCTTGCCCACCCGTCCTGCCCCACCCAAGAACAATGCTCAATGGTGTTAACTCCCGCTAAGGCCGCGCGATGAATGCCTTCGGTTCCGTGACAATGGGCGGCAACGGGCAAGTTGTGGCTATGCGCTAAGGCAACCAAGGTGTTGAGGGTCTGCTGGGGAAATTGAGTATCTGTGGGTTCGCTACCCTTGGTCATGCGCCCACCAGTAGCCATGATTTTGATCAAATCAACTTGATGATCAACTTGGCGTTGCAGGACACCTTTAGCGGCGGCTAAGTCTGCTGCTTCTCCGCCCCAAAAATGGCAATGTCCGCGTGGCGAAGTAATGGGTTGGCCACTGCATAATAGGCGTGGTCCCATAACGTCTCCCCGAGCAATTGCATCGCGAAGGGATAGCTCATACCAAGCACCGCCACCAAGGTCTCGGGCGGTGGTTATCCCAGATTTGGCCATGCGCAAAACACGTTCCTGCATGAGGGGAACAACATGGGGTAAGGTTTTTACCGGTGGATCTTTATCGTCGGGGTTGAGCTCTAGGTGCACATGCGCATCGATAAGACCAGGCATGGCGGTGAGGCCACTACAATTGATTGTTTTGATGCCTTGTGACAAAAGTGCGGAATCACCAACAGCTATTATGTGTGGCCCCTGAATTTGGATCGCATCAGCTTGAAGCGTAGATTCGCCATCCCAAATATTGAGGTGAGTAAGTGTCAACATTATTTAACTGTACAGTATTGATGGAAGCCATGTGGCTAATTCTGGCCATATAACGAGCATGATTAGAAGGATTAGTTGCAGAAAAATGAAGGGTACTACGCCGCGATACATGGCCGGCGTGGATACCGATTTTGGTGTGACTCCGCGCAAATAGAACAACGCAAAACCAAACGGTGGTGTGAGAAACGATGTTTGTAGGTTCACGGCGATCAGTATACCTAACCATATCGGATCGACTCCCATGGCCAACAATACCGGACCTACGATGGGCACCACAACAAAGGTGATTTCAATAAAATCTAAGATGAAGCCCAGTAGGAAAATAACCAACATCACGATGGCTAGGGCCCCCCACATGCCGCCTGGCATATCCTCGAATATTGCTCGAACCAACTCATCGCCCCCATATCCCCGAAAAACGAGAGAGAAAATTGACGCCCCTATAAGGATGAAAAACACCATGGACGTTGTTGCGAGTGTGGTTTCGCAACTCTCTCTTAGCACACTGACATTAAGTCGCGAATAAGCTGCAGCTAATATCAAGGCCCCAGCAGCCCCAACCCCAGCGGCTTCGGTTGGCGTGGCCCAACCAAATAGAATGGAACCCAGAACGGCTATGATGAGGAGTAAGGGAGGTATCAAGCCGCCCAACGTTCGCCCGATATCGATACTTTCTTGTTCATTTCTGGCCGGCGGCATGCTTTCGGGGTTCAGTTTAGCCTTGATCAGCACATAGCCGATGTATAAACCAACCAGACAAAACCCTGGAATTATGGCCCCGGCAAACAAATCCCCTACTGAAACCGATTTAGGTGCAAATATCCCCATATTGAGCTGGGCTTGTTGATAGGCGTTGGATAAAACATCACCCAGCAACACCAAGGCAATAGAGGGAGGAATAATCTGTCCTAATGTTCCCGTTGCACTGATGACCCCAGTAGAAAAAGAAGGGTCGTAACCTTGTTTCAACATAATCGGCAGCGACATGAGGCCCATGGCAACCACTGTTGCACCCACAATGCCGGTGCTGGCAGCCAATAACATGCCTACTAGTATAACTGTTAGTGCTAAGCCACCTCTGAATCGACCCAGGAGGTTAGACATGTTGAGCAGTAACCTTTCAGCGATCTTGGTTTTCTCCAGAACCACACCCATGAAGACAAATAGGGGTACGGCGATGAGGGTCTGGTTGGTGACGATGCCGAACAGGCGTCCGGGGGTAAAGCCGAGATCAGCCGGATTGAATGCCCCGGTAAATATTCCGACTCCAGCGAACAACAAAGCTACGCCAGCCAAGGTTAAAGCGACAGGATAACCTGCAACTAATACTGCAAATGTCGCGGCAAACATTAATAAGGGTGTGTAGTCCATAAACAGAGGTTCCCTAGCTACTCACGATTTACGCCGGGATATAATTTTTCCAATCTCAGCCATGGCTTGAGCAAGCATCAACATGGCCATGATTGGGATGAAAGTTTTTAGCAAGAAGATGGCGGGTATGCCGCCTACTTCGGCGGACCCTTCCAATACACGCCAACTCGCCAGCGCATAAGGCACACTCGTATACAAGATGAGCCCAGCAATAGGTATTAAGAATATGAGATGTCCAAGCAGGTTGATATTGTCTTGCTGCCTTTTGTTCAGACGGGAGTAGATTAAGTCGACTCGTACGTGGGTGTTTTGTTGGATGCCATACGGAATGCCCAGTAAGAAAAGTATGCCATGCATGTACGTAACAGATTCTTGAAGAGGGATCGCTCCTACACTGAACACATATCGCAACACCACTATGGCAATGGTCGCCAGCACCATGGCTAAGGCGAGCCATCGAACCACACGACTCAGTTGGGCGATGAATACCATCCGCTAGGAACTGATCATCATGGAAAGATATTGATCACTCAAGGTGCCCACGAACAAAGCAAAGCCCACTAAGATGTTGTTGGTAAAAGCCTTAAAACACTTTTCGGTGTCTCTGTTGCGAATAAGAACTTGCTGATAAATGAAAAGGGCAGCAATGACCGCTAGGCCCAGATAATAAGCGTGAGAAAATTCAAGCTGTTGTCCAAGTAGAAAAAAGGCGAGTAACGCACTGGCTTGCAAGATTGCGATGACCAATCGGTCGTGGTGGCCAAACAGAATGGCTGTACTCTTAACCCCAATTAGAATGTCATCTTCTCGGTCGACCATGGCGTACATGGTGTCGTAGGCTACAATCCATAACACGCTGCCGATAAACATCACTACACCTTCTTCTGCAAATCTGACCAGATCGTGACCGGTAGCGGTCCAAGCCATCAATATACCCCAGCTAAACGCTGCCCCTAGCATGACCTGGGGTAAATAGGTCCAGCGCTTCATAAATGGATAAGCAGCGGCAATCAGTAAACCACCGACAGCCAGATATTGTGTTTGCCGATTGAGGAGCAACACCAGTAAACCTGCGCTGGCAGCCAGTGCGAAAAACAACATCAATGCATGTTGAGGTTGAATAACCCCTGTGGCTAGAGGCCTGTCCTTGGTACGTTCTACCTTGCCATCGACATCTCTGTCCACATAGTCATTGATCACACACCCAGCCGATCGCATTAGAAGTGTACCTAAGGTAAAAATGACAACCAAACTGATCGTGGGCGTACCGTCGGCCGCCATCCACAGTGCCGCAAGGGTTGGCCACAGTAAAAGCAAGGAACCCACTGGACGATCAAGACGCATTAGACGCAGGTAGTTGTGCAACGATGTTCCTATGTTGAACGACAGCAAGTGGGTTTGCAGTTTAGTCGTTGGCAGTGTTAGTGCAACGCTATCCGAGTGTTATGTGATTCGTAAGGGCTTGATAACCATTGATTTCTAAAGAACTAGCAAGTACTTTATCGCGCTTTGAGCAATCCAAAATTCGGAGTTTTTTAAACCGATGTTATTACTGATGATTATTACCCAATGAAGAAGTGGCAGTGTATTGTTTGCGGGTGGATTTACGATGAAGCTGAAGGTTGTGAGGAAGAAAATATTGCCCCGGGTACAACTTGGGAAAATGTGCCTGAAGATTTCGTCTGCCCTGAGTGCGGTGTGGGCAAAGAAGATTTTGAAATGATTGAGATTGGCTAAGTCCTACTTCCAATAATGGACATTCAGCAATGAATTTAACCACGCGTATCTTGCTAGGGATGGGCTTAGGGCTGCTGGTCGGTTTTGCCTTGCAGTGGGGGAATTTCTCCCCAGAACATTTTGTCAGCGTTTATCTTACGCACGGTTTGTTTGATGCCGGTGGCACCATATTTATCAATCTACTAAAGATGATGGTGGTGCCCTTGGTCCTGGTTTCTTTGACCTGTGGTGCTGCGAGCCTAGGTGCGACCGGTAAAGTAGGACGCTTGGGTGGTAAGGCCATCGGATTGTATCTCGTCACAACTGCGATTGCGGTTACCCTGGCCATGACCATGGCCTTAGTGATTGAGCCCGGCGTCGGGGCCAGTCAGGCTGACACCGAACCACCGTCGTATGTCGGCAGTAAACCCCCTAGCGTGAAGCAGGTGTTGATCGATATTGTGCCAGACAACCCGATTGCCTCGATGGCCAACGGCGCCATGTTACAGATCATTGCGTTTTCAATTTTGTTGGGCATTGCCATCAGCAAAGCAGGCGAGCAAGGCAAACGCTTCCGCAGCTTTCTAGACGACATCAATGAAACTTTCATGAAGTTGATCACCATGCTGATCGAATTGGCACCCTATGGTGTATTTTGCTTGATGGTCACGCTTGGGGTAAAAGTCGGTTTAGCTGAAATTGCTAAACTGCTCACCTATTTTATGACCGTGGTGGCGACTTTGGTGATTCACATGACCATCGTCTATCCACTATTACTTAAAACCTTATCAGGGCTCAGTCCGCTCACCTATATGAAAAAAATGCGTGAGCCCATGCTGGTAGCCTTTTCAACCTCATCCAGTGGTGCCACGCTTCCCGTCACCCTACGCACTGTCAAAAACAGGGTTGGGGTCAGCAACAACGTGGCGTCTTTTGCCATTCCTCTGGGTGCCACCATTAACATGGATGGCACAGCCATCATGCAAGGTGTGGCCACCGTCTTCATCGCCCAGTATTTTGGCTATGAACTCGGTGCAGATGCGCTGCTTATGGTGGTGTTAACCGCTACTCTGGCGTCTATTGGTACCGCTGCGGTTCCCGGCGTTGGCTTAATCATGCTGGCGATGGTGCTTGGTCAGGTGGGTTTGCCAGTAGAAGGTATAGGTTTGATCATTGGTGTGGATCGTCTTCTAGACATGATGAGGACGGCGGTCAATGTCACCGGTGATGGCATGGTTGCCACCACCATTGCTGCCAGCGAAGGCGAGTTAGACTTAGAGGTTTTTAATGACCCCGAAGCGGGTCGGATCATCGAGCCAGAGACTGAGCCAGATCGCCAAGATCTTGCTTAGAGCGCTCAGTTACAGCGATTACAGCGGCTAGATTTTCTTCCTTTATCTTTAGTTTCTCTGCGGCGAACAATAACTGCTCACTCACCTGTAGATCTTTATTGGCAAACAGTTGTTTAGACAGCGCCAGTAGATGTACAAAAGTTTGATGTTCGCCGTTGTAGTCTGTGAGGTACTGAAAGCGAATCGCGGTGGTGATTTCCCCCGGTAATTCCCATAACTCCAATAGCGAAGCAGCCATCATTTCTCGGTTGACGGACAGTACATGCTGGTCAATATGGGTATGGCTGAGTTTTGGGTTTGCTTCTTGAATTCGACATATTGTGTCGTACTGAGGTGGAAATACGTGTCCGAGAACCAAGGTACCAAAATTTGCCAGCAAGCCAATGAGATAACAGGTACCCGGATTAGGTTGTGATGACTTTGGTATTTGATGAGCCAGCGCCTCCATTATGGCCGCGCCATAAACCGCATCGAGCCAGTAAGGGCTGGCGCCCGAGACGTGGCTGCTGGGCAAGCTCAGGGTGGCGCCAATAGACATACCCAAGGCCATGTTAAAAACCATATCGAAGCCCAAGATGCGCATGATTGCATCATCCAGGGTACGTACAGGGGTTGTGGAACCGTATAAGGCAGAGTTGGACCACCCTAAAATACGTGCAGCAATGGCTGGGTCTGTTTCGACAATGCGCACTAAGTCGCTGAGATCGAAATTTGGATCTTGTTGGAGGGCGATGATTCGCCTCGCTGCCTCTGGTAAAGGCGGAATGTGTAGGGTTTCATCCAGACGCGCTTCGATGCGACGCGTGGTGAATTCATCTACAGTGGCCAGTATGGCCTGTTCGTCATCGGCTCTGGACGCGGGCGTTGCAATCAGTTGTTCGCAAAACTGTGCTTCAAACGATGCGTGTGACAAACACAGCTGATTAAGCTGTGCACCGGTTGCGCGAACATACTCACCAGGCTTCTCTGTTGCAAGAGCAACGTAGGGTCGGTCTTTCAATGTTGCATGGACTACCGATGGCAGTCCATAAAAACCAGGAATGGCACAGACTGGAGACTGTTCGCTGGCGGGGAGGCTTTTAAGGTCTCTGGCGGTGGTAGCTCGAATAGGCTCTGGATCTACCAGTGCCATTTCTGGGGCAACAATTTGTACCTGGCCTTTTTTGTCTGCGCATAACAGGCCGCGTACGCGATCTTCCATAGGGGGATTTTCATAGGGGTACAGTTGGGAAGTTGTTTCCATGGGTCAGAGTTTCAAATGATTTTGGCGATATCTTCAGTATAGGTAAGGCTCATGCAATTGCTAAAAATCAGTCAGGGCAGTGATTAAACTGTGAGGTGGCCACTGTCAGCAGGCGCCCAGGTATTGAGCAATTCGTTTAGTACGGCATGTTGGAGGTTTGCGGCTGGTGCTGCCAGTAGCTCATCACCTCGTGCAATGACGCGAGGCATGAGGTGGGCGTGTAAGCCTAAGTCTGCTATTCGAAAGTTTTGTTCCCCAGATTGACGGGTACCAAGAATATCGCCGGGGCCGCGTAACTTGAGATCTTGTTCAGCAAGATAAAAACCATCCTGACTCTCACGCATGGCAATGAGGCGAGTTTTTGCACCTTCGCTCAAACCTTTGGTGAAAATTAGAAAGCAGTGGCTGGCTTTGCTACCGCGCCCTACTCGACCACGTAATTGGTGTAGTTGTGCAAGTCCAAGCCGTTCTGCATTCTCGATCACCATGAGCGTGGCGTTGGGCACGTCCACACCAACTTCGACTACAGTAGTTGCCACCAGCAATTGAATCTCACCACGCTTAAATTGCTCCATCACGGCTATCTTCTCTTGACTCTTCATTCGACCATGCAGCAGTCCGATAGATCGAGAAGGTAAGCTCTCGGTTAGGGCTGAGAACGAGTGAGTCGCCGACACGGCGTCTATTTCGTCAGAATCATCAATCAGTGTGCACACCCAATAAACTTGCTGCCCAGATTCTATGGCCACATCGGCACGGTCAATAACCGAGCCTCGATTGCCTTCTTCAACGGTGTGGGTGGTGATGGGTTGGCGCCCCTTCGGTAGTTCGTCGATAACAGAAACTGCCATGTCAGCATACAGTGCCATGGTTAATGTCCGAGGAATGGGTGTTGCCGTCATAATCAATTGGTGAGGTTGTCGACCGTCCTTGCCTTTGTGTTGCAGGGACATACGTTGGTGAACGCCGAAACGATGCTGCTCATCAATGATAGCCAGCACTAGATTATTGAAAATCACCTTTTGTTGGAATAGAGCATGAGTACCAATCACAACCTTGGCATGACCGTGTTCGATACTTTGTAGAACGCTGCGTTGTTCACTTGTGGAGAGTTGGCCTGTGAGCAAAATTGTCGATATGCCTAACGGTTGTAGCCAGGCTTGGAAGTTGATGAAATGCTGTTCTGCGAGCAACTCGGTAGGTGCCATCAGCGCTGTTTGACAGTTTTGCTCTGCGGCACGGATGGCAGCAAAAGCAGCAACTACCGTTTTACCAGAACCCACGTCACCTTGGACTAGTCGCAGCATGGGAACTGCAAGTTCAAGATCGTTTAGAACCTCACTTACCACTCGCGCTTGGGCTTGAGTTAAGTGGAAGCCAAGGTTTTGTAATAACACCCTACCCTTGCCTGCAGATCTGGGTAGTCCAGTCGCGTGTTCTTGTTGCCGCCGAAGTGCGCGCCCTTTCATAACCAGATAGAAAGCAGTGAGCTCATCGAAGGCGATGTCTTCCCGAGCGCTGTCAATTGTGGAAAAATCAGTGTCGGCGGGTGGTTGGTGTAGAAATTTGAGCTTGTCGAAAGGTGTGCCACTTTGCTGTGACCACGGCAATGCACCAAGGGTATTTTGTAACCTACGAATGTGTCCCTGAGCAAGTCCTTGTGTGGTGGGATAAATTGGCGTCAGGGTAGGAATGGGTGGCTCCGGCGGGTCGTCGAAACTCTCGTACTGTGGGTGCGCGGCGCTGAGCTCCTTGCCAAAAAAGCGAAATTCACCATAGGCGCGGACGTAATGCGCTTCGTTCAGTTTGTTTTGTTGGTATCTCGAAAAATGGAAGAAGCGCAGATGAACTTCGCCGGTTTCATCTTCAATGGTAACTTTTAGACTACGACGCTTGCCAAACAAAACAACACACTGCTTGATACGCCCCTCGACAAAACATTCGTCTCCGGCGCGAATGTGGCCCAGGGGGGTTAGCTTGGTACGATCCTGGTAGCGTTGTGGCAGGTGTAGTAGTAGGTCAATGTAGCGATATATTCCAAGCCGTTCGAGGGATTGTTGTAACTTAGGTCCAACCCCTTTTAAATGATCGATGCTTAGGTGTGGATCTACGTTCACTCGTGAATCATGATCGCATCAATTTCGATATTTGCACCCTTGGGCAGTGCGCTCACTTGAATCGCCGCGCGAGCAGGATAGGGCGCATCGAAATATTCAGCCATCACCTCATTTACAGTCTGGAATTCACTTAGATCAGTTAGGTAAATGGTGAGTTTCACCAAGCAGCCTAGGTTACCACCAGCGGCTTGCGCAACAGCGGCCAAGTTCTTAAACACTTGGTGTGCTTGAGCGGCAAAACTATCGGTAACCAGGGCCATGCTTTTTGGCAGTAGAGGAATCTGACCAGACAGATAAGTTGTCTTTGATGATTGTGTTGTGACGGCTTGTGAATAAGTACCTATGGCGGCTGGTGCGTTATCGGTGTGCACTATTGTTTTTGACATTTTATGATCCCATACGGGCGATGTTTATCACCGCCCCGACGTTGCGTAGTCTGCGCATGACGCGCGCTAAGTGGCTACGATTTTTAACCATGATCCCGATGACCATGGTACTGACTTGCGCGTTGCGTTCTTCGACATTTATGTTTTCCACACCAGCATCCGTAG
>JAADHW010000169.1 GCA_013151695.1 Gammaproteobacteria bacterium
GAGGAAAAGCTGTTAGGGCCTATACCATCGACCCTGGGACATAAGGGTGCCAAGGCATCAAAATAAGCCCCTGGTTTAATAGCTGTTTCTGGTGCATGTACACCCCTTGCCGTTAATATACCCTGGTTGTGTAATTGAAGCACCACCGCCAAGGGTACGCCGGTTGCTCCTCCCATCCCGCTGGGTGGATAGCCTAGCGTGGTTGCCGCCACGATTGTCGATGTGCCGTTTTTTCTCCCTTCAGCCCAGGCAACTACGCCCAGGTTAGGTCCGGGTTCGCCGCCCGCTGGTAGGCCGGTTTCCAGGATCATTTTTCCGGCCTCTGCCAATGTGGCTTCCTTTGCGTCGATGATGGCGGCTAATTTAGCCAATCCCGTAAAGGCATTTGCCGCCCCCGTCATAACATTGGCGCAGTAGGTTAAATTGGGGTACTTCAGGGGGAGGGTGACAGCTTCTGGATGTCCCATTGTCCATGTATTAAATTTTCCTAGTTCGGGATATGTAATTTGGGCATGGGCGAGAGGTTTGTGATCGCCGAATTCTCCATCCTGTTGGATGCGGATTGTGCCGCTAATTTGTTGCATCCAGTGGATTAAGGCAGCGGAAGGTTCGACCTCTGGTTCTCCTCCAACTTCATCGTCATCGTCAATGGACCAGCCGGTTAGTAAAGTATCAACTGTGTCGAGAGAATCTGCCGCCAAAACCGCTAACAAGTTAGTAACTCCGGGACTTGACCCCATACCGATGATTGCGAGTACATCATTTTCTGCTGCTTCGTTAGATAGCTCCAACATTTCCAGCGTTGGTTCCCAGTCATCGCAAATATCCACATAGTGAACGCCTGCTTTGATCGCGGCGTGCAACACTGGTAGTCCGAGTTTAAAAAACGGTCCTGTGGTGTTCAAAATGAAGTCTGCGTCAACAAACGTGTTTTCTAGTTGTATCGGATTAAGAACGTCAAGGCTTTGATAAATTCCTTTGCCACCTAACTGGTTAGCGAGGTCTTTCGCTGCATTATGGTTGATGTCGCAGACCATAACTTTGTTGACGAAAGAAAAATTCCCTGCAGTTCTGGCTGCGTAAGCGCCCATACCTCCTGCTCCAAGTACAACAATGTTCATTGCGCGTATCTCCTGTATATCTACCGCCGAGGCGCTGTCCTGATGATAAAAGTGATTTGTTTCTTAAATATTACATTAAGTATATACTTGATAAAGGTCAATCATTTTCCGGAGACGTCATGAATTTAGGCTATGTCTGTGGCCTTACATTGCTGTTAATACACTCGGTAGCGAGTTATGCAGTCCCATTAAAGGAAATTAATGTTGAGGTGCTTCAGCTGCCAGGATTGATAGCGGGCGTTAATTTGAAGATAGACGAGTACGGTATTACCCATATTACCGCCGCCAATAATCACGATCTCTTTTTTGCGCAAGGGTTTAACGCCGCTAGAGATAGGCTGTGGCAAATCGACTTTTGGCGAAGGTCAGGTTTAGGTGAGCTATCGTTGGTGTTTGGCGAGGATTTCCTCGCAAAAGATCGCGCATCTCGTTTGATGCTCTATCGCGGTTCTATGAATGAAGAATGGCAATCGTACGGAGCAGATGCCCGCACGGTGACAGAGGCTTTTGTTGCGGGAATCAATGCCTACGTCAAATTGGTTAAAGACAAGGTGCGACCACTCCCTTTGGAATTTATTGAACTTGGTTACCAACCCGCATTCTGGCAAGCAGAAGACGTGGTCAGAATCCGCAGCCACGGTGTTTGGCAAAATGTGATTAGCGAAGTTGAACGTGCCTTTATGATCTGTTATGGCTCGATTCAAGGGGATTTGATTAGACGCAAACTTGAACCGGAACACGAGGTAGAACTGCCAACAGGTTTTGATCCATGTAGCTTACCTGAAAATGTGTTAGATCAATATTTGCTGGCATCTTACCCCCCTTCGTTTGATCCAGGCCAGGGTGGTAGTAATAACTGGGCCATTGCTGGCGGGCGAACCAGTACCGGTAGGCCGATTGTAGCTGCAGATCCTCACCGTGCTTATACAATTCCTTCTTTAAGATACGCGGTGCATTTAAAGTCACCTGATATAAATATAATTGGTGCTGGCGAACCTCATGCACCTGGTGTTGCCATTGGACACAACGGTCGGGTTGCGTTTGGCTTTACTATTTTTCCTGCGGATCAGGAAGATCTGATGGTTTACGATCTTAACTCCAAAAATCCCAACCAATATCAACACCAGGGACAGTGGCATGATATGGAAATCATTCAGGAAAAAATCCCTCTGCGAAACAATCAATCAAAGACGGTTGAGTTGAAATACACACGCCATGGTCCAGTGTTGTATCAAGATGACAAAAACGCTTATGCGTTAAGAACTGTTGCCCTGGAACCAGGAACTGCGCCCTATTTAGGGCAATTGAGCTTAGCCAGGGTAAAAAACGTTGATGAGTACGATGACGCACTACAACGTTGGGGCTCGCCAGGGGAGCACCATGTGTTTGCAGATATCGAAGGCAACATTGCCTGGCGCTCAGCGGCAAAAACGCCAATTCGAACACGCCACGATGGTCTGCTTCCGGTTGCGGGAAATGGTCGCTTTGAGTGGCAAGGTTTTCATCCTTCCTCTAGCTTGCCGGGAGCAAAAAACCCAGAAAATGGTTGGATTACAACGGCTAACAATATTATTGATGCGGAACATTATCCCTATAGTAAAAAAGCTTTGAGCTTTGAGTGGGTTGGCGACTGGCGAGCGCGTAGAATTAGCGAGGTGCTTGCAAGTAATACCAAACACTCGGTATTCGACTCGCTGTTGTTGCAAAATGACTACACCTCCGTGTTTGCCCGCGAGTTGACGGCACTACTAGTGGAAATTAATTTTAAGAATTCGGGCGCAAAAAAAAGCCAAAAGCTATTTGCCAATTGGAATCATACTTTCGATCCTGAATCAAACACAGCGGCACTTTTTCAAATCTGGTACTACGGACATCTAGCGCCAACCCTAACAAAAATTGTTGGTGGTGAAATTGCTGAATCTATTGTCACCCTACCAGACGAGCGAACTGTACTCGAAGTGCTACGTCACCCTGGCGATTGGCTTGATGGGCTCGCTGAGGGTGACTCGATTGATCAGCGCAATGCTATTCTTGAACAGACGCTCAGCAAGGCGCATCGTGACCTCTCGCTGTTGTTTCTCTTTAAATCAAAAGACAAAAAAGGTTGGGGTGAACTGTTAACAGCCCGATGGCAACACCTGGCGCAACCTTTGTTGAGCGAAAAATTAAATAAGCGGTTTCATTTGCGCGAAGTCGCCAGGGGCGGGGACCTTACTACACCAGGAATGGTGGTGTTTAACGAAGAATTTGACACGCTTTACGGGGCATCATGGCGAGTGGTGATGGATGTAGGTGAGTGGGATAACTCAATTTTTGTTAACGCACCAGGGCAATCAGGTGACCCGCGAAGCCCCCACTTTGCAGACTTATATGAGGTCTGGGCGAAAAACAATGCGGTACCTTTGTTGTATTCAGAGGCGGCGATAGACCGGGTCGTGCGTAAACTGATCAAGCTGGCGCCACCGCCTGCCAAATAGAAAAATGGACGAATCCGGTAGTGTGTTGGGTTTATGGTTAGTTATCTATAACGTGCGAGATGATTTCGCCCTGTACAGGTTCGCCACGATTAACAAGCTTCCCATTGGAATAGTAGTTCTGAAACTGTGCGGGAAGCCCTTCGCCGTCATGCCAACGACCTGTTGTTTGTAAATGATAGTGCAAATGCGGGAGGTTAGAATTGCCGCTATTGCCACACTCGCCCAGTAGGGTTCCTGCACTGACTTTTTCGCCTTTTGTTACACTCAATGAACCCTTCCTGAAATGGGCTAACATTGAAAATTCACCGTTGCGGTGATCGATAACGACGTAGTTCCCGGGACCGTCTTTTGTATTCCTTTCGCCAGGAATATTGTCGAACACGCCATCTTTTGCATCAATAACCTCCCCATTCCCAGGGGAGACAATTTGTCGGCCAAAACAATAATGGTTGGCGTTTTTGTAATAGTCATCACCTCGGTACACGGCGATTTGCCCGGAGAGTGCTCTTGTAACCAAGTTATCAAGTGCCGGGGGTGATGCACCGGGGGCCAGTGCGACAATGTCGATCGCAAACCGCTGATCTTTGGCGTAAATATGATCCGGGTTTTGTTCTGCGAGTCTACCACCGGTGCCGATCAGAGATTCGCCGCTTAAGGGAAAAATCAAGTTTGTTTTTGTATGATAGTTAAGATATTTACTTGGAGCCGGCTTAAACGAGCACCCTAATAGCAGCAGGCAACTAACCAACACTAAAGTCCAGGTGGTTAGATGGGCCATTATCGATCTCCTCACAGCGAAAGCTGCTCATAAGTTTCATATATTCAAGCAAATATTTTTAGTATGTATTGTAATTGTTCGAAGCAGCGAACAATCAATGTGCAGTTGACGCACGCGCTTGTGAACTTGCCGGATTGGCCGCCGACAGACGTTTGTTAAGACAGCGGAATTTTTGTTGTTGAGTATCGAAGGTCAACCAACGACACTCACATCGTCCTGCAGTCTTGGGGCGGGCGCTCAACTCGATTCCAGGATGAGGTTTCTCCAAGGTGCTCTTTGCCAATAGTTGCTCGGGTTAACAATGAAGCCCCTGCCCAGATTCCTGGCGCATCACCAATGGCTAGAGAAATTGCCATATCGACAAATTCGTCTGCACTGGCGCCCATATAGATGTGGGTTATGAGCCTCTTGCCGCCAATGGCCTCGATGTTGATATGGTGTTCGCTGCCATGCGCGGGGTTATAAAAAAATCCTTGGTAGTTTTCTTGCTCGTCGGTGAAATGCAGACCGGTAACGATGGGTATTCCACATAGCTTTCGCCCCACGGCAAACAGGTCTCCGTTCAACCAGTCGCGGTCTTCCATATTACCTTCAAAATAGACCAGGTTGCCGCAGAGTTTGCTCTCGGGTATTTCGGGGTTGCAGCGCTCAATTTCTACATAGGTCTGTAGATCTGGCAGTTGCCAAATTCCTGCTATCCTATCTTTCTCAAAAGTGAGCGGCGGGACTGAGGTATCTGGTTTGTTAGTTGCGCAGGCGCTCAGCAGCACAATGCTAATGAAAAGAAACGAAAGTCTTTGTGCTCTGAACTTTGTTGACGAAGACATAGTCTATTCTCCTGAAAAGTTTAAGTTTTGGTTTGCGGTGAAACGCTGGGAAAGCCAGGCAACGGTAAAGCTGATGTAATCGTTCACAAAGGCACCCGCACCCTCAGCGTGGATTTTAAGAATCATCAGATACGCTGAACCACCTCTACCTGAAATTTCCCCTTCTGGTGTCGGCATTAAGCCGTGATCAGCATTTTCAAAAACCTTAATGGTAAAATCGCTGTTGCCTGCTGCGGTCAGGTATTGAGTGTAGTTTTGTACACTATCTTCAATGTCGACGTTCAGATCCTTGTCGCCGAAAATTGCGAGGACGGGTACAGATGTTTTTTCCAGATACGGTCCCGCATCATTGTCCAGATTTTTCTTGATGAATTCCCAGCGCTCCTTTGTCTTGAGCGAACGGCAGCATGGTGGCGCTGCGCGAATGAACTCTGCGTAGCTCTTATAGTCGCCGTCGCCGCGAAGCAGCGCATTCTCCCTCTCATACAGTGCAAACGCTGCTACTATTTCATCTTCTTCATAACCTTCCAATTCCAGGCGGTTGCGCATGTAGAAACCGCCTTGCTGAATCAGGTTTATTGCCCCTGAAACCGAAATCATGAAGGCGAAATCATCTGTTTGGGTCACTGCTATCGGCATCACCCATCCAGCCTGGCTTATACCCCACAGGCCAATTGTCTCTGCCTGTATGTCATCGCGCGCTTTTAGGAGCCTGCTTGCTGTGGTTAGCATCTCGGCGCGGTCGTGCATGGATTGGGAGAGCCAATTTCCTGTGGATTTGCCTACTCCCGGCTTATCCCACGACAATACCGCGAATCCGGCCGCAACCATTGCTTCTTGCAAAGGTGTGTAATATCCATATCCGTCCCAGGTCATCTCGCCATCTCCGTGTACAAAAATGACTGCAGGATGTGGACCTGGGCTTTGTGGTAGTTGTAAGACTCCCGAAACTTCCCCCTCGCCGTAAGTAAATACGAAGCGCTCGTGTATCGTATTTGGCCTAGATGCGCAGGCTGTAAACAGTGCAAAAACTAGCAGTGGTGTCGCTAGAGTAAAGGCTCGGCTAACCGAGCAGTTAGAAAAATTTAGCTTGGTGGCGTCTGAACTACTGTTACTCATTAGATTATTCTCTGTTGAAGTTGAGCATCGGTTGGTTCGCGGACTGGTAAACAGCAGCACTTAGCCGCGAGGAAGAACACGGCGCCGAAACGAACTATGTCAAGATGAGCGGTAAGTCATCTGCTAGATATCCAAATTTAGTTCAGCTTAGCAATTAAATCAAGTAATAACTTAATATAATTACTATTCCGCAGCTTATGTTCCATACCTACTGCATTCTGTGATGTACCCAGAAAACCCTTTATCTAAATGCCTTGTTTAATCCACTTGAAGAAATATTCGACTTGCCATCTAGAAAACAATGCAGTTCTGCCTACACGTTCCGATATTGAAGTTGGTAAGAGTCTCATCGAAATTTTAGCGCAGCAAGCTATACGACAAGGGCTCATGTCTGAAATCAGACAACCATTGGGAGCCAGATTGGGACTTACATCAAAACACAATGAACAGCGGCGGCACGCGGCGCGTTGACGTTGCAAAAGCCCCTGTTGCAAGCTTAGGCGAACCAGTGCCAAATGGGTTGTGAGCGACCAAGCGCTTCTTCGGGAGGCAGTGTATCAGGAACACCTTCCTTCATAATGGGTTGCGAGTAATAACCAAGCGTATCACTGCCCATGGGGTAACCCAGTAGCTCAGTAATTTCTGTAGGTAATTCCTTGGCAATTTCAGGCGGGCACGACAAGTATTGATTCTCTTCCTGGCGCAACCAACCTAAACAGTAATCAAGATTAACCCCAATTCTTGATTTTTCTGTTCGATTTGCGCCACCTCCGTGAATCACAGACCCGCTGAACAATAACACCGAGCCGCGCGGCATCTCCGCTTGGATCGCTTGTTTTCGCTTTCCCCTATTATCCATAGGCCAGGTATGACTGCCAGGAATCACATGAGTGGCGCCATTTTCTTTGGTAAAGTCAGTCAATGCCCACATAGTGTTTAGCTGTGGTTCGATTTCTGCGGGTAAATACGTACCCCATGCGTGGCGGTCTCGATGTAAGAATTGCGCCGACTGTCCCGGCAGTATCTCGATAACCTGGGTGACGTGCATTTGGATCTTGTCACAAAAAGGAGCAAGAAATACCCGGGCTGTTTTTAGTATTAACGGGTTTAACACAAGCTCTCTACTCACCGGCGACCGTGCGATGAGCGCACCCAGTCGTTTGGTTTTATGCCCCGAAAACAGATCTTTGCCGGTTTCAGCGCGAGCTAGCCCGTCAGCGAGATCGCCTTCCAATCGAGACAGCGTTTCAGCACTTATCGCATCATTGATCACGCAAGCCCCGTCTTTTTGTATGGCGGCCACCAATTTTTTGTGGGATGTATTTGGTTTGAAGGTCTGAAGCTGAGCCGATGCCATCATGAATGTCCAAGAAACCTAGTTGGAGATGACAATACTATATTAAGTAAATACTTGAATCAATATAATCGCTGCGTTAGACTTCCTTCCTCCGTATTTGATACATCTCATGGCCATTACTGCCTTCGCGATTCTGGAGTATTTGACGTTTAAGTCACCCGATCTTAAGGCGATAAAAAATACAACTCGAATTGATAAGTTGACGGCCCTAAATGTAGGGCTCGATGAACTAGAAAATGAAAATAAGAAGGAAGCAGCATGATCGGAAGCAATATTATCGGAAGCAGCTGCGCGCAGTCGCACTGGAGATCCAAGAGAGTTCACTCCCGCTTGCTCGCTCGGCGGTCGAGGCGAATCAATCTCGTCGGGGCTAGCTTTCTGTTCTTCCTGATGGCGTGTTCGGCGCCAATGCCGGAGCAGCCCAACCAAGGGATCGAGCTGGGCGACCTTGCGTATCTCACCGCGCGTCTCGATTGGGAAGCCGACCAACTGCTCGATGCGGGCGCTGCATCCCTCACCCTTGCGATCTTCGACGCAGACGGCGTGTTCTGGGAGAAGGGCTACGGGCTTGCCGATGTCGCGAACGAGATCTTGGCCGTCCCTTCAACACTCTACCGAGTCGGATCGATCTCGAAGCTGTTCACGGCCACTGCGATCATGCAACTCGTCGCCAAGGGCGAAGTTGTTCTCGATGCGCCTCTCACGACCTACTTGCCCGAATTCAGTTTGCAGCCCCCGCCTCCCATCTTGCCCGGTGCGGCGCAGTGGCAGCTGTCGGACATCACCATTCGTTCGATGTTGACTCATCAATCAGGCATTCCCACCAACGTGTTGAAGGCGTACGTGTCGAACCATCCAATTCCCTTCACCGACTACGTGAAAGTTATCCGTGGCTGGCGTGCCCAGGCTCCGGTCGGCTTGGCCTTCGGTTATTCGAATGTCGCTGTGACCCTGCTTGGTCACGTCGTCCAGCGAGTAAGTGGGGTGCCGTTTTCGGAGTACATTCAAAAAAATATTCTCATGCCCACTGGCATGCCGACCTCATCATTCGAAGCGACCTCCGAGATCCTCGCGACCGTCGCTCGTTCGTACCTCGCAGGAGACGAGATCGACGCAAAGCAAATCGGCATCATCCCGGCAGGCGCCTTGTTCAGCAATGTCCAAGAGCTTGCGGCTTTCGGACGCATGGCACTTCGCAGGGGCATCGGTGTCCGTGGTCGAGTCCTCGAAACGGTAGGC
>JAADHW010000154.1:0-8760 GCA_013151695.1 Gammaproteobacteria bacterium
GAGACAGCAATCCAGTCGTCACCACTCGCGCCTTCCATGGTCTCATGTCCCTGATCAATAAGCAGCGTGATGGCATTATCATGCGCCGGTTCAATCTTCTTGCCATCCAGGTCGTGGGAATACCAAACCCAGTCAGGAGCTCTGGAAATACCGACCATGTCGGCACCGAGAAAATGAAGTGCCGATTTTATCTTCTTGGCGTTCGCCGCCGGATCTTCGTAACCTGGTGTGAGTGTCGCTGCAGGCTCGCGTCGCTCCAACAGGTGCAAGGCGCCTATCAAGCCGAATTGGGCCTCGGAGATGGGGGTTTTTACCACACAAAAGTCGTCGATATTAGCGTCTTGTACGGCCTTGCCCATATCACCGTACATGCCGCGCCAGAATATATCTGAGCGTTTCGGTAAGCGTGGAATCCGGGCTTCATCGATAATACTGGTGGGCGTATCCTGGCGTTTTAACTTGTCTGAGCTAAAGACGTCAGCTTCAAAGCTCCTGTTCTTGTACTGATCCAAGTTAAAGGCATTTTTCTGAGTGCCCATGCCTTTCCCAAGGCCCATCCCACCACCAAACCACCACGACGGCCCATGGGATTTAAACTTGTCACCCAGACCACGACTGGCTAGAGGTTTGTCGGCTTGAAATTCCAAAGTCGTAGTGACCACGGCGATGGCAAACTGCTTACCCAGATAGGGGTGAGTTACAGTGCCATCCTTGTCAACCTCCGCTGCGCCGGCAGACACAGCGGCCTTGGCCAAGTCTATATCGGTGGTGGACTCCGTGTGTACTCTTGCTTCAAAACCAAGCGCCCGTATAAAGTTAGCCACGACCACAGCCGTTTCTGCGGCACGAAGACTGGCGCGATGTCGGCCAGATCCAAATAACCAGTCAAAGCCGGACTCTGACTCTTGAACTTCACGAGAATGATCGTAGACAAGCACAAGAGCGTGGCTATGGTGCTCTATGCTTTCAGTGTTCTGATCTATACCCTCCTGCAAACCATGAGCGTTGTGGTGATGGAAGCCAGGCCAGTCTGCCGGCAACTCAGCCAGATCTTTGTTGATATAAGGCGAAGGCAAGAACAATTTTGGGAATACGTTGCTGCAACCAACGTGCAAAGCATCCATAAAGTACCCTAGAGATTTTAATTGCTTGGCGCGTTCCTCAAGGCATGAAGGAATCTCTGGACGTTGCTCTGAAACCGGGCCATTGCGCGCGGCATCCATATATTTCGCATAAGTTCGCATGGCATTCACCAGCGAATCGGAATTGTCCGTGTTCTGAAATTCAAGTTGTTGCCGGATATTCACAGAAGACAGGTCAGCATCAACAGCATTCCGTCGCAGCATTTCAAGAGGCAGTGGCCCCATGTGAACCGGTCGTTTATCGTAGGAAAAAAGCCTCATAAACAATAATCTCGTGCGAAGTGAGAATTAGTTATTCCAATTCAGCCGCTCTACTGTCGTAAAGCGCTAAATATCTAATGAGAAGGAAGCTAAGCCCCGTAAATACCACCCCCGCCCAAATAACCGCGTCATAACCGGACTGCTCTTGCAAAATAGCCGCCAACGCAGGGCCACCAGCCAGGCCACCACCACTGGCAACATTGGTGAGCATAATGAATCGCCCAGTCACGTCCGCTTTGGTTATGCACGCCATTAAATAAGGCAATACAAAGTTGAAGGTAAAACTAAAAGCACAAGCAGCAATGACATACTCTCGACTCTCAACCTGCCCTAAGAGCATGGTCATTGAAATGAGGGAAACCATCATCCCCAATCCAATGGGCAACAGCCTCCCAAAACGTGCCCCCAACATGGCTGCACTGAGCGCGCCGACGACACCAACCATGGTCGCCAGAGAAAGTGCCTTACCGATAGCTTGAGGGCTTAGCTGTGAATGACCTGCAATGCGTTCCAAATATGCCCAAACGCCATACTGTCCCACATAAAAAACCAAAATTGCAGCCAAGCCAAGATAACCATATATAATCAGCCGTCTCGATATAGCTATAGAGCCATCAATCTCATTTGACGCTCCGGTGTCTTTGCCTTTCTGGGGTAGAAATCGCAAGAAAAATAGCATTACCACCATCAGTACAGCCACAAGCAGGTATACAAAACTGTATCCAAAGACGGGAAACAAATTAGGCAAGACATACAAACCCACCGAGCCAAACAATAGTTGTCCTGTCACCCAAAACCCAAAGGTTTTATCCGGGTTACGGGTCAATCCGATGATGGCGACACAGTGTGCCATTGATACACCATCCGCAATTCCCACTAAAAAACGCACTTTGAGCAATTGGGAAAAATCGCTGACAAAGAACGACACAACATTCCCCGCGATCATACAACTCATCGCGACCAACAACGTTACTCGCCAATTACTGCGTCTAGCCAAAAACAAGGCCAGGAAAGTGGCTATTGCCATGCCCGCTAATTCTGCCGAAATGATATAGCCCGCCTGCGCCTCACTAAAATCAAGATATTCGACCATGGCACCGAGCAATACCGGTGCAACAAAAAGAACCACGACACTTAGAACGCCAAGCAAGACAATAGAAAATATGCTGATAAGACTATTAACAGACTGCGACCGTTCAAAATCTAATACGCGGTTTAAGATCATCGCCTGATACTTCCTATGACGTGCTTTTTCGAGCAGCGAAAGAATCTGCAATCACACAAAGCATTTCCCACATCATGGTTGCTGCGACCAGTGCAGTATTACCAGTAGGGTCATAAGGTGGGGCCACCTCAACCGCGTCCGCACCAACCAGATTAAGCCCTCGCATACCGCGAATTAATTGCTGTACGTCAAGAGGGGTGAGACCACCAACTTCTGGAGTGCCTGTTCCCGGCGTAAAAGCGGGGTCAATACCGTCCACATCAAACGAAATGTAGGTCGGGCCATCGCCAACGATACGACGTGCTTCCTCTATCACCTTTTCCAGGCCCATCGCATAAAACTCTTCCACGTGAACAACACGCATACCACTGTTGTACGAAAAATCCCAGTGAGGCTCGGCATGACCGCGGATCCCAATTTGAATGGTACGCTCCGGGTCCAATACACCTGCTAATGCCGCATTACGAAAAGGCCCACCGTGGTGAAATTTGGAGCCATTAAATGGACCGCCAGTATCGCAGTGAGCGTCAATATGAATCAGACCCAACGGCCCATCGCGACCAATCGCCTTTAAGATGGGATAAGTGATGGAGTGATCACCACCGGCGGTAATGGGTATAACACCTGCTGCAGCAATCTTCTGGTAGTAAGCCTCAATCTCTTCGATCCCCTGATCCAAGTGATAGGTGTTTTTTAAGCTAACATCACCATAGTCGGCGAAGCGACACAATTGCTCGGGGATGATGCCACTCGCATGATGTATGGGCCCATAAGTCATCGCAGAAAGTTCACGAATTTGCTGAGGTCCAAAGCGTGCACCGGGGCGATTAGTGACACCAAAATCAAAAGGTACGCCAACCAAAGCAATATCAAGGTTATCCAGGTTGGTACTTTGAGGCGCCCGCAGTAGCGTGGCGTAGCCGGCATAATTCCTTACGTTATCTAACTGCTTTTCCCTTGAGCTATAATACTCAGTTAATCGCTCATCATTAAAGTCAATGCGCTCGGCGAGGATCTGCAATTTTTCTAACTTTTTTTGATCCATTTTCACTCTTACCTACCGTCAGCTATGAAAAGCAACCGACTTGGTTATTAAAATTTAGGGCTCGACGCTGCCCCTCAAAGACGTTTGTCCATCTACACCAAACTCGTGCATACATAAATGGACAAACATAATTACTTATAGCAATAGCTTTAAACGGCTGCCCTAGTACTCCGTCAAGTTCATACTGATGGATAGAGTGCTTTTAATTTTATGCGGGCGTCCGCAGTTGTAAACCGTCAGTCAACCCGAATGGCTTGGTCGTTGCGTGCCTTCTGCCACGCGTTGATTTCACGTTCCAGTGTCTGTTGATCGGGTATGCGCCGGTTGAGGCATTGACGCGCCAGGACGCCAATTTCTATTTCCTCCATGTCCAACCCACTGCCATGCTTAGGTGTGTAATGGGTCTCCAGACGTTCGGCGATGCGACGAGCATGTGCCGGTTCGAAAGCCTCGTATAGAGTACCCAGCTTGTTAACACGTATACTTGAGAAATTACCTAAACTGATCGTCAATATAAACTTGTTGGACCACTAGAAATCATAGGATGCAGTTACGCCAAATGTACGCGGTGGCGCAAAGACCGAGAGATTGAAAGGTGAGCCACCGAGTACGACAACTCCCGCCAAATCAATGTTGTAGATGCGATACTCTTCATTACCGATGTTCTTGACCCAAGCCATAACCCTCCAGCTGCTACTATCATCAGCGTATGTGATATTGGCGTTACCAATGAAATGGGCCTCCTCTTTGGAGGCCGATGCATTCGTGGTTTCAAGGAACTGATCGCCATTATAGTTAAAGTCAAATTGCATAGACAACTGACCGTTAAGCGCAGGCCACTCGTAACGAACCAAGCCATTAACACTGAATTCAGGTGCCAGCGGCAATTCAGCATCAACCTCAACCCCCTCCGTGACTGTCGGTATATTCTCTACGTTAGAATCCATGAGCGCCAGACCTAACATAATATCCCAGCCCTCCGCCGGCATAAGCGTCAGCTCCACTTCTACACCCATGGCCTCAGCGTCGCGATTAACCACGTTTTGTACGAAGTTGGTGAGAGAAAAAGCCTGATAGTCCTGGTAGTCATAATAAAATGCGGTGGCATTTAACCGAGCAGCACCACCAAGCAAACTAATCTTGGTACCTAATTCATAGGAGTATAGTGTTTCCTCATCATGCCTAAGAATGCCTGCCGGGATTTCTCCGGTATCAAAATTTAAAACATCAAAAAAGAAGGACGGCGTTACCCAGTTCCCGCCTTTAATACCCCGATTCCAGGAGGCAAAAACAAGAACATCGTCGTTTGGACGCCAATCCAGCTGAACCCTGGCAGCCCAATCGCCGTAGTTGATCTCTTCCGCGTAATCAGCTGCAACGACAGTCTCAAATCCCCCACCGAAATCCAGCATATACTGGCCAGCGTAGTTGAAATCCTTATCGTCCTGAGACCAACGCCCCCCCGCTACCAATGTTAGCTCTTCGGTGAAATCATACTCATACTGACCAAAGATGGACCAATTAGTAGCTTCAAGTTCGCTCTGCATAGCAAAAGCGCCAGGATCAAAGGTATCAGGGTCATGGGCAATGAAACCGTCAACATAGGCTCCATTCTCTTGCTCGAACGACAAATAATACAGTCCTGTTTGCCATCGTGAATTCTCTCCCTCACCGGATAGACGAAACTCCTGTGACCACTGCTTGTGTTCAGATTCAGGTCTGAATCTGAAAATAGGCACCGGAGTAGCATCAGAGTCTTCTAAATAGACTTTGTCGTTTGTCATATAATTGGTAATAGAAACCAATTCGGTTTCACCGAAACCCCAGGTCAGCTTCACTGTCGAGGAAAGATTTTCACGATCCGAGAAACCCCGGGTATCCGAGTTGATTTTCCAGACGTCGTTCTGGGCTCCAATACTACCCAAGCCGGTTATCGGGTCCGGTGTAGAAGGGGCAAATTTGAGCCCGCCGGTAGGAATTTCATCGTCTTTGCTATAAGCCACCTTAATCCAAGCATCCAGATTCTCTGTCATATCAATCTGCAATTGGCCTCTAACGGAGATGCCATCCCGCCCCCCAAAATCAACGCCCTCAGGATTTTGATTTTTCACATAACCATCGGCGGTTTCCCAGCGACCAGAGAAACGGCCAAAAACCTTATCACTTATTGCGCCGCTCACAGCACCTTCAACACTGTAATCATCAAATTCAGCAGCAGAGACCCGAAGATAACCTTCCGTCTCCTCGGTAGGCTTTTTACTGATAAAGTGCACCAAGCCGCCAGTGGCATTACGACCAAACAAGGTCCCCTGAGGCCCCCTCAATATTTCAGCTCGCTCAATATCAAACATTTGACTATTGACGGCATTGATAGTCACGAGATAGGCCTCGTCCACATAAGTCGCGACAGGCGCTTCTAGGTTGTCCGAAAAGTTATTTTGAGAAATACCCCGCAAACTAAAAATAGTAAACGATGGGTCAAATGTGCTCATAGTAAAATTCGGAACCTGCTGGGTAATATTAACCGTATTGGTCAACCCCAGCTGTTCAAGTTGACTGCCTGTGAAGGCAGTCACGGAAACCCCAACATCCTGCAAGTATTGCTCCCGCTTCTGTGCGGTAACAATTACTTCCTCCAGCACTGCGCCATGGCTTTCCTGCACAGAAAAGCCCACTCCAACTAAGACTGCTCCTATAGCTAGCGCCGTATTACACTTGCGAGTTTTTAAATAGTTTAACTTCATATTCACCGTCATGAACTCCCCTCATTCATAGACTTATTTCTTGATGATCATTAGATCAGGCTAAGGATCCCCCTAGCTCAACGAAAATGTACTTGCCATCATCCATCTAATAAATCTAAAGTTATTAAAGTTTACTTTAGGTTTATTTACGTATTGGGGTAATCTACATGATCCTACGATTTAATGGTGCCTCTATAAGGCAGCTCAAAGTTTTCAAGTCCGTGGTTGAACATAGCGGTTTTTCAGCCGCGCAGGTTGGCCTCAACACCAGCGCGGCTTCTATCAGCATTCAGATGAAAGAGCTGGAGGAACGACTAGGTATGACCCTGTGCGAACGAGGCAGGACGGGGTTCAAGCTTACTGAACGAGGGCGCGCTGTGTATGAGGCGGCCAAATCCCTATTTGCCTCGTTTGATAACTTCAATCTGGAGGTCGCCAATATACGTGAAGAACTGATTGGTGAGATCTATATGGGTATACAAGACAATGTTTCCAGTAACCCCAGCTTTAAGATGCCGCAAACATTTGCACAGTTTAATCAGCGCAAAAATAACGTTCAGTTTCGCATAGAAGAAGCGGCCTCCAGTGACCAGGAAGCGCGCACACTGGAGGGGCGCTACCACCTGGCCATTGGTATATTTCATCACCGTCTTCCTGGACTTACATACCAGAAACTTTTTGATGAAGGGGTTTCACTTTTCTGCGCCAAGGGCCACCCTCTCTTTGACATACCTGATGATAAAATTAGCCTCAAAGACATTCAGCAGGCAAGATTCGCCAGCACTGGCCTCATTCAAAATGCATTGAGCACTAGCAAATATTTCACCAAAAAACCCGACGCTATAGCTGAAAGTATGGATGCTATAAGTCTTTTATTGCTTTCGGGTCAGTACGTAGGATTTTTTCCAAATCACCTAGCAAACACCTGGATAGAACGTGGCCAGATGAAATCACTACTGCCAGAAAAAACAGCTGGTAAGGTGGAGTTTCATATGATCACCAAGCGAGCAAATCGACATCCCTACGCGGTTGAAACCTTTATCCAGGATTTGCTGGCCTGTCATAATATTGAGAACAAATAGTGCGCTTCCTACACACGAACTTTTCATAACCTTACATATTGGCCACTGATTCTAAAGAGGATAGTTTTGGATGGTCAGGGCAAGTGTTCTGGTCAACCCAGTCCGGACATTTTTATTTGAGACAGTTGGTATTTGACCGGCGACATATCTTGGTTGGTAGTGTGTCCCAAGTGCGGTGGTCACCTGCGCGTCATAGCGTCCATAGCACAGCCCGATATCATCCAGAAGATTCTTGATTACGCCCATCAACAGCAAGCGCCGCCCAGGCAGTCGCCGGGAAGGGTACGTTGTCTCGTTAATGGTGAAATTCAATTTGTCGCGATCTAACCGACGGCAGGTGATTTTCTGAATCATTCAACATCAATCGGAGAGATTGACCTCCCATCTCACCCGACTTTGCCTTACTGCTGCTGACGATACGATTGCATCGCCTCAAATCCAGCAAACAATTCACTCGAGTTCTGCAAACGACTCAATTCCTGTACACAAGCAATTTCTCGAAGCATCTTCCAGCCCAGACATTGACGGCACAACAGACGACAACACAACAGGTGACACCGCATCAAACGATCTCGACCCTAGCGTCTTGCTTGACGACAGCGACCTTGAGGACTAGAACTTAGGTCACCGACTAACCCGATACAGACTGGCATCGGGTATCCGCAGCTGGTGTCATAGGTTGTAATGAAGCTCTAACCTTGTGTAGAGCGTATACAATGGGCAGATGATTTCTCCTACAGCCCCACGCCACAGCACACTTAGCAAAGTTACCTTCTACACACTGGTGCTATTGCTGTCGCTGTTAACGTTGCTATATTCCTTAAGTCCGTGGCTCAGTAGCAAATTGATACCTATAGCAAGCCAGCGCTTAGGGCTCACTGTCAGCGCCATTATCATTGATTATCCAGGCTGGCATGGGGTGACCATTAGGCTGCTAGAGGCTTCTTGGGAGAGGGTAACCCTGAGGGCACGCAATACACGCATAAGCTATTCGTGGCAACAATTGTTGCGCGGGAGAGTGGACAAAATTCAAGTACACAACTTAGCAATAGCATTACAACCGACAGCAACTGAAATCTCGCAGCCGACTCAAATCAACAAACCCATCCCGCTCACTACCTTGTTTAACACGCTACCTAGCGAACACGTCAAAGTGCAGCGCCTAACATTCGAGTTTTCTGAGAGAGATTTTAATGCGGTTGGTAGTTTGTCGCTAACCCCTACTGGGTTGTCTCTATCGGTATCGGCTGCGCAAGCCACG
>JAADHW010000154.1:8804-14743 GCA_013151695.1 Gammaproteobacteria bacterium
TCTGTTAGAGGCTAGGCTTACTCTGCAGCAAGGAGACCAGCAAACAGCGTTCGTATCGGTTCAAGCCGATATCCTAGCCGATGTATTAGACATGCAGGGCAAGTTTAATTTAACCGATTCCACCTTCAAGCTGGCGACCTCGCTGGATATTTTCCCACCCCCAATAGGAAATGTTAGTGGTACATTCAATTCTACTTTCTCCTGGCCTGTGACTTTAGAGCCGGCTTGGATTGCAGACAACGTAACCTTGCACGCCAGGCTTGGCGGATCTCTACACATGCCTTTCGAAGAATATGAGATGTCCGTCTCCATACCAAATTCTTACGCACTAGAATATGAATCGGCAAAAATTGTCGGGGCTGGGGATATGAATATCGAACTGCACACAAGCGATATTGAGGTGGCAGCAACGCTGCATTCATTGAAGATAGACATATCCGCGACACCTACCCTATTTTTCTCAGCAGATGTCACCGGTTCAAACGAATCCATTGTTGTTGCTGGTGCACTGGCAAGTGAACTATCCATAGAAAACACAGCCGGCCCATCCGTGTCAGGTCCATCTTTGTCAGGTCCAACAACCTTCTCTGGCCAAGTACTCGCATTGCAACAGAACATTCCAGTAGCAATCAAAGCCCAGCTCAACCTCGCGGGTAAAACTCTGACCGCAAACGGCGTCATGTCAGCCAGCCTGTTCAATGACGCCGCCTTTCATCTGACTCACGACACCTCGACTTCCATCGGTCATTTGGCGGTGGCAGACAAAGTCCACATTCAGCAGCCCTTACTGGCGTCTTTGCCGATTCAGTGGGAACAAGACTACGACTTAGATGCAGGGGTACTGGATGTATCAGCCGACCTGCGCTGGCAAGCTTCCGCTCAGATCGCAGCAATATTAGACTTGAACCTTACTGATGGCCGGGGTCACTATGAAGACTACCGCGCGTCTACAATTTCCGCTCAACTACAGCTCACTAACAGTGATGTCACCAATGTAGAGGGTTGGGCTGTTGCGCCGACGAACATCCATATTGGGCGAGTGGATGTTGGTTTTCCAATCTATGAAGTCACCGCACACCTGAGACTCAACCAATCAGACCTGACCATTACCGAGGCTAGTGCAACCTTGTTAGGTGGGAGCGTAACCGCTACAACTGCGATCTACGATACCAACTTGGGTACCACCAAATTCAATCTATTTCTCAAAGACATTGACCTGGCCCAAATACTGGCGCTTGAAGGTGAAGACATCACGGGTACGGGTACCATAAGCGGCATGCTACCAATCAGTATTCACAACAATCAAGTTCTGGTACACAGGGGTGAGTTAACCGCAAAAGCACCCGGCGGTACTATCCGCCTCTCCTCAGAGCTCACCGCACCGACAGGACAAGTGGGTCTCGACTTTGCCGTTCGAGCGCTGGAAGATTTCCGCTACACCATACTAGACAGTCAAATAAGCTACGCAGAAAACGGTGATCTGGCATTGGCTATCAAGCTACTGGGCAACAATCCCGAAATCGAAAATGGCAGAGCCATTCACTACAACTTAAACGTCACAGAAAATATACCAACCCTGCTTCAATCGTTGCGCTTGCAAGATAAGGTCATCGAACAAATGGAACGCAAAGCCAAGAAATAGTGACTACAGGTTGGTTTTAGAGGTAAGCTAATGATTGCAACCAACAGGGTTTACTCGTGCGTCCTTTACTGCCTATATTCGCTATTTTACTGCTGTCCATAAGCTGTACGCCGACGTTAAAGGTGGCTACGGATGAGCCCATTACCATCAACCTTAACGTCAACATCAAACATGAAATTCTCATTAAGGTTGACAAAGAGTTGGATGATTTGTTCAGCAACGAAGGCGAATTATTTTGAAATTCTCAAACCGTATCGCTCATGCAATATTCATGGTCCTAACACTGTGTGCATCACTCTCATTTGCAGCCGACATGGACACGGCCAAAGAAAAGGGTGCTATCGGTGAGCGTCTCGATGGCTATCTTGGGCTAGTAAATACCACCGCAGCTGCTGATGTAGCCGAGCTGGTCAAGAATATTAATCAGCAGCGTAAAGCCCAATACCAACGCATTGCACAAACTAACAATCTGTCTTTGGATCAGGTGCAGACACTAGCTGGGACAAAAACCATTAAGAAAACCAGCCCCGGCAATTGGATCCAAACAAGCGAGGGCTGGCGGAAAAAGTAGCTTCCCCTAGGGTTTTGGCCGAGGTTTTGACGCCAGCACAACATCAATTTCGTCGTCTTTAAGCGGCGCTCTAGTTTCCCTTCGCGCTAACGCAGCTTCGATGAAGGGTGCCAACTCCTCAGCTTTACGTGCCTCGCGCGCGTCACGCCCTTCAGCAAAGTTATCTAATACATCTTTGTTGAAAAGCTCTAGGCTCTCACAAATGTGTTCGTGCTTATTCTTCCCACCTTGTTGCAGGAATATCACTTGATCTACCCCAACATCGGAAAATTCCTGCATATGTGCGCGAAATTCATCTGCTGTGCCTATACCGGGTGATCGCGTCATACTACCCGCAGGACTGGTTTCGCCATTACCGAACTTGGCAATATTCTCCGTCTGCTTTGCAGCGTTAGCGGTTTTGCGTTGCTCAAATCGCTCCCATAAAACACTACGACCAGGCACCACATCATCTGTAACAAGTGCACCTATCGCGTATTCAAAGAACCGAAAACCATCTTCACCTCGGCGTGCGGCTTCTTCATGACTATCATGTAACGAGAATGCCGACACCATAGCAATATTGGCATTCACGCTATGGCCAAGGGGCACACACTCTTCAGAGCGAATAATGTCGTAGTAGATTGCACTCCACGTTTTGGCCTCTTGCGGATCGAGAAAACTAAACGCCAACACACCTAGTCCATTGCGCGCTGCCACCTTAATGGTGTCTCGATTAGTACAGGCCATCCACATCGGAGGGTGTGGTTTTTGCACCGGCTTAGGCAGCACATTACGGCAGGGTAGCGACCAATCTTCACACTCATAGCCTGGGTAGGGTTCCATGACCATCATATCGGCAATTTGCCGAGCGGCCTCCAACGACATATCTCTTTTACGTTTCGCTGGAATACCAAAACCTCCCAGCTCTAACCGCGTAGCCCCCTCACCGATACCAAATTGTGTGCGGCCATGAGAGATCAAATCAAGCATACCCACAGCTTCTGCCGTTCGCGCCGGATGATTATAGTTAGAAATAACCTGGCGAATACCAAAGCCAATTTTGATTCGCTCGGTCTTGGCAGCGATAGCAGAGAGGAATACTTCACTTGCAGAACAATGTGAATATTCTTCTAGAAAATGGTGTTCTACCGACCAAGCGTAGTCGAGCCCAAGCTTGTCACCCAGCACACACTGCTCGATTGCATCATCTACAATTCTTTGTTCACTACCTTCGTCCCAAGGCTTGGGAAGTTGCAACTCATATAACATACCAAATCGCATAACGCCGCTCTCCTCTGTGGTACCAATTTGTGCTACTAAGTATTTACCGCAACAGGATCAATCATGTTACGCAGCAAAACTATCATCCTATATTATGACATCACTACGTAGTAATAATCACCCTTGTGGCTTGAGGTTCCAACATGGCTTGTTCGAGATGGGACAAGGCTTGTTGTTGCTGGGTTTCAAAAAAATCGATCTCTTCTAACCGCACCGACCGATTAACCTGTTGCAAACCTTTGAGGCGCTCGATCTCACCACCCACAACGGAGTGAATGCGTTGGCGGCCTTGTTCAATTAGAGGCTCAAATGCCTTTTTAGCAATGCCTTCAGCATCAGATAAAACTTCGCTCAAGGTTTGCCGAATTTCTTTGATGATAGCTGGGCGCGCCGACTTGCGAATTTTCTGGCACAGTTGATTTAGTTGTTCGTGTCGAACCACATTGGTTAGATCTCTCCCGGCACTATCCAGCAATACGCGGATAGGCGTGGCGGGCAAAAAACGACCCATTTGGTACTTTGCAGGGGCACTACAGCGAGGCGTGAAAAAGCACTCGACAAGCAATGTTCCCGCAGCTATAGCTTTCAGTTTCAGCGTGGCAATATTGGTATTACCTAACTCTGATCCCAGCACCATTTCCATGACTTCAGAGACTACGGGTGACTCCCAGGACAGGAATTCCATATCTTCGCGCAACAGCGCCTTAGCGCGATCAAAGGTGACGGTAAGACCATCATCACCTAAACGTGGGAAGCTGTGGGTGAGCATGTGTTCTGTCGGTCGCAGCACCAAGCTGTGTTCAGAATGAAATTCGGCTTCGACCCCAAAAGTATCACAGACCAGTGTCATATACTGTTGCAACCCATCACCTTCTTCCGCCGCACGAATGGCTGAAATCACCTTGTCAGCTACTTCAGGTTTACACGAGTTTAGCTCTAATAGCTGGTCGCGTCCTTGTTGCAACTCTGTTCGCACCTCGTCGGTAAAAACAGCAGATTCTGCAACAAGCTGATCTACACGTTGTTTGTCCTGGGCATGCTCAGGTTGCATGACCGAATCAAGTTCGTCGGCAAACTTCGCGCGCACAATGGCACCGGCTGAAAAACTACGACAAAATGCATCTAAGCCCTCTTGGTACCATCGAAACAAAACTTCTTGCGCAGTGTTGGCAATATACGGAACGTGAATTTGTATATCGCAGTCCTGACCGATTCGATCAAGCCGACCTATGCGCTGCTCTAACAAATCTGGGTTGGACGGAAGGTCAAACAGTATTAGATGATGGGCAAACTGAAAATTACGGCCCTCACTGCCAATTTCAGAACAAATTAACGTCTGTGCACCGGCATCCTCATCCGCGAAGTAGGCGGCTGCTCGGTCACGCTCCACGATAGAAAGATCTTCATAGAAAGCCGCACTTCGAATACCCACCTTGAGATGCAAATGCCTTTCTAGATCAACCGCGGTCTGCGAGTTGGCGCATATCAGTAATACCTTTTCATTACGCCTCGCTTTATAAAATTCCTCGAGCCAAGTCACTCGCGGATCTTCCCCTATCCAACTTCCAACTTGCTCACGTAAGGTTAATTCGGGATACAAGTTTCGGTGGGCAGGGTCATGTAACAATGGCGAGTCATGTTCTAGCCGGTAACCATGCAGCACGCGCTGTGGAAAGCCTTGAATAGCTGCTCGCGTGTTTCTGAATAACACACGCCCGGTACCATGCCGATCAAGTAACTGCGCAATCAACGCTTGGTTACTGGTGTCGTCGTTTAGCTCAATACCACCGAGTTCGCCGACTGTTTTTCGCTGCTGATCTGTTAGCGGCAGGTTTTTGCCAAGCTGACTGACAATAGAACTAAGCTGCACATAACTGGCCTGTTCTTTGCGAAACGTCTCTAAATCTGAAAAACGTGACGGGTCGAGTAGCCGTAACCGAGCAAAATGACTTTCTGGGCCTAATTGTTCTGGGGTTGCAGTCAGTAGCAACAGGCCACTGGACTGCTCCGCCAGGGTTTCTATCGCGGTATACTCAACGCTGGGAGAGTGTGGTTGCCAGTGTAGATGGTGGGCTTCATCGACAATTAAAAGATCCCAGGTCGACTCTGCAGCCCTCTGCAGAACTCCGTCCTCATTAAGCAACATACTCAGGCCGCACAGAACCAACTGCTCTGATTCAAACGGGTTTCCCTCACCGCTCTCTAACAAAGCATCGTACCGATCGCGATCAAACAAAGCGAAGTGCAAGCCAAATTTACGCAGCATCTCAACCAACCATTGGTGTAAAAGCGCGTCCGGCACCACAATCAATGCCCGGCTGGCTAAGCCCGTCTGCAATTGATGATGAAGGATCATCCCAGCCTCGATGGTCTTACCCAATCCCACCTCATCTGCCAACAATACACGAGGTGCAAATCTCGAGGCGACCTCTTGCGCGATATACACTTGGTGACGTAAAAGTT
>JAADHW010000356.1 GCA_013151695.1 Gammaproteobacteria bacterium
GGCATGAACGCCAACCTGCAAACTAGAAAATACCGGCCCGGGTCTGTCGACAATGCCCATAAAGCTGAGCATACGACCCGTGTAGGCGGCGAGCAGGTGTTCGTAGCCCGGTAAATTTGCCAGTGGACCTCGACTCCCGAAGCCGGTGAGGTGGCAATAAATCAGGTGAGGGTGGCGCGGATGCAGTGCTTCAAAATTTAGCTTCTTACGCACCAATGCCTGTTGGCGCCAGCTGCAAACTAGAATATCTGCAGCGGCACAAAGTTCATCAAACGTGTTGTAATCTGCGTTGGTGTTTAAGTCGAGGGACAGCAAATGTTTGCCTCGCTGCCACATGGGTGATGCTGCAAGGGTTGCCAGTTCATCCGCACCAGGGCGCTCGATAGTAATCACTTCGGCGCCAAAATCGGCCAATATCATTGTTGCAATGCCGCCAGCCGGCCCGCTGGTTAAATCAACAACGCGGGTGCCTTGCAACGCCGTGGACATGCATATCTCACACTATGAATTCTTAGCCAATACTGTAGCTGCTCAAAGATGACAATGATATGTGTGGTGTGTCTCGTCGACAATTCGCCTGCGCGCTTTATTCTTCAGGGATGTCAATTGAGCCTGGTTTTGTCGTAACATGGCTGCATGAAAATTGGTATCAACGGCACCGGATTAGTGCAAAAGGCTTCAGTATACGCCGTGGTTGAGCACGCCCAACAGGTTGCCAACGATGGCTTTAGCAGTTATTGGTTGGCGGAACATCCCACCGGCGGATTTGACGCGCTGACAGTGCTCAGTGCGGTTGGAGTGCAAGTGCCGGGGTTAGAGCTGGGCACGGCCATCGTGCCTACTTTTCCGCGTCATCCGATGGTGCTTGCGGGTCAAACTCTCACCACAGCGAGTATGATGGACGCTAAGCTGACATTGGGTATTGGGCTTTCACATCAACCGATGATGGCCCAGCTTGGCATTGGTTTTGATAAACCCATTCGCCATCTTCGCGAGTACTTGAGTATTTTGATGCCGCTTGTACAGGAGGGTTGTGTGAGTTTCGAAGGAGAAACGTTGTCCTGTGATGCAACTTTGTTTAAGCCCTGCGCGGTGAATATCCAAGTGTTAGTTGCCGCCTTAGGACCCCAAGCCTTAGCTGTAACTGGTAGGCTTGCAGATGGTACAACCTTGGCATGGGTCGGTGAAAAAACCATCAAAGAGCATATTGTGCCAAAAATATCAGCGGCAGCTGCCAACGCCGGTAAGCCCCAGCCCAGAATTATCGCCACCCTGCCAGTATGCGTTACCGATCAGCCAGAAGAGGTGCGCGCGAGCATCGCCAAGAGATTGAATATGTATGGCAAACTACCCTCGTATCGGGCGATGTTTGATCGAGAAGGTGTCAGTGGACCAGGTGACGTTGCTATTGTAGGTAGTGCGGCGCAAGTTGATGATCGAATCAGTGCCTTAAGAGAAGCGGGTGTTACAGATTTTGCTGCCTCGGAGTATACGCTGAATCGTCAGCAAGCCGAACAGACACGCGCCACCTTACAAAGCCTTGTCTAGGGAATCTATCGGCAGATTTTTAGTTTGCCTGTTGCTCGGGTACTCGGCGAGTGCCTGTAGTCAGGGTGTGTCTGAAGATCAGTACTACGATGCGATGTTTAGTGCTGAATTTATCGATGATGACACCTCAGCCCACGCCTCCATTGTTATCATTCAAAACACTCAGCAAGTGGTTTCCATTGATCTTAAGATGCCGATAGAACGGTATCATGCACTTTCTGGTGAAGGCGAAATCATTAGACAGGGGTCTCGTGTAGTTTGGCATCCCCCTGCTGCAGGAGGACGCTTGAGTTACTTGGTGACTGTAGAGCGCAAGCGTGGACACAGTTACGACGCGCGAAAAGAGCAAGACTGGTTGATCATGCGCTTGGGAGATCTCTTTCCTGCCGCCAAAGTGCGTGCAAAAAAAGGCAGCAAGAGTCGTAGCAGTTTGTCATTGGTTGGTCCCCAGACATGGAGTTTTGAAACTCAGTACGGCCAAATAGACGGTCTACCCAAGGAACTTGAAGGGGGAGATCGAAAATACAGTCGGCCAACAGGCTGGTTGGTGGCGGGTGAGATTGGCACACGTAGGGATGTCATTGGTCAAACCCAAGTTGCCATCAGCTCGCCGAAGGGAACAGGTATGCAGCGCTTGGAGATGTTGGCTTTTTTACGCTGGACATTGCCGGAGCTAACCCAAGTATTTCCAACACTACCCGCTCGGTTGTTGATTGTTGGTACACCAGCCAACATGTGGCGCGGTGGTCTGTCAGCTCCGGGCTCGTTGTATGTGAACGCAAATCGAGCCTTCATAAGCGAAAATGCAACCTCTACACTTTTACATGAAATTGTGCATTTGAGTGGTATGCACTCAGCAACACAGGGTAGCGATTGGGTGGTAGAAGGAATTGCCGAGTATTACAGTTTGCTGGTGACCTTGCGTAGCGATGGTATTTCTCAACAGCGATTTGATCGCGCCTTGGCCGGATTGGCGCAGTGGGCTGCACGAGAAAACGCTGAGCTGGCAGACCCGTCAAAGGGTGCGGACACTGCATATGCTGTTACGGTGATCCATGCCTTGGCACAAGAGCTTGCTCATTCTGGACAACACATTGATGAGTTGATATCTAGGTTGTTGAGCGAAGCACAAATTAGCGCCCACGCTCTGCAGTTTCACGCAAAGCAATTGTTAGGAAAAGCTAGCGTGGTATTAGATGAACTTCCCCAGGCTAGTTTTGCAGACGCCGAGTCAGCCTGAGGGCGCCACCTTGTGGGCGTGGCTGGAATGATACTTGCGCGGGCGAAACGGATTCAATGAATATCTCGTAAAATTTTTTTAGTTACGCCATTTCCTAGCGCTTAAAAACTATTTGGCGAGGAGTTAGTTTTTTGCTGGTCGAAAGGCTAAGGTTTAGCGCAAACTGGGTGGTCTGTTCTTACCTGATGGAGTGTATGCGTGAAAACTAGCCTGATAAATAGAAGGGGCTTCTTGAGCCGAACCACCCCATTGCTCCTGGCTGGGGGTTCAACTGCATTTCTACCCGGTTGTGCGGTACAAGGCCAAACGGCTCTCGGCAACACCTTTTCTCATGGGGTAGCCAGCGGCGACCCGCTAAGTGATAGAGTTATTTTGTGGACGCGCATATCGGCACAGCAATCTCCTTCTGTGTCCGTTTCCTGGCGAATTGCCAAAGACGAAAATATGCGCAATGTAGTGAATAGCGGTGTTAGTCGTGCGCTCGCTAGTCAGGACTACACAGTCAAGATCGATGCCCTGGGGCTAGCAGAAAATACCTATTACTATTATCAGTTTGAATCGGCGGGTGATCAAAGTCCGGTTGGCCGAACCCGAACGTTACCAAGCTCTGGTACCCCTGATATTCGATTGGCCGTGGCATCGTGTGCTAACTATCCCTACGGGCACTTTAATGTCTATCGCAGAATTGCGCAGCGCGAAGATATCAACGCGGTAGTGCATCTAGGTGACTATTTCTATGAGTACGCACCAGGCACCTATGACTGGGAAGGCGCGCTCGCTCGGGATCATTTTCCAGATCGCGAGGTTATCTCGTTGTTAGATTATCGTGGACGTCATGCCCAGTATAAAACTGATCCCGATTTACAAGAGGCGCACAGGTTACACCCATGGATATGTGTTTGGGACGACCACGAAAGCACTAACAACAGTTGGTTCGGAGGAGCACAAAACCACAACGAGGATGAAGGTGATTGGTGGGTCAGGCGAACTATGGCAATCAAGGCTTATCATGAGTGGATGCCCATACGCGAACAATCCATGGCAGTGGCAGGGACATATATTTACCGCAATTTTCGCTTCGGCGACACGGCGGACTTAGTTATGTTAGACACGCGTCTACACGGCCGCAGTGAGCAGGTTGACAAAGCAGATGTTGAAAAAATTAATGATCCCAGTAGGACATTATTGGGTCGAGATCAACTCGCTTGGTTACAACAGCAACTCACACATTCCAAAAATCGCGGCGCAAACTGGCGCCTACTAGGCCAGCAATGCATGTTTGGTCAATTGTTAGATGAAAAGCGCAACGTGCTCAACGCAGATCAATGGGACGGGTATGCTCACGAACGTGCTGTGATTCTTGATCAGCTGAAAAGCGAGAAAATTGACAATACCGTGATCCTGACAGGTGATATTCACTCGGCGTGGGGTTTGGATATATGCGAAGACCCGTTTGGGTCGGGCTATAACTCGCAGACGGGTGAAGGTTCCTTGGCAGTTGAACTCATTTGCTCGTCTGTCACTTCACCCTCACCCTTTGGTGATGAAGAAGAGGCTTTGTCGGTGGAGAAACGTATGGTCGCAGAGCAACCTCACATCCACTGGGTCAACTTCCGCCAGCGTGGTTATGTGGTGGTAGATTTGAACCCTGAAAGAGCGGCGGCGCAGTGGTGGTTGGTAGACACGGTTGCCAAGGTACAACATCAAGAGCACCTTGCTGCAACCATGATCACGGAACTCGGTGCAAACCACCTGGTGGCGGACTAATTTAGGGAGCAGTGTGATGCAAGTTTTGTCTCCGAATGATGGGTCTGTGATTGAAGATGTCACAATTGCTGATGAACAAGAGGTAGAGGCTGCGCTCGCGCTTGCCTATGGTACTTATCGTGATAAGAATGCATGGTTGCCGGTGCACGAACGGATTGCGATTCTTGAGCGAGTGGTGAGTGAAATGATTGCGCAGCGTTCGGAGTTGGCGGAGCTGGCAGCGTCTGAAGGGGGCAAACCGCTGGTGGATTCTATTGTAGAAGTCACCCGAGCCATCGATTCAGTGAAACTTTGTGCCCAGTACCTGCGCCAAGATGCGGGTAGTGTCGTTCCGCTTGCTGGAACGGCAGCGGGCCAACACCATCTAGCCTTTACTCAAAAAGAACCGATCGGGGTTGTGGTAGCAGTGAGCGCCTTTAATCACCCCCTCAACCTCATTGTTCATCAAGTGGCGCCGGCGATTGCCAGTGGCTGTCCGGTGATTGTTAAGCCTGCGCCAGTTACACCGTTGAGTTGCCTTCGATTCATAGAAATTTTACATGCCTGCGGTTTGCCGCCGCAGTGGGCCCAAGCCTTGGTCATTGAAGACATTTTGTTGTCTGAGAAGCTCGTAACGGATAAACGGCTTGGTTTCTTTAGTTTTATCGGCAGTGCCAAAGTGGGTTGGATGTTACGTAGTAAGCTGGCTCCAGGGGTGCGGTGTGCGCTTGAGCACGGTGGCGCAGCTCCGGTTTTGGTTGCGCACGATGCCCAGTTGGAGCGTGCTGTGAACGCCATTGCCAAAGGAGGGTTCTATCACGCAGGCCAAGTTTGTGTTTCCGCCCAGCGTTTGTTTGTGGACAAAGCACTTGCTGATGAATTTATAGAACAACTTGAATCTGTCGTACGAGGGTTAGAAGTTGGCAGTTCTGTGTCCCTCGAAACTGAAGTGGGACCGCTGATTACACCGCGAGAAGTGGATCGCGTTGAACAGTGGGTGGATGAAGCGGTGAAAGAAGGTGCACAAAATGTTTGCGGCGGACAGCGCATAGATGACTTTTTCTTCTCGCCAACAATACTGCGATCTCCGTCCCTGCGCAGTCGTGTATCTCGCGAAGAGATATTTGGCCCCGTGGTTGCTGTATATGAGTTTGATCGGGTTAGTGATGCGCTTGATCAAGCCAACAGCCTGCCTTTTTCGTTCCAAGCTGCGGTATTTACGCAGGATTTAGACTTTGCGATGAAGTGCTTTCGGCGGCTGGATGCAAGTGCCGTCATGGTCAATCAACACAGTGCATTTCGTGTTGATGGCATGCCCTTTGCCGGGTTGCGTGAGTCTGGTTTGGGGGTAGGTGGCATACCCCATACCCTGCAAGACATGCAGGTGAACAAAATGATGGTGATCCATTCTAACGAGCTGTTATAGATTCGTGAGTAGTTGGAGCCCGAGACGAACTCGGGCTAAATCGGTTGGTGGTTAGTAAGTTAGTTAGTTAGTTAGTTAGTTAGTTGCTACCGGATGTTGTTCCCCGTCGTAGGTCAAAGCGATGATTTTGCCACTGCGCCCCACCTTGCAGGTTGCCACTATCTTGCGTTCTAGGGTGTTGGGTTGAACACTGCGAATATGAAATTTCATTTCTCGAGCCTTAGAGTGAGTTTTTATCTTCTTCAGCTTGACCCGTAAATCACTTGGTGAGATCGCATGTTGGTTAGAGGTCTGTTCCACTATGACGTCTCTGCAGGTGCTAATTGATTGTTTATAAACCTTTGCATCGGCAAGGGTAGTGGTGCTGAAGACGAGTAAGCAAACGGCGGATGTTGTTTTGAGAAGCAGTGGTACTTTTTTCATAGTGCTCTAGTTGTGTTGTTTGTAGATTGGCGAAGTGTTACGTTTAGTAACGTCCATTGGAATATCCATTTTTGGAACAACCTGTTGCGAATTTACATACTTGCCGGAACCTCTAAACGCGCATTATGCAAATAAGTGTTGTTCCTCCCGCGATAATTTAGTTCATGGTCGCTTCAACATTTTGGGTTGTATTTCCGGTATGAGCCCTGCGGTAACACATGACAAGCAGCGAATCCGAAATTCCACTGCGCAATAGAAGAAGGCAGATGAGCTACGGATACTCTCAAAATAACCACAAGCGTACGGCCTAGAGACTGAGGCCTAACAGACGGTACAAGAATTCTATGAATTGGGATGACGTCAGATTGTTTTTAGCCATAGCGCAAGAAGGTTCGTTCAGAAAAGCGGCGGACACTCTGAAGTTGGGGCACTCAACGCTGTCGAGGCGAATAGAGGCGTTGGAGCGAGATCTCGACACGCGCTTGTTTAATAGGCTTAGTCATGGCTTATCTTTGACCAATGCTGGGCAAGAAATGCTTCGCACGGCGCAACCCATGGGTAGGGATTTTGATGGACTACAGGTGCGCATGTTTGGCCAAGACGGTGAGGCGAAAGGTCGCATCAGGGTCACTACGCCCCTGGTGCTGATGAAATACTTGCTCATTAAGCCGATACACAAATTTTGCGGTCGTTGGCCAGAGATTCATATAGAGCTAGACACATCATGCAATATCCTTGATTTGTCCGCCATGCAAGCAGACATTGCACTTCGTATAACCAACCATCCCAGCGATCAGCTTATCGGTCGCAAAGTGGGCGTGTACTGCGAAGCCGCGTATGCCAGTTTATCCTACCTAAACTGGTTCAGTACCCAGACAAGAAAACGCCATCGTTGGGTATTTCCTGGTGGGGGGTATGAATTTGTCGCCCAGTTAGATAAACCCTATACAACATCAACACTCCCTCAACCTTGTATCACAATACAAGATGTTGATGCTCAAATGGAGGCGGCATGTGAAGGCGTTGGCTTAGCCATGCTACCTTGCTTGATGGGGGATCCGAACCCTGATTTGCGCAGAATCAGTAGCGTGGTGCAACGCTCGGAGATTTGGTTATTATCACATCGAGATTCACGCAATAATAAGCGCATGCAACTTTTCCGTGATGTGTTAACGCATGCCTTTGAAGGTGAGCAGGATAGATTGTTTGGCCTACTGGAGAACTAGTTTTTAATTCAAATGAATGTTGATGAAAATGCCGATATGAACAGTGGGATAAAAAGAGAGACCCTACTGGCCAGCGATGGGCAGGCGATTGCCCTCTATCATTGGTCAGTTGCTAACCCGCAAGCTGTAATTTTGATTGCTCATGGAATGGGCGAGCACGCGCAGAGATATGGTGATTTTGCTCGCGTTTTGAATGAACAGGGATACGCAGTGATCGCCAACGATATTCGAGGTCATGGTGAAACAGCGCAAGGTAATTATGGCGATATGGGTGCAGATGGTTGGAATAGGGTATTGGCCGATGCCTATGAATTGAACTGCTGGACGCGAAGCGCATATCCAGATGTGCCCATTGTGCTGTTTGGACATTCCATGGGGTCGATGATGTCGCAACAATACATCACACGTTATGCCGCAAGTATCGACGGTCTTATACTGTCAGGCTCGCCGGGTTTCAAAGCTGGCTTTATAAGCCGAGTTTCTTTGTGGTTGGCAAAGTTTGAGGCATGGCGCAAAGGCGCAGCACAACAAAGCAATCTGTTGCAAAAGATCTTGTTTGCCGACTCAAACAAGAAATTTGAAGCCGCTGGCGCCACCGGTTTTGAGTGGTTGTCCAGGGACAAAGATCAAGTGGACAAATATATGCAAGACGACGCTTGCGGCTTTGTCTTAGGCTCTGGTTCGTTGGTAGATTTGTTTGAAGGGTCTCGGCGTAGTGCGTCTCGAGCCGCCATAGAAAAAATTCCGAAGGATCTACCGATATATATATTTTCTGGAGCCGATGACCCGCTTCATGCTGATCAAAGAGATATTAACCGCATGTTGCAGGCTTATTATGATCAGGCACTGACATCGATAACGGTTAAGTGGTATCCCAGTGGTCGTCATGAAATGCTCAATGAAATTAATGCCGATGAGGTCTATCAAGACATTGTTAGCTGGCTGAGACAGAATATCCAGCACAACTAATTTAGTTTTCTCCAGCGGCCTTTGCTACTCGGGACATAAATTCTTTACTTTCGGCCAGAGGTTCACCCCACAACATGAATACATCGATGTAAGGGGCTAAGGATTGAACGGCCGNNNNCGGCCGCGTCAGATCCGCCGCCGCCATAGATGGGAATGCGTGGTTCGGTATGGCAGCGAATATTGGAATGGGCTTGCTCAATTTGATAGAACTCACCCCGGTGATCGAAGGGTCGAGTCTCCATCCAAACACGAGTCAGCAGTTGTACGTATTCTTCAGTACGGCGATAGCGTCCCAGGTGGTCTATGTGATCGCCATCTCTGGCTTGGTCTTCATCGCTGCCGCCAGAGATTAAGTGTACGGCGAGGCGGCCTTTGCTGAGTTGGTCTAGAGTCGCAAGCTTACGTGCGGCCAAGGTTGGTGCAACAAAGCCGGGTCTATGGGCCACAAGCAAGCCCAAGCCGAGATTTGTAGTGACTGAAGCTGCGTGCCCGCCAATAAGAAAGCCGTCTGGAGCATCTGAAAAGTAGCCGATGAGTACCCGATCGAATCCGGCATCTTCATGTACTTTAGCGGTCTGGGTGATGACATCAATGCCAAATATAGGACCTTTCGGTGACAAAATTTCAGACGACACCTGTGGTGCAAGCCAACCAATTACCTCGACAGGCATCGCAAAATCTCCCCGCTTAGATATTCGCTCTCAGGCTGGATGTAGCAGATGTGCTATCCCGGTGAAGTGGCTAAGGTAGAGGTTCAACACTGCTGAATAGAAGACCACAAATGGTTTATAAATTTCAATCTGCTGCTAACCTTCAGGTATGAACCATTTGGATTCCACTCAGTCCAAATCCATCCCGCAGTTTGTGGCGCAACATCGTGGCGTGTGGTGAAAACAGAGATTATTGGAGCGGGCCTACTAACTGGTGGGTGCGTAGCGAAGTAAGAGTAGGCGCTAAATGTAGGAGCGATGTGAGATGAAAGCCGCAGATTTGTTTGTGCAGTGTTTGGAACAAGAAGGTATTACGTACATTTTTGGTGTTCCCGGAGAGGAAAATGCTGATGTGATGATGTCCTTAGAAAAATCGGACAGCATCCGGTTTGTGTTAACAAGACATGAACAAGGCGCAGCGTTTATGGCCGAAATCTACGGCAGGCTTACTGGTCAACCGGCGGGTTGCTTGGGAACTTTAGGGCCTGGTGCAACCAATCTGATCACTGGTGTCGCCGATGCGAATATGGACCGAGCACCCATGTTGGTGCTCACTGGTCAAGGCGCAACAGATCGCTTGCACAAAGAGTCGCATCAGATCATGGATGTTGTGGCCATGTTTGAGCCTGTAACAAAGTGGGCAACAACAGTTCTTCATGCCGATACCATTCCTGAAATAGTACGCAAGAGTGTTCGCCTAGCGAGGTCTGAAAAACCGGGCGCTGTGTTGATAGAAATTCCTGAAGATGTGGCCAAACAAGAAACAGATCACAAGCCTCTTGAAGTTCGCAGATTTCGCCGCTCTGTTCCTGATGACAAAGTTGTTGATCGTGCGTTTGATCTAATATCGAAAGCAAAGAGTCCGGTCATACTAGCTGGTAATGGATGCATCCGGCGTCGCGCTAGCGAACAGCTGAGAAAATTCTGTGATGCCACTGGTGTTGGTGTGATAAGCACGTTTATGGCTAAGGGGTGTGTTGATATGGATGCTCCCTATTGCCTATATACTGTTGGTTTGGGCACTCACGATCGAATGAATTTAGCTATAGATGAGGCAGACTTAGTTATCACGTTAGGATTTGATATGGTGGAGTACCACCCGAGATTGTGGAATTCTAGCGCTAACAAGAACATTATACATGCCGATTTTTTGCCTGCCGAAATAGATCAATACTATTTGCCTGAAGTTGAATTGGTGGGTGACTTAGCCCATTTACTTTGGATGTTGAATGAACGAGTCGCAGACGCTGACCTGAGCTTTGAACTGTCGAGCCAAGCTCAACTGCGCCAAGATATGGCAGATGACCTTGCCGAATTTGCCCAAGACGATGCAAGTGGTTTGATAAAGCCGCAGAAAGCACTGTGGGATGCGCGACAAGTTATGGGCCCAGACGATATTGTTCTGTCAGATGTTGGGGCACACAAAATGTGGATCGCACGTCATTATCATTGTCATGAACCGAACACTTGTCTCATTCCAAATGGGTTTTGTTCTATGGGCTTTGCTCTACCTGGTGCCATTGCAGCGGCTCTTGTTTATCCACAAAAACGTATTTTAGGTATTGCAGGTGATGCTGGATTCCTCATGAACGTTCAGGAAATGGAGACCGCCAAGCGCCTAAATTTAGATCTGGTGATGATGGTTTGGGAAGACAATGCATACGGACTTATCGCCTGGAAACAAGAAGTTGAGTTTGGCCATCACACCGATTTAGCATTTTCTAATCCGAACTGGCAGCAATTGGGTGAAGCTTTTGGCTGGAGTGTACATTTGTGCAGTGAAAGTACAGAACTCCGTTCAACGCTAGAGGAGGCGCTCACAACTAAAGGGCCAAGCTTGGTTGTCATTCCAATTGACTATGAGCAGAACATGCTCCTGACTCAGCGATTAGGAGAAATTACGGCGCATATATAGCGCACTGGATCACATTTTCGAAGCTCACGTGGTTGTGCGGGGTGCCGTATACAGTAGAGCAGCGCCAGTTAACCTATGATATTGTGTTGGTCAGCTTGGCAATAACTATCAAATGAACGCATGGATTCGTCACAAGGCAATTGTCGCTGCGATGGCAGCCTTTGCTCTGTGCGCGGTATTTGCGTTACAACAAGCGCCATTGTTCTACAATGTGGCAGATCCTCAGCCACTGCCAGCCATACTTGCAAATTCTGCAGACAACTTTGCCGAACCTATTGTTTTTACCTTTGAGAAGAATGCAGATTGGCATCAGTCAGTGGTTCCGCCAAAACCCTACGCTATCGTCCAGCCTCTTGTTAGTGCTCCGATTCTAGATGTTGCTGTGGAAGAAAACATTCAAGCAGAGGTGTTAGAGGTCGCAGCCAGTCTGCCAATAGAAGTTGAGAAAATACGACTTAAGGTTCCTGTTTCTTTGGATACGGTGTTTAACGAAATTCCGGAGCAAGGTGAGCTGGTGCAAACAAGCTGGGCCGCAGGTGAGTCGTTACATGGCGCGCAAACACCGACACCAGTTCTGGTTGCACAAGGCAATCAAGCTGGACCTACCGTGTGTATTACGGCTGCCGTGCACGGAGATGAGCTTAACGGCATCGAATCTGTTCGTCGTTTGATGTATTCCATTAAGCCAGAAAAGCTTAAAGGAAAGGTAGTTGGTGTTCCCATTGTTAACTTGCAAGGATTTCAGCGTCATTCTCGTTACCTTGCCGATAGGCGAGACTTGAATCGTTTTTTCCCGGGTAACCCCAGAGGTAGCTCTGCGGCCCGAATGGCTTTTAGTTTCTTTAACGAAATCATTCTGAATTGTGATGGCTTGATAGATCTTCATACCGGTTCATTTCATAGAACCAATTTGCCTCAGTTGCGGGCAGATTTGAACAATGCAGATGTTTTGGCATTAACTAAGGGGTTTGGTGCAACCACGATATTACATAGTGCAGGCGGGAAAGGCACCCTGCGTCGCGCAGCAACAGATGCAGGTATAGCGGCAGTTACATTAGAAGCCGGGGAGCCATTGCGCTTACAGGAAGATGCTGTGGCGCATACTGTTAAAGCCCTGTTCACCTTGTTAGATGCTATGGGTATGTATAACAAGCGCAGTCTCTGGGGGAATCCAGAGCCTACCTATTATAGCTCTGCATGGGTTCGCGCCGATCAAGGTGGTATTTTAAAATCTGAAATCAAACTCGGCAAGAGGGTGAAGTCTGGCGAATTGCTGGGGATGATCATAGATCCAATATCAAATGAACAGGTTGCCATACACGCACCCTATGCTGGGCGTATTATTGGCATGGCTGTGAATCAATTTGTGATGCCAGGGTATGCCGCTTTCCATATCGCCACGGAAGCTGGGTTAGACGAAGTGTCAGAAGGTGATGATTTTCACTCTGAAGCTTTAGATGTTGCTGTCACAGATTCTGCGGGAGAAGAACGCTCGGAATGATCTAGTGAGCTACTGATCTTGCCTAGTTGCAAAGAAACCAAGACCCTCCTAGAAACGAAAGGCCTTGGTAAGGGGGTGAGCGAAATCAGATGGGTGAGAGTTAGTTTCCAGCTTTACGTGTACGCACACGTTTTGAGGTGACAGTGCCGCCATTGGCTTGCTTGCGCTGTTTTACAGTTCGTCGCTTAGAGTTTTC
>JAADHW010000141.1 GCA_013151695.1 Gammaproteobacteria bacterium
CGAACCCTGGATTCGAATCGGAGGGGATTGGTTTTTCAGTGGCGAGTTGGCAACAGGCATATTTGTGTTGATTTGGCGGAGGGGCAGGGATTCGAACCCTGGAAGGTTTTACCCTCGCTGGTTTTCAAGACCAGTGCTTTCGACCACTCAGCCACCCCTCCGATTTATGTAAATCAATGACTTAAAGCTTTAAAAATGTCTCATTTGATCTGCGCGTGGATTCTATCACCGTCGGCATGGATTTGTTAAAAATCTACGCTTTGGGGTATCCCGTGGGGTGTGTACTCTGCCAGCGCCAAACGTCCTCACACATTCGATCAAGGTCGAACTGTGCCTGCCATCCTAGCTCCGTGTTTGCCTTGGTTGGGTCGGCAAAGGACACAGCTGCATCGCCGAGGCGTCGCGACGCAATTTCGTAAGGAATTGTCGTGCCGCTGCATTTTTCAAAGGCCTTAATCGCTTCCATCACTGAATAACCGTTACCCGTGCCCAAATTGTGTATGGCTAGTTTCGGACCCTTTGCTAGGTACTCTAATGCCTTCAAATGACCTTTCACAAGATCAACCACATGTATGTAGTCTCGCACCCCAGTGCCATCTGGCGTGTCATAGTCGTTGCCAAACACGTTGAGTTTTTCCAATCGACCCACCGCCACTTGGCTGATGTAAGGCAAAAGGTTATTTGGTATATCGTTAGGGTCTTCGCCGATCTCTCCGCTGGCGTGGGCACCCACCGGGTTGAAATAGCGCAGCAGTGATATACGCCAACTCGGATCTGCCTCATATAGATCTGTCAGTAATTCCTCAACCATCAACTTACTGCGTCCGTAGGGATTTATCGCGCCTGTCACGGTAGATTCATCGATGGGAACGCTATCCGGGATGCCATAAACTGTAGCTGAGCTGGAAAACACCAGCGTTTTGCACTGTGCTGCTGACATCACCTCTACCAAGCGTAAGGTTCCGTTGAGATTGTTGTCATAATATTTAATAGGTTGCGCAACAGATTCACCCACGGCTTTTAAGCCGGCAAAGTGTAATACAGCATCAATTTCGTTTTGTGCAAAGAGCCTTGCAAGTAGATCTGAGTCTCGAACATCACCCTCAACAAAGCTCAGTTGTTTTTGAGTGATTCGCTGGATGGCATCAATGCTGGCTGCACTGGAGTTACATAAGTTGTCTAAAACAATCACTTGGCGATCACTTTGTAACAACTCAACACACATATGGGAGCCAATGTAGCCCGCACCACCCGTTACCAAAACTGTTTCTGCTTTAGTTGTCACACATTCCTCTCGGGGTTACCGCTCGCTTAGCCCACTTCATAGTACTGTTTGTACCATTTTACAAATTCTGCAATACCATCTTCGATAGGTGTATCGGGTTGATAACCCATGTCTTGAATCAAGTCGTCGACGTCTGCGTAGGTATCAGCCACGTCACCGGGCTGCATAGGCAACAGGTTTTTTTCAGCCTTAACGCCAAGCGCTTCCTCAAGAACTTCAATATACCTAGAAAGCTTAATTGGGTTGTTACTGCCAATGTTGTACAACCGGAAAGGCGCAGATGAGATCGCTGGGTCAGGTTTTGCGGCGTTCCATTCAGCATGCGGTTCCGCAATCTTGTCACAAGTTCGCACAATGCCTTCCACAATGTCTTCCACATAGGTGAAGTCGCGGGTGTGATGTCCGTGGTTGTATACGTCTATTGGTTCCCCAGCGAGCATCTTCTTGGTGAATAAAAACAGTGCCATATCGGGTCGACCCCAAGGGCCATATACTGTGAAAAACCGTAATCCTGTGCAAGGTATATTGAACAGGTGTGCGTAAGTATGGGCCATCAGCTCATTTGATTTTTTGGTTACGGCATACAAGCTAACAGGGTGATCAACACCGGCATGAACAGAAAAAGGCATGTGTGTATTAGACCCATAAACTGAAGATGTTGATGCAAATACGAGGTGTTGTGTGCCAATGTGCCGTACATTTTCAAGAATATTCAGGAAGCCGGTAACATTTGCCTCAATATAGGCATGAGGGTTCTCCAAAGAATATCGTACCCCGGCTTGGGCGGCCAAATGAATCACCCGGTCTGGCTTGGTTTCTGAAAAAACTTTGGTTAGCGCTTTCTGATCAGCAATATCGACTAAGTGAAATGCAAAACCTTGACGGATTTTAAGCCGATCTAAACGTGCGTGTTTTAAGGTCACATCGTAATAATTATTGAGGTTGTCTAGGCCGATGACTTCGTCGCCACGATCTAACAATTTATGTGCCGTTGTTGAGCCGATAAAACCAGCAGCACCTGTGACAAGAATTCGCATCAAAGCCTCCCGTCAACTTGGTCTGTGGGAAACACATGCTTAACATCAAATATCACGTGATTGCTTTTTGTTAGTTTTTCGAAAATGGAAATGTCCTTAAATTCATCGTGAGCCACCGCAAGAATCACTGCATCATAGCTGCCTTGTGTAGGAGCAGAAAGCAACTCGATATCATATTCGTATTTTGCTTCGTCAGGACTCACCCAGGGGTCAAAAACATCTACTGCTACATGATAGTTTTCTAAGGCATGAATCACATCTACGACCTTAGTATTGCGTATATCTGGGCAATTCTCTTTGAACGCCAGTCCGAGGATTAGTATTTTCGCCCCCACGATATTGATAGCGTTTTTGACCATGAGTTTGATCACTCGGCCTGCAATGTGCTCACCCATTTGGTCATTGATACGCCGCCCAGCTAAGATTACTTCTGGGTGATAGCCGATCGCTTGAGCCTTGTGGGTTAAATAATATGGATCTACACCTATGCAATGGCCGCCCACCAAGCCGGGACGAAAGGGTAGAAAGTTCCACTTGGTTTCCGCTGCAGCTAAAACCTCTTCGGTATCGATATTGAGTTTTTCAAATATCATTGCCAGTTCATTAATAAGCGCAATATTTAAATCTCGTTGTGTGTTTTCTATGATTTTGGCTGCTTCAGCGACCATGATACTCGACGCGCGATGGGTCCCTGCGGTAATGATGCTTGCGTATAAGTCATCAACGTAGTCTGCAGTTTCCTCTGTGGAACCGGATGTTACCTTGATGATGCTCGTTAGACTGTGTAGCTTGTCACCTGGGTTAATTCGCTCGGGGCTATAACCGGCATAAAAATCAGTGTTATAGGTCAAACCTGATTCCCGTTCAATCACTGGTATACAAATTTCTTCTGTTGCCCCCGGGTAGACTGTCGATTCATAAATAACCACATCACCCTTTTTGATAACCGCAGCAATCGTCTTGCTGGCAGCTATGAGGGGACCTAAATTTGGCTTCTTATGTTCATCAATGGGTGTTGGAACGGTGACAATGTAGGTATTACACTGTGCCAAATCGTTGACACTTGAGGTGAAAGTTATCTGAGTGGCTCGTTTAAAATCTTCAGTGCTGACCTCACGCGTCATGTCCACGCTATTTTTCAGCTCACCTACTCTCTGCTGATTGATATCAAACCCTAGGCTTGGATATTTTGTTGCGAACTCAATCACGAGTGGTAGACCAACATACCCCAGTCCAACGACGGCTATGTTTGCCTGATCAAGATTCAGCACCACGATTGGTATCCTTTGCTGCAAGCGGTATTGTGAAATGGCATTATGTCAGATCAAAGCAGCGTTTATGCGCGGGTAAGTTACATGACCAACATTATTGTGAGTTTTGGGTCGCACAATTTACATCAAAATACACCCTTGGTAGTCCAATGCCTTTACAATACTCGCTGAACAACAACACCCACGGCGTCAGTAAGCAACAAGCACCAACCATGAGTACTATTGGATGAGCACTATTGAAAGGGCGGCGGCGCGCTTAGTAAACAAACCCAAAGTTAATAAGGTCGTCGTAGATGGTGCTGAGCTAGCGGAAGCGCCTGTGTCCCAGGCCTCTCAGGTTGCCAATCCCGGTGTTAGTAAAAGTGCCCCTGCAATTGTAGACAAGAAATCTGACAAATTTCACGGAAAGTCATGCGAGCTAGATTTTGGATGGCTGGATGAGAATGGCTTTTTGGTGCCAGGTCATAACAATCAGCAGCAGAGCCAAGAATTTAGACGCATTAAGCGCCCACTACTTCTTAACCTGCAACCAACCATCAAGGAAGTAAATGCTAAGCCGACCAATGTCATTTTTGTAACCAGCGCATTACCCGGTGAAGGTAAAACTTTTGTTTCTCTTAACCTGGCGCTCAGTTTGGCGGCAGAAATCGATCGCAAAGTACTATTGGTAGATGGTGATGCAGCCAAAGGCGATCTAAGCCGTTGGCTAGGCATCCACGGTGAACCAGGGCTTGTTGATCTACTCACTCAAAGGAATGCCCTTGCGCATCGTTATGCCATTGATACTAATGTCGATCGGCTCAATGTAATGCCTTGTGGCGAACACCTGGAAAACTTGGATGAACTCTATGCAAGTGATTCAATGGGTGTTCTATTACAATCACTAGCAGATGAGGACGATTCGCGTGTCATTGTCGTGGATGGGCCACCACTTATAGCAACCACCGAAGCTGCGGTACTGGCACACAGAATGGGTCAAGTTGTAGTTGTGGTAGAGGCCAACAAAACCCCTCAGTCGGCAGTGGAGCAAGCAGTAGGGCAATTAGAAGGCTGTCAGTTGGTTAGCATGCTGTTAAACAAAGCCAGCGCTTCTGCTTCTGCCGGTTATGGATACGGGTATGGCTATAGTTATGGGTCTGCCCAAAATCAGTAAATTCATCATTCAGGGCTAGTCGTATGTACGAAGAGCATTTTTCACTAACAAAGAAACCGTTCCAGCTATCACCGGACGCTAGTTTCTTTTTTCCCAGCGCTGAGCATTCACGCGCTTTGGGCTTTCTACAATATGGTCTAAGCCAAGGTGACGGTTTTATTGTTATTACCGGAAATGTTGGCACCGGTAAAACGACACTTGTTCAGGCTTTGCTTGCAGATCTCGACGACTCCGAATTGTCCGTTGGTAATATTGTTACATCTAATTTGTCTGAGGATGATTTGCTGCATACGGTGGCCAATACCTTTGGTGTGGTTGTTCGTGATTCCACTAAGGCGAGCGTGTTGAGGGAAATTGAGCATAATTTCATTCAACAAGCTCAGGCCAACCGGCGTATTCTACTCATCGTAGATGAAGCTCAAAACATCCCAGAGAAGCCGGTCGAAGAGCTTCGTATGCTGTCCAATTTTCAATATCAAGGCAAACCCTTGCTACAAATTTTCTTGTTGGGCCAGCAAGAATTTCGCAGCACACTCCTTTCTGAAGGTTTTGAGCAGCTACGCCAAAGAGTTATTGCCACCTATCACCTAAATCCGCTTAGTGAAGAAGAGACACGTACCTATATTGAGCACCGTCTTACCGTCGCAGGCTGGAAAGACAATCCAAAGTTCAGCGATGACGCTTTTCCTGAAATTTACAGGTTTTGTGAAGGTGTTCCACGCCGTATAAACAACGTTTGTGATCGATTGCTGTTGTTTTCTTATCTAGAAGAACTCGATCTCATCGATCAAAAAGTTGTTGAAACGGTCTCCAACGAGATAGGCAGTGAATTCTGGGGTGGGGTACCCAATACTTCCGGCGACAATGCTCCTAGTGAACAGGTTAAGCCGCTCGCAGCAGAAGTATTTGATACACCAGAAACTCCGTTAGAGAGCATGGCTCGAAACATGTTCGGCAAGGCTGATGTGCAAAATCGAATTGCTGCATTAGAGCGTGCGGTAGATGGGCTAGGTCATAAACTTCAACCTGAAATCATCGAAATTCGCGAAGAACTTAGCTTTCTTAGGTTGATGATGGACGATATGCTTCATGAAATAAGAGAAATTTCTCAAGGGCCTCGCAAGAAAAAAAGAGCATAGTTGGCTTGCTTGCTCGGGCCTCATGCAGCTTCCTTCTCAGTGAAAATCTCTTGATTTAAACGGCAATGTTACGCTAGCAATGCCACGTAAATAGTCGGTGGCGTCTTCAACATTTCCCGCAACCACATGTATCACCGATGCTTCTCGTTCAACCACTCCTTTGATCTTCAATAACTGCCCTTGTAACAAAGCGGCACGATACTGCTGCATGACGGAAGACCAAACAATGACATTTATGTTACCCGTTTCATCTTCCAGGGTAAGAAACACTACACCAGTTGCAGTACCCGGGCGTTGTCGCCCGGTCACCAATCCAGCGATACGTATAAGCTGCCCTTGGCGGTAGCCTTCTAGCTCTGTCGCCGTACGAAAACCGCTAAAGGTTGCTTCTTTACGCAGCAGTGCCATTGGGTGCGGCCCTAGGGTAAGCCCTGTGTAGCTGTAATCATCAAGTAGATCTTCTGCTGGCGAAGGCTTAGGCAGCTCAACACTTACTTCGCTAACACGCGTGTTGCTAGACAACAATGGTGCCGGTTTCTCAATGCCAGCAACCTGCCAGTGCGCTTGATGTCTATGTCCGCTTATATGTTTAAGAGCGCCGGCACGAGCCAGCATGCGCATATCACGGCTGTTCAGCCGGGCTCGTGCGGCAAGGTCTTCAGTACTCTGAAAAGGCTGCACTCTGCTGGCATAAATTTGATCAGCCGCTTGTTCTTTAAACCCTTTCACTAGGCGCAAGCCAAGTCGTAATGCAGGTTGCTGGTCGCTGGTTTGTTCTAATGTGTGGTTCCAATGACTCTGGCAAACATCAATGTCTCGAATCTCAACGTTATGACGCTGGGCATCTTGAATAAGCTGTGAAGGTGAGTAAAAACCCATGGGTAAGCTGTTCAATAACCCGCAGTAAAATGCAGCTGGCTCATGACATTTCAGCCATGATGACACATATACCAATAGGGCAAAGCTTGCGGCATGAGATTCTGGAAAGCCATAGTCTCCAAAACCTTGTATTTGTCTAAATACTCTTTGTGCAAACGATTTTTCATAACCACGAGCGAGCATGCCGTCGATGAGTTTTTTCTCAAACGGCTCTAATCCGCCGCGTTTTTTCCATGCGGCCATAGCGCGTCTCAGTTGGTCTGCTTCATCGGCGCTAAAACCAGCCGCAACCATGGCCAGTTCTATGACTTGTTCTTGAAATATAGGAATGCCTAAGGTGCGTTCAAGTACTTTCCTTATGGCCTTATTCGGATAGTGTATGGGCTCGATACCTTGGCGGCGACGCAAGTAGGGGTGCACCATATCGCCTTGAATGGGCCCAGGCCTAACAATTGCAACCTCTACCACAAGGTCATAAAAATGCTGCGGCTTTAACCTGGGGAGCATGGTCATTTGAGCTCTAGATTCCACTTGGAATACACCCACGCTGTCTCCTCGTTGTAACATACGATAGGTCTCAGGGTCTTCCGCAGGTATTTCTTGGACCGTTAAATTTGTACCGCGATAGGCGTTTAAAGTATCCAAGGTTTTGCGAATAGCAGTAAGCATGCCTAAGGCCAATACATCTACTTTCATCAACCCTAGCGCTTCTAGATCATCTTTGTCCCATTGAATGATGGTGCGATCTTCCATGGCAGCGTTTTCTACAGGTACTAGTTGGGCAAGCGTACCCTTGGCGATAACAAAACCACCCACATGTTGCGAAAGATGACGAGGAAAGCCTAATATTTCTTTCACAAAATGGATGAATTGTTTGGCTAACAAGCTGTCTGGGTCGAGCCCAGCAGCACGTAACCGCGCAGGTATTTGACCTTTCTTATCCCACCAAGCCATAGATTTTGCTAGTAAATCAACAACATCTAAACTTAGCCCCAGTGCTTTACCTACATCGCGTATGGCGCTGCGTGGTCGATAACAAACAAGCGTAGCAGCAAGTGCGGCGCGATCTCGCCCATAGCGCTTGTAGATGTACTGAATAACTTCTTCACGACGTTCGTGCTCAAAATCAACATCTATGTCAGGTGGCTCGTTACGTTTTCTGGAAACAAACCGCTCAAACAGCAAGTGTAACCGAGCCGGGTCAACTTCTGTAACATGTAAGCAATAACACACTGCCGAGTTTGCTGCTGAACCTCGGCCTTGACACAAAATCTTCTGGCTACGCGCAAACTGTACAATGTCCTGAACAGTCAGAAAATAATGTTCGTAGCGTAGTTCCGATATAAGTTTGAGCTCTTTTTCGATCAGCACCATTGTTTCTGTAGGTACACCCTGTTGCCAGCGCTCTGCAGCACCCGCTAAGGTCAATTGACGCAGATATTCTCGTGCAGAAAGATGTGGTGGCACTAGGTCTGTCGGATATTCATAACGCAACTCGTCCATTGAGAAATGACAGCGATCAGCAATGACCATAGTTTCGGCAATCATTTCTGGTGGATAGAGGGTCTCAAGGTCGGTTATCGGTTTGAGGGTTCTCTCTGCATTACTAAAGGCATGAGGCCCCAATTCAGCCACGGTTGTTTTGACGCGTAAGGCTGTCAGTAAGTCTTGTAGTGGTTGGCGCTGTGGTTGATGAGTGTGTGCATTATTGCTGGCGATTATGGGTAAGTTTAGGCGCGCGGAGAGAGTGAGTGCGTGAGCTGTCTTGTCTAAGTCGTAGCCGTCACGAAATAGCTCTAAGGCGATCCATAGCTCATCGAATATCGAAAGCAAGGTATGGCCCATGTTGAGCAGGGTGCCGATGTCATCTAGAGAGGGCACCCATAGTGCTAAACATCCTTTTAG
>JAADHW010000379.1 GCA_013151695.1 Gammaproteobacteria bacterium
GAGGTAGGTGGGCACATTCTTTCAGGTCACGTCACCGCAACCGCTGAACTCATGGCCAAAAAAGTAGAGGGTCATGACCACGTACTACATTTCGCATTGGATCAGAGCTGGCTGAAGTATGTATTTCACAAAGGATTCATTGCACTTGATGGTGCAAGTCTCACAGTGTCGAGTTTAGATCGACAAGCCAGTATGTTTACCGTCAGCCTTATTCCCGAAACCTTAGCGCGTACGACACTGGGTCAACTCAAGGTGGGAGATTCGGTTAATGTGGAAGTAGATAGCCAGACGTTAGCAACGGTTGAAACCGTAGAGCGAATTGTGCAAGACCCGGCATGGCGTGAACAATTCGCGACTTCTGATGCGGGTTAAGATCTGTCTCGTTGCATTTGTCGAAGGTTGCCAATCACAGATTGTAGGGCCCGGTCGAACACCTGTGACTCATCTATTATCTTAAGTTGATTGTCCTTGAGGAGGGTTGCAATACCCATTCGGGTTTTCTCGAACACTTTCATGCCGCGGCGATTGACAAAAATGTAATTGTGACCAGGTACGGTCACTGTGGTTAATTTACATCGTAGTGGCTGACTATTTTCCTGACTAATTTCAACCCATGTGCCTTCCGTGAGGGCTTTAATCTGAGCGAGAAATTCAGGCTCAATAGGCTTGGTGTCTTCTGGCTTCATGGTTGTGAGTATGATTTCTTCGACCACGTTTAGTGGCAAATCAAGCTCTGGGCGTTCATCCTCTTCCAGGTAGGCTCTGTCATTCTTGGATAACGTAACCAGATGTTCTTCTAACCATTTAGTAAATTCGATGATCTCTTCGGTTTGGCACCCCAGTTCGGTCATGCCTGCGTCAATTTCCGCGAGCAGCGAATCGACCATGCTGTCACGTCGTTCGACGGCAACCAGTTCTGACAGAGGTTGGAGAACCCACAAGAGATTGTCTAGGGTCGCGACTCCAGCCATCCAGCCGTCTGCGTGTTCGCCACTTTTTACACACCGTAGGGTGAGCACACGACTCCAAGTTTCACTTATGAAGCGCCCGGCTGAAGAGGGCAGACGTAAACCGCACGCTTTTTGGTTAATAAGTGCCTGCACGGTGGCTTTTGCGCCGTTGGTCTTTGCCTTACCGGTTTCTGATTCTTTGACGCGTTGTTCCACCAGTACACTGCGTCGATTGTCTTTCGAAACAAATGCGCGTAACTCTTTGAGCAGCGATACAAACACCTCTGGGTTTTGATTAAACTCATTGAGAACTCGTGAGATGACACTTTCAATTTTGTTATACAAAGCGTCGCGCTTAAGTTCTTTAGCGCCACTCCATCCAATGCCTGCGCTGGAAAGCTCGTTCAAGAGTGTACGAGCTGGATGTGCAGACTTTTCAAAAAAGGACTTGTCAATGATTGCGAGTTTTACGATGGGAATCTGCAATCTTCCGATCAGTGCCTTCATCGGTATGGCTAAATTTTTATCGTTGAGGATATAGTCGAAAAGCATGCCGACGAAGTTGACGGCGTCGTCATCAGCTTGCGCCAACGAACTTGATTCGTGGCCAGGAGCATTGTTTAAGACCAAGTGGCGAATGTCACTGAGCTGTGGAACTTCACTGGTGTTTATAGCAACAGCATTGGCCTGTAACTGTATTTGGGAAAGTGTCTGTACCAGTTCATTGAAGTTCATTGAAGGTGACGTAGTATGGCCTGTGAATTCGCCATTGCCGCCGCCTTGTCCCTGGTAGCCCTCGCCACCTCGAGAACCGGCTAATAAAGATTGAACGGTACTAAAAGTGAAGCCAGACGTGTTGTTATTTACCGCGCTGCCCTGTTGATTCGTCGGCAGCGGCATTTGCTCAACTGCAGCAGGTGATGGTGGAGCCTGCCTAGACTGTGTTTTGTGCGTCTTTCTTAGGTCTGGTAACACATCTGCATTAATTAAACTTTGATTAGCCTGGTCGTATACCGTTCCCATGCGTTCCATAACAAATCGTTCAAACAGCTTCATGAGGATAATGCGTACTTTTATCGGCACGTCTAGATTTTCTAGGCAATCGGCAAACAGCGTACTTAGCGCATTGGGGCCTAAGGGATTGGTGCGTTCGCTCAACGTTTGATATTGGATAAGGGAGTCTAAGCGCTTGGTCAGCTGCATAATGGCTAGGCTGTAATGACTGGTTACCTTAGAGACAATACCTGCTACTGCAACACTCATTTCCAACTCGTCTTGATCGAGCAGGGTATAGTTCGTGGGCTCTTCCTCTAGTTCATCACTAACCAGCGGTTCTGCTGGTTTACGTAATATCTCTTCGAAACTTTGGCTGAAGTGATTGATGAAGGAAGTAGTGACAGCCTTACGATGTAAACGAACAATACGCATTGAGTCGAAATACATTTCTTGTTGTTGATCAGACTGGGAACGATCAGCAAGCTCGAACAATGCGTCGTCTGTATTGTTAAACAGGTTGTTTATCAGTTCTTTCAGCTGGCTCTTAGCCTGCTGCCGAATAGTCGAGAGTACCGGAGGCAACTTAGCTTGTTTGCTGCTTGCAATGTTTAGTGCTACGACTTTGACCTGGCTCACAAAATTGTTCTAATCCTATGTTCTACCAAGCCATTAGAGCAATTTGTGCTCATAAGGGCTGAGAACCAGTATTGGCTTAAGGTGTGATGCCCTTCACACGAAGGGTAACTGGCTTTAGCGGGCTACCGCAGAACCGTGATAGTCGCGCCAATCAAGAATGTCAGTTGCAGCCCCGCTTTTTAGTTGGACGCCGACAAAATGAAGTTCTGTGCCGTTTTCGTCCGCTTCTGCGGTGGGGCGAGACCATCGAACTTCACCCGCAAGAAAGAACTTGCCTGGGCGGGAAGACACATCGACCCAAAGGTCGAGTAATGTGCCTACAGGAACGGGTTCAGTTGTTTTAAATTGGATACCGCCGATAGACATATTGATGGCCGTGCACGACAAAGTAGTTCCGACTAATTCTGGCTCGTCGGCGGCCAATACAACCTGGGTAAATAAGCGGTCGTCACTTTCAACCCGCGGATGTAAGCGCTTATCGTTATTCGACATTTGCCGAATCCGAGCATGGTTAAACTGAATTATGTTGTCTGTCATTCTGCTTCCCGTGAGCGAGGGTTTGTCACCAGCTCGCACTATCTCATATCTACCCCATAATGGGATAAAGTTATGCTAGATCTGTGCCATCAGTATAAAACTATATATATCAATTGTATAAGGCTTTTACTTTAAGTTGATTCTAGTTATTTTGTTGTCGTGAACTGCCAGTACTTGTCGTATCTGGTCAGGTCTTTGCGCTAGAATGGCGCAATCCTCCAGTACTGATTTCAGCATGAAGTTTCACGCAAAGCTCTGTCAAGCATGGCGCCAACAACAATCTTTTTTATGCGTGGGCTTAGACCCCGATATGTCTCGATTACCTGATGTTTTTCAACGGCAGGATAAGCCGTATTGGAAGTTCTGTCGCGAAGTGGTTGATGCCACAGCGCCTTATGCTTGTGCGTTTAAACCTCAGTTTGCTCACTTTGCAGCCGTGGGGGCAGAAGACGAACTGGCAGAGTTGATCCAATACATCAAGACGAGTTATCCCGATCATATTGTGATCTTGGACGCCAAGCGGGGGGATGTTGGCAGCACCGCAGCTTTCTATGCCCAAGAGGCTTATCAGCGATATGATGCAGATGCTGTGACGCTAAGCCCTTATCTGGGTTTTGACAGCGTAGAGCCGTATTTGCGCTACGATGACCGTGGCGTCATCGTGGTTTGCCGCACCAGCAATGCGCATTCTGATTGGTTGCAAAAATCGCAACTTGCAGATGGGCAGGCTTTGTTTCTCCAGGTGGCAGAGGCGGTTGCGCAATGGAACACCAACGATCAGTGCATGTTGGTTGCAGGCGCCACCTATCCCGAGGAACTGGGTCAAATTCGAAAAGCGGTAGCAGATATGCCGCTGCTTGTACCCGGTGTTGGCGCACAGGGAGGCGATTTGCAAGCGGCGGTATGTAACGGTGCTAATTCGGTTAAAGAGGGGCTTTTAATATCTAGTTCGCGGGCAATTATTTATGCCGATAGCTCCGCGCAGTTTGCGCAAAAGGCTGCTGTAGTAGCTGAAAAGTTGAGGGATGATATTAACAGGTATATCTAACATTAGATAACTGAGCTAACTATTTGATAAACATAACTATAATCTTCATACATAAAACTAATTTTCTAAACCCAGTAAATCAGTAGAATTTTGCGGTTGGGAATGTAACAACGGCAGCGCTCCCGGTTAGTCAGGACGGCTCATCTCATACGACGTTGTTACCAAATTCATCACCCGCTGTGCATGGTTAGCGCAGCTGTGGCCATAGGGAGACACAGCGCGTGACCCCAGATGCGGTCATCTATCGTTATTTAGAACTGATTGCACCCGCACAGTGTGATGCGCAGTTGTTGTGCCAGCTGTTGTGCTGTGACGCAGACTTGCTGGCGCGTTGGTTGAAAATACTCGACTTACCGGCAGACCTTGCGCAACTGCGACAGCAGATTGAGCAGTTGTCAGATTCGCAGTTCCAAAGTGTAGCCAGTGCTCAGGGTTGGTCAGTATTGCCTATCGCCGGAAGTGCACGTCTGAGTTTAGATCAGTGGCAGCTTGTTTTGCGGGCGGCTTTTTTGGCTGAGGTGTTGGCTGAACATTTGGCGGTGTTAAGTTCGCCAAGCCGTGATGTTCTTGAGAATATTAGGCTGCGCGCGCTGTTGGCGATATCAGGGGTACAACTAGAACAGGACCCAAAATTGGCAGAGCTCATTGAGTTTCGAGGTACTGCTCCAGAACTGTTAGAAGATGCCGCGCTCGAACTAAGGATTTTTGCTGTCATTGATGCCATCGAGTTTGGTAACGAGGCTGATCTGGCACACCGGCTGCTCGAAATTGACGCGTCGACGTTTGATAGCCTGTTTAATGCAGCAGATGCTCAAGCCCAGGCGTTCGTAGAGAATATCGGTGTAGATACAACTTCTAGCACAGACTGGTCCCATCGTATTTGGCTGCGTCAGCAGATTGGTCTTGTTGGGGCGGCGTTCAACGTATGTGAATCAGCTGATGAACTTGTAGCTATGCACGATCAAGTGAGCCGATGTTTATTTACCCTGCCGCCGCTACTGTTAAAAGTGAATAAAAACAGCAATCGAATTGAATTGGTGGCTGCACCACAGATCTCTATTCGCATCGACAGCACCATCAGCACTATCGCCTCGGTTGCACTAACCGGACAGAAGGCTGCAATCAGTGACGGGCCTGGTTTGGCTGTGGTTGATCGACAGCTTTTGCGTATGCTCGGCGCCCAGGAAGCGTTTGTTGTTGCCGCGGGATCTAGCGAAGTTCACGGGGTATTGGTGGTGAGTAGCGATGATGATGTTGATGTGAATGTTGCTGCAGAGCTTTATGCCGAAGAATTGGCCAAACACTTCACCAAGCAGTCTAAGTTGGGTGCAGAGCAAGATAATGAAGATGAGAAGACAGATTCAGTACAATTGTTTCGCGACGCTGAAAATCAACGTCTCCGCGAAATTGTACATGAAGCGAACAACCCGCTGAGCATAGTGCACAACTATTTGCATATTCTCGAGTTGCGTATGCAACATGAGCCCGAAGCAGTTGAACAGCTTGTAATGATTGCTACAGAGTTGCGTCGGGCTGGAGACATTTTTTCCAGGGCACGTGAAATTCCAGATCTAACAGAGCTGGTTGCCGATACGGCAATGTCCAGTGAAATTGAACTCAATACGTGGTTGCGTAATCTAGGAGAACTGCATCGCGGATTGGCACAGGAACAAGGTGTCGATATTCAGCTGGTTCTTTTGGATTCACCCTTATTGACCCGTATCGACCACGGCAAGCTAGCCCAGATAATGACAAACTTGATCAAGAATGCTTTGGAGGCATGCGGGCCGGGTGATCAAGTTACTCTGAGTTGTCAACGAGATGTTTATCGAGATGGCGGCTTTGGTTTTGAGTTGACGGTGCAAGATACCGGTCCTGGGTTAGAACAACATGTACTGGAAAATTTGGCACAAGCAAAACAATCCACTAAGGGTGGTGAACACCAAGGTGTTGGGTTGCAACTGGTTGTGCGCCTCGTGGATGAACTCGGCGGTGCTTTGGATGTGCGTACCCATTTAGGTGCGGGGACAGAATTTAGCCTTTTCTTTGGGCCAGGTGTACTGAGCTTGGACAAATGATTGCGGTTCCGGCATCTCTGCATTAGCCTTGCTGCGTATTTTTCAATAAACATAAAAGAACACAAACATGGCAAATAACAACGCGCCTTTCTCGTGGGAAGATCCGCTTTTTCTTTCTGACCAACTGACCGAAGAAGAGCGCATGGTGCAAGACAGTGCACGAGATTTTGCTCAGGACAAGCTCATGCCGCGTGTGTTAATGGCAAACCGAAACGAAGTTTTTGATCGTGAAATCATGAATGAGTTTGGTGCGTTAGGTATGTTAGGCGCGACATTGCCAGAAAAATACGGCTGCTCAAATGTCAATCATGTATGTTATGGCCTTATGTCGCGAGAAGTGGAGCGGGTTGATTCGGGCTATCGTTCTGCAATGAGTGTGCAATCTTCTCTCGTAATGCACCCCATATTTGCATACGGCAATGAAACCCAACGTGAAAAGTATCTGCCGAAACTTGCTACCGGTGAATGGGTTGGCTGCTTTGGTTTGACCGAACCTAATCACGGTTCCGATCCTGGCAGTATGATCACGGTGGCAAAGCCGGCTGACGGTGGTTATGTTCTGAATGGCGCAAAAATGTGGATTACCAATTCACCCATTGCGGATCTTGCTGTTGTTTGGGCTAAGTTAGAAGGCGTCATTCGCGGTTTCATAGTCGAGCGTGACTTCGATGGGTTTAGCACGCCAAAGATTGAAGGTAAAATGAGCTTGCGTGCTTCCATTACCGGCGAAATAGTATTGCAGGATGTGTTTGTCCCTGAGGAAAATCTATTACCCGAAGGTAAAGGGTTAGGCGGTCCATTCGGTTGTTTGAATAAAGCGCGCTACGGTATTGCGTGGGGTGCCTTGGGAGCGGCTGAATATTGCTGGCAGGCTGCTAGAACCTACACGCTCGAACGAGAGCAATTTGGTCGCCCGCTTGCCGCTACCCAACTTGTGCAAAAAAAGTTGGCAGACATGCAAACTGAAATCACGCTTGGCTTGCAGAGCTGCCTGCGTATGGGTCGCTTGTTAGACGAAGATAGATTGCCAGTTGAAGTTATATCGTTGATGAAGCGCAATAACTGTGGCAAGGCATTGGACATTGCACGGGTTGCTCGAGATATGCATGGCGGCAACGGAATTTCTGATGAATTTCACGTGATACGCCATGTCATGAATCTAGAGACAGTCAACACCTACGAAGGTACACATGACATACATGCGCTCATTCTAGGTAGGGCTCAAACTGGATTGCAGGCATTTTTTTAGTAAAGTGATATCACCGCCATATCGCTTTATGGAGATATCCTGAAAGTTGGTCGGTTTTTACCCCGCACGCATTGTCTTTGGCTAGCATGGCTTCTATGTTTGGCCCTCGCTAAATGAAGGGGGTGATATGATCAGAATAGTAATCGCGGATAATCAGAATCTTTTTCGAATCAGTTTTGCAAAAATCCTACGCGACATGCGAAACGTCCAGGTTGTAGGTATCGCTAGTAACGGCGAAGAGGCGCTGACCCTAGCTCGAAGCCAGAAACCAGATATCATTATGATGGACATTATATTGCCTGGTATGGGTGGCATAGAAGCCACACAACGTATATCCCGAATGGATTGCCGGACGTCTGTCATCGCGGTTACGGCATGTATCCAAACTCCCTTTCCTGCACAAATGCTCAAGGCAGGTGCGCTTGGTTTTCTGACCAAGAATGTAGACCTAACAGAATTGGAGGTCGCGATACGACGTGTGTTTGCGGGCAAGCGTTATGTGTGCGGTGAAGTGGCACAAGACCTCGCAAGCTATGCCTATGAGGATAATGTCGACAGTCCGTTCGAGCTTTTGTCAAATAGGGAAATGCAAATTATGCTCATGGTGGTAAGTTGCCAGAAAGTTAGCGACATATCTAACAGCCTTCATCTGTCTCCGAAGACAGTCAACAGTTACCGCTATCGAATATTTGATAAACTGAACATTTCTAGCGATGTAGAGTTGGTTTTGCTCGCAGTGAGATATGGAATGATCAATCAATTCCAAGTTAGGTCCGTGGGGCAGCCTGTTGCTTGTGCTAGGCAAGACATGCAGGTGTCTGCGGCTATTGCTTCCTAGGGAACCTCTGATTAAATGCCATCAACGATGCACCGGTCACTTAAAAGCTTACTCAAATGTACTCACTGTCCTCGTTTGGTCACCCATCACCATATGATCAATCAAGAGTTTCCAGGCTACCACGCTGCACCAGTAGGTGCATGGGGGGATAACACCGCACGTACACTCATCGTCGGCCTAGCTCCGGGTTTGCACGGTGCTACGCGCACAGGTAAGGCATTTGTAGGTGAT
>JAADHW010000084.1 GCA_013151695.1 Gammaproteobacteria bacterium
GGGCGAACGGCCTTGGCCTGTTGTTCGAGAATTTGCGTACCGATGCCTTCTGCCGTGAAGAGCTCTACCAATAGGGCGCCGTCTTGCTCAAAACTCACAAGGTGTGACTTATTCACACCACCGCGCACCGCGTGTGCGAGTGCACGTAGCCGCACTTGTTTTTGGTCTGGGTACTGATCGATACGCTGTTCTAGGCCGGTTGGAGTAAAGGAACTAATGCGTTCGCCGTTCTGAGTGGTAAGGGCGAAATCGTCGAATACAATGAGTTTATCTGCGCTAATTTGAACCGCTAATTCTGCTGCGAGATCTTCTGCAATAAGATTAAAAGCTTGGCCCGAGGGAGAATAGCCAATCGGCGATTGCAGCAGTAAGCCGCCTGTCGTTAGTATGCTTTCGATACGATCTTTTTCTACTTTCCTCACTTCACCTGTGAATAGATGATCGACACCGTCGATTATGCCGATGGGCTGGGCGGTAACGAAGTTGCCTGAGATGACCGGAACTTCAACATTGTGCAGTGGCGTGTTGGGTAGCCCTGTTGAAAAAAGTGCTTCAAGTTGAGTGCGTATGGTGCCGTTTACACCGGCAATCATATTCATTGCCGCACTGTCAGTAATGCGCCTTGCCTTGTGATATTCAGACTTACCCAGTTGCTGCTCTATTTGTGGTCTTGCCCCATGTACCAAGACCAAGCGGACGCCCAGCACGTGTAGTAGTGCCAGGTCATGTACGATGTGGGTAAGGTTGGTATGTTGTAACGCTTCGCCTGTCAACAATATAACAAACGTTTTGTCGCGGTGCGCACTTATGTAGGGGGTGGAGCCTCTAAACCACCTGGCGTAATCCGTTGTCTGCATATTTCACACCGTGTGGTAACAGGTCACGCGGTGCAGTAACGTTGAATGACGTGGCGCAGTATTTCTGTAGCAGGTTCAATTTGGTCCCGCGCAAGAAATTCGTTGGGCTGATGTGCTTGATCAATGCTGCCAGGGCCAAACACAACCGTGTCCATACCTAGCTTTTGTAAAAAATGACCTTCGGTACCAAAGGCGACTGTACCAGGTGGGTTACCGGAATGTTTCGCCAAAGTTTGCACTAGGTCGTTGTCTTTGTCCGTTTCAAAGGGTGGAATTGGCGGATAGTGGGTGGTGAGTTCTAATGTGGTTTCACACCGTGCCACGACACCTTGCAATCGGGATGACAACATTTCGATGGTGGCGTGGGTGTCCATGCCAGGTAGCAGGCGTAAGTCGATTTGCAATTCTGCATGGCTGCAAATTCTATTGGGACTGTCGCCGGCGTGCATGCAGCCTAAATTCATTGTGGGAATGTGTACTTCAAAGGCTGGGTTTTGATTTTGTTCTGCCAGTTCGGTGCGAAAGCGAATCAGTTCGCCCATCACGTCGTACATCGAATCGAGGGCGTTGCAGCCCAAATCAGGATTAGAGCTATGGCCAGACGCGCCCTGTAGCCGAATGGTTAGAAAGGCAATGCCTTTGTGTGCGTAGATAGGCTTCAGGCCAGTGGGCTCGCCGATTATGGCGTACTCTGCCTGCACACTTTGCGATTCTGCAAGATAGCGTGCACCTGCCATGGAAGACTCTTCATCGGAAGTTGCCACGATGGTAATGGGCGCTTTTAATGGCTGGTCTAAGAATGTTGTCACTGCTTGCAATGCCACGGGGAAAAACCCCTTCATGTCGCATGTGCCCAGACCGTAGAGCTTGTTGTCTGCTTCGGTGATTTTAAACGGGTCGCTCTGCCATTTCTTTTCGTCGTAAGGTACGGTGTCGGTATGGCCTGCCAGCACCAAGCCGCCCTCGCCGTCGCCATAACGGGCAATCAGATTGGCTTTCTGAGGGTTATCCGGTAACGGCATGAGTTGAGTGTTGAAACCCAATCCGTCGAGCCAATTGGCCAGGTGTTCGATCACTCGCAGGTTGCTGCGGTCAATACTGGGTGTGGTAGAGCTTACTGAGGGTTCGCCCACCAAGGTTGCCAGCATCTCGTCGAATTTAGGTAGCGCGGCCATAACTCTCGTGCATTGTCGGTCAATCAAAAGGGCACATATTCTAGTCCGAACTTGGCCAAAAAACACCTAAGTTGTTTAATTACTTACACTTTTTCTTCTGTGACAGAGGTCAAATCCAATGGCCGTAGTACTTGCAAATTGTCTGTCTGGGGCGATACTGCTGGGTCTGTAAATGCATGTATGGATAGATGCGTGGCGGAAAATAAAGCGCAAATGGATTCTCCCGAAATACCCCAAGCTACTAAGGCAGGTGAAAGCCTGAGCCAGCAGCGTGGTTTTGGTGGCGGGGCGTTTGATTTGGGTACCGAGCAGCTACTCGATTTACCTATTTTCCTAGAGGCATTAGTAGAAGACGAGTTCATTGGTCGCCGGCAAGCAGAAGATGTCCTCATCGCGCCACGCTCAAAGAAAGAACTGAGCATGCATCCGCTAGAAATTGTTGCTGGTAAGGAATTCGAGAATCGCCAAAACCCTGGCCATACGCTCAATTTAGAAACTATGACCCAATGGCTGGCTGAGCGGTCGGGTCAGTCTTATGTCCGTATCGATCCACTCAAGATCAATGTGAATGCAGCCACCGAAGTTATGTCTTATGCCTTTGCTCAGCGACACAATATCTTGGCGCTGGAAGTGGCGGATGAATATGTGGTTATCGCCAGTGGCCAGCCCTACATGTTTCAGTGGGAGTCCATGCTCACCCAAACTCTGCGTGAACGTCGCATACGTCGTGTGGTTTGTAATCCTGCTGATCTAACTCGTTATCAATTAGAATTCTATACTATCGCGCGCTCCGCAGCTCGTGCGGCAGATGCGGGGATGGAAGTTTCTGGTATCACCAACCTTGAGCAAATGCTTGAGCTGGGGGGGCTCAAATCTCCCGAAGCCAATGACGCCCACGTGGTGAACATTGTCGACTGGTTACTACAATATGCTTTCGACCAACGTGCCAGTGACATTCATATTGAGCCGCGACGCGACAAAGGTCTGATTCGTTTTCGTATAGACGGTATTTTGCATCACGTGTACGAACTACCCTCTGCAGTTAACGCTGCGGTGACCAGCCGTTTAAAAATTTTAGGTCGTATGGATGTTGCGGAGAAACGTCGTCCTCAAGACGGTCGGGTAAAAACCGTCAGCCAGGATGGTGATGAAATCGAATTGCGCTTATCCACCTTGCCCACGGCTTTTGGCGAGAAGATGGTCATGCGTATTTTTGACCCTGATGTGCTGTTGCGCAGCTTCCAAGAGCTGGGTCTTACCGGCGACGACTATGAACGATGGCGTGACATGACGCACTCTGCCAATGGTATTGTGCTGGTGACAGGGCCAACGGGGTCAGGCAAAACCACCACCCTATATAGTACCCTCAAGCAGTTGGCGACCGATGAGGTCAATGTTTGTACCGTTGAAGACCCCATCGAGATGGTTGAGCCCTCCTTCAATCAAATGCAGATACAGCACAATATTGGTGTGTCCTTCGCCTCGGGTGTGCGCGCCCTGATGCGACAAGACCCAGACATTATCATGGTGGGCGAGATACGTGACCTTGAAACCGCTGAAATGGCTATTCAAGCTGCGCTTACCGGTCATTTAGTGATTTCAACGTTGCATACCAATGATGCGCCTACCGCCATCAGCCGTATGCTTGACCTGGGTGTACCTGCTTACATGATTCGAGCCACAGTATTGGGCATCATGGCGCAGCGGCTGATACGAACATTGTGTCCCCATTGCAAAGTAGAAGAACCAGTCGACGAAGAAGCCTGGCAACTGCTAACTACTCCCTATCGAATAAAGCCACCCACTAAGTTCTTCGTGCCCAAGGGGTGCCTAGAATGCCGTGATACAGGGTATCTTGGTCGCATGGGTATATACGAAATTCTATCCATGACCGACAAAGTAAATTCTCTGATCAAAGCCGAAACTGAACTCGAAGACATCCGCAAAGCCGGCATGGAGCAAGGTATGCGCACGCTACGACTATCTGGTGCGCAAAAAGTAGGTGCAGGCGTCACCACCGTAGCCGAAATTCTAAGGGTTGCCCCGGTCTCACAATACCAGTAGGCATCTCCTAGCGAAGATGAGATCGAGCGACCGCGCAGCTTAGAAGTCTCCAAAATTCCGCAGATTTCCCCCATAAATTATGTTGCAATGTCGCGCCTAGCATAGGAACAACAACAGAACCTACATGACAGAGTCGAACTTTGCCGACCGTGACGGTTGGATTTGGATGGATGGAAAGCTGACACCCTGGCGCGACGCCAAAGTGCACGTGCTCACGCATACACTACATTACGGCTTAGGTGTTTTTGAAGGTGTGCGTGCGTACAACACACCCAATGGCCCCTGTATTTTCCGTCTTCAAGAGCATACTCAACGTCTCTTTGACTCGGCCCACATTCTCGGTATGAAGTTGCCTTTTACCGCTCAGCAACTCAGTGATGCCCAGCGTGAAGTATTTCGCGCCAATGAATTGGCAGAGGGTTATTTGCGGCCGATGGCTTTTTTAGGTACCGAAGCCATGGGTTTGCGTGCCCAAGGGCTGTCTGTTCACGTCTGCATTGCTTCCTGGCCTTGGCCAAACTACATGGATGCAGATGCCCGCGACAATGGCATTAAGGTACGTACCTCGTCGTATACGCGTCATCATGTCAACATCACTATGTGTAAGGCGAAGTCTAACGGTAACTACACCAACAGTATTCTGGCGTTACATGAAGCGTTAGAGTCTGGCTGCGATGAAGCATTATTGTTAGATAACGAAGGCTACGTTGCCGAGGGCAGTGGTGAGAATATTTTTCTGGTGAAGAATGGCGAATTGATTACCCCAGAGCTTACCTCCTGTCTGGCGGGCATCACCCGAGATACTGTGTTCGCTTTGGCGCAGGAGAAGGGGATTAACGTGCGCGAACGACGCATCACTCGAGATGAAGTTTACATTGCAGATGAGGCATTCTTTACCGGCACCGCTGCTGAAGTACTGCCAATTTGCTCTCTCGACGGGCGCACTATCGGTACAGGAGTTCGCGGGACAATAACGGAAATGTTACAAGCCACCTATTTCGATCAAGTCCGCGGTAAGCGAGACAGCTTTCCCGAATGGCAGTCACCCGTATAGGGTTGCGGTAGCCGTGTCTAAGATGCTAATCGTTGGCCCCGCTTGGGTCGGCGACATGGTCATGGCACATACGTTGGTTCAGCGCTTGCATAAACAAGATTCTTCGCGTGAACTACACATGCTGGCACCACCTGCTACGGCACCGGTAGCCCAGCGTATGGCCGAAATTGGCCTGGTCCATACTGTGGATTTTGCTCACGGCGAATTGGCTTTGAGTAAGCGACGACGAGTGGGCCAAAACCTCAAATCCTACGGTTATGAGCGAGCCTATGTATTACCGAACAGTTGGAAATCAGCTTTGGTGCCTTTTTTTGCAGGTATAGAAACCAGAGTGGGATGGCATGGGGAAGCACGTTACGGGTTATTGAACGATCGGCGCAAGTTGGACAAGCACGTGTACCCTTTAATGATTGAGCGGTTTATGGCTTTGGCTGAGTGCCCAGGATTAGATCAAGAGCCTGGCCAAACGACGGCGCCAACTCTGCGCCATCCCTATCCGCACCCCAAGCTTGAAGCGGACCCAAATAATGCAGCCAGTTTGTTACAAAAACTGTCTTTGCAGCAGGGTGCGACGGTTGCCATCTGCCCAGGGGCAGAGTTTGGTGCTGCCAAAAAGTGGCCGCCGCAACATTACGCCGCGGTGGCAAACGAGTTGGTTGCACGTGGCAAGCAAGTGTGGTTGATGGGGTCACCGAGCGATCAACAAGATTGTGCTGCCATCGTGTCCCAGGTGCCCGCTGCGGTTAATTTGGCAGGCAAAACAAGCTTGCTCGATGCGCTAGACTTGCTGTCACTCACTGAACAGGTATTGTCTAACGATTCTGGGCTGATGCACGTGGCCTGTGCGCTTGGTATCCCCACCTTGGGAATTTTCGGTTCTACCTCTGCCGAATTCACTCCGCCGCTGGGTGAACACGCACAAGTGGTCGAACAGCAGCTAGATTGTCGGCCTTGTTTCCAGCGTACTTGTCCATTGGGCCATCTAGACTGTTTACAAAAACTCGAGCCAGCGCAGGTGATTGCGAGGTTATTGATGTGATGCAGGGTCGAGTGTTGTTGATAAAAATGTCTAGTCTGGGTGACGTGATCCACGCAATGCCGGCTGTGACCGATGCAGTCAATGCGGGCTATTGTATTGACTGGGTAGTGGAGGAAGCCTTCGCTGATTTGGTCGCAATGCATCCAGGCGTTGATCGGGTCATTCCCATCGCCTGGCGTCGTTGGCGAAAACAATTTCGCCAAGCTAGACCGCAGATGCGAGAATTTTACAGCTCGCTGCGTTTGGACACCTATCAACACATTATAGACTCCCAGGGCTTGATCAAGAGTGCCATGGTAAGTTTGTTGGCGAGGGGTGAACGTTACGGGTTCTCCCATACGGTGGCACGAGAGCCTTGGGCCGCCTTTGCTTATCATCAACGCCATGTTGTGCCTCGTACTCAGCATGCCATTGATCGCCAAAGACAATTATTTTCCGCTGCGCTAAATTATGTTTTGCCTACCCGTGAGTCGTCTGGCCTGGCTGACCTGGGTGCAACGCAACCTACTCGAGAATCTAAGCAAGTCATACTCTTGCATGGCACAACCTGGGTAAGCAAACATTGGCCGCAGAACATGTGGCAAGAGCTGGTAGCTTTGTCGAAGCAGGCTGGTTTCGAGCCAGTTGTCACCTGGGGTAACGAGGTAGAACGCAGCCGGGCTGAATTGTTGGCTAAGCACGGCGCCAAAATCCAATCGAAAGTGTCATTAGGTGAGCTGTTAGCAGTGTTGCAAAATGCAGCCTTGGTGATTGGGGTTGATAGCGGCCTGTGCCATTTAAGTGCGGCGTTAGGTACGCCCACACTCGGTCTATACGGTGCTACCAGCGCGCGGTTAACAGGGTGTCGAGGACAGCGTGCCCAAACCCTACAAGGCCAAGCACCGTGTGTGCCTTGTATTAGACCAACGTGTACCCAGTTTAGGGGCGATACGCCCCTTTGGAAGCAGCAGCCAGTGCAGCCACCCTGTTTTGCAACGTTGAGCCCCGAGGTTGTTTGGCGCCAGGCCCATGGTTTGTTGGGCCAGAGCAGCTAGTGCATTTCGCGTTCACCATATTCAAATATTTCCCCTATGGTGGTATTCAAAGGGACATGATGAAAATTGTTAATGAGTGCGTCGCGCGCGGTCATACCATCTCGATATTTACTCTACGATGGGAAGCGCCAGCACAAGACGATGTGCCTGTAGAGATTGTGCCCATTGTCGGGTTCAACCGTCATTCTCAATATGAGCATTTCGCGAAATTTGTGAATCAGCGAGCTAGAGAAATTGGTTTCGATTTGGTGGTCGGTTTTAACAAGATGCCAGGTCTAGACATCTACTATGGTGGAGATTCTTGTTATATCGAGAAGGCACTGTCGCAAAGAGATGCTTGGTATCGCCTGTTGCCCAGGTTTAAGAGCTTCCATGCTGCAGAACGTGCTGTTTATGACAAATACAGCACTACACAGATTCTGGCTATATCGGATGTGGAGACGCCGCGCTATCGACACTATTATCAGACGCAACCAGACCGATTTCATCTGCTACCCCCGGGGATAGAGCGCGATCGCATCGCGCCAGTAGACAAGTCGGCGGCACGCCGCGAATTACGAGCTGAGTTTGGTCTACGTGAAGATCAGCTGCTGCTACTTTTCATTGGCTCAGGGTTCATTAAGAAAGGCCTTGATCGGGCGTTGCTGGCAATGGCCACCTTACCTAAACAGGTGAAGGTGAAGACTCATCTGATGATCATTGGACGAGATAAGGGTGACGCTTTTGAACGTATGACTATGCGCTTGGGTTTAACCAAGCAAGTGACTTTCTTTACCGAGGGGCGTGACGATGTGCCCAGGTTCCTGTTTGCTGCTGATGCCTTGCTACACCCTGCTTATGATGAAACTGCGGGGATGGTGATTGTTGAGGCGATGTTGGCTGGAGTTCCGGTATTGGCCACAAAAAATTGTGGTTATGCCAAGTACCTCAACCAACACCAGGCGGGTATTGTATTGCCGCTGCCGTTTTCCCAAGAGAATCTTAATCAAGCGTTGCTAGAGTTGCTTACTTCACCCATGCGCGAGCAATGGGTGGCTCACGGTATTGCGGCGAAATCATCTGATGAGTTGTTCCAGCTGGTGCCAAAAGCGGTGGATATCATCGAAGGTGTGGCTAAACAACGTGAACCCTTGTTGATTTTCGTACTCTTCCACTATTTTCCTTATGGTGGGTTGCAGCGCGATTTTTTACGTATTGCACTTGCTTGCCAGGCAGGGGGTTTTCAAGTTCGCGTGTACTGTATGAGCTGGCAAGGAGAGCAACCTAGCGGTTTCGACATTGAAATAGTAGAAGAGACAGGCGTGGCTAACCACACTCGGCAACAACATTTTGCTGAACATATTTCAAAGCAGGTGAAGTGGTATCGTCCGTGTGCGATTGTTGGCTTCAACCGAATGCCCGGCCTCGACTTCTACTATGCGGCCGACTCATGTTTTGAACACAAAGCGCAAGCCATGCGATCAGCTATCTATCGGCGCACTGAGCGATATCGTTTGATGTCATCGTATGAACGCGCAGTCTTTGCAGACAATGCAAAGACCCAAATTATGCTCATTGCACCCAGTCAAAAAGAACAGTTTCAAAGATACTATCAAACGCCGGATGAGCGGTTGGTTCTGCTGCCACCCGGGGTGAATCAAGATCGATGTCGTGCTGATGGGTGGCAAGCACAGCGGGCGCAAGTGCGAGCAGAGTTTGAGGTGGATGAAGGGCAGTACTTACTCCTGTTGGTTGGAAGTGGCTTCATCACCAAAGGACTTGATCGAGTCTTGAATATGGTGGCCAGCCTGCCCCTGCCGCTTGCGTCAAAGACCCGACTGTTGGTCATTGGTCAAGATCACCCACAACAGTTTCGCCGTCAGGCTCGACAATTAGGTATTCATCAACAAATTAGCATTGTAAAGGGGCGAGATGATATTCCTGCTATCTTGCAAGCTGCAGATGTCATGGTACACCCCGCCTATATGGAAAGTGGTGGCATGGTTTTAATAGAAGCCATAATTGCAGGGCTACCGGTTATCGCCTCTGGGGTTTGTGGTTTTGCGAGCTATATCCAGCAGGCGCAGGCTGGCTTGGTGTTAGATGAGCCCTTTGAGCAACAGAATTTTAATGAAACTGTAGCGCAATTGTTACTCGATCGAGAACGGCGTGCGCAATTGTCATCCAATGGTGTGCAATATGGAGTTGATCATCCCGAATTGTATGACATGCCAAGCCACGCCCTCGCTTTCATTACGCAAAAAATTAAGGCGCAGCAAGCACTGTGAACTTCTTAAGGCAAGACATCGCCAAACTCTGGGCCGGGCAAGATCCTATGGATTCAGCTTTTGCGCTGCAGGGCGAAGTGTTCAGAGATGTGCCGGGGAGACGGACACTTAGGGTTGAATTAGACAGCCGTCACTATTTTGTTAAGTTGCATTACGGAGTCGGCTGGCGTGAAGTAGTAAAAAATTGGTTGCAGTTCAAGCATCCGATTGTCGGTGCGCTAAATGAATATGTCACTTGTCGTGACCTTGACCGATTGGGGATTGCAGCCCCGAAGCCTGCGGCCTATGCCACCTCAACGGGATCTATTGCCAGTCGGCGTTCTTTTGTGTTGTGTGATGAGTTATTCGGTTATACCAGCCTTGAAGACGTTACCGACGATTGGATAGCTACATCGCCTCATGCGATAACCAAACACAGGTTACTTTATGCAGTGGCGCGTTTCGCTAAAACGTTTCACGACTTAGGCTTCATTCATCGTGATTTCTATATTTGTCATATTCTGGTCCAGAATGATGCGTTATCTGCTGGTCGCTTTGAATTGGCGGTGCTAGATTTGCATCGTGCGCGGCGGTTCTCAGTGATTCCCCTAAAATGGCTTAAACGAGATCTGGCGGCTTTGTTGTATTCGACATTAGACTTGGGATACAGCCCAAGAGATTGGTTGAGATTCATCAGAATCTATCGTGGCCAGCCTTTGACGCAAGTATTTGCAGCGGAGGGTGAGTTCTGGCGTTCTGTCCTGCAACGCGCAGAAAAACTCTACCAAGAAGGCCGACGTAAGAAATTGGTTAAAGGCTTGTATACACCATGAAGTTTTCAACCGAGGGGCTTGGTTTGGCCGGGCTTGATTTGGTACCCCCGGTAGTGGTGGAAATACGCCTGGATCCAGGTGAAGAATTTTTTGTCGGTGAAATCGTAGATGTTGTCTTTAAGCAGATTGCGCGAGTATTACCAGGGCGCAGAGTCAGTGGCATCGCAACTTTTAAAGATAGAATAGTATTTGCCAAAATATTCTACGGCCAAGGTGCACGTCGAAATTGGCAGCGTGAAATGTCGGGTGCTGCTTCTATGCAACGTTCCGGTGTAAGATCTCCCGCCTTATTGGGTAGTGGTGCTACTGCTGACGGTGAAGGTTATGCGGTTTTTTATAACGCGTTGACCGACGCCAAAGGCATAGCCGAAACTGACACTGCTGGCATTTTTGCCGCTGTTGGCCTACTTGCACAGCTACATGGCGCCAATCTATTGCAGTCCGATGCCCACCTCGACAATTTTGTCACCAGCAATGACCAGGTGTATGCAGTTGATGTGGGTGGCTTGCGTGGTGGTAACTTACTGCGCCAGCAATTTTCTAATTTGGCAATCTTGTTGGCGCAACGTTCGCCTCTACTCGATGGCGAAGTGACTGATCTTTGGCATCACTACGCCAAAGTGCGCGATGCAGGCTCCGGTGATGAGTATGTTGCGCGCATGGGCTCCGCAGAAAAGATGCTAAAGCTGGTGCTGCGTCAACGCCGGCTGCGGGTGCGCCGATACCTAAAGAAAACACTACGTGAGTGTACGCAATTTGTTCAGCGTAAAAACTGGCGTCGCAATTTTCTGTGTGACCGGCAGCACTGGCCTGCTCTACAACGTTTCATGATGTTTCCGGAAGCGTCTTTTGGAGAAGGAACGCCGCTAAAGCTAGGTAATAGTGCCACGGTTGTTAGAATTCAATTGGACGGTGAGAGCTACATTGTTAAGCGTTACAATGTGAAAGGTGTTGTGCACCGGATTAAACGGTGGTTCAAACGACGTGCGCGAGATGCCTGGTGTAATGGACACTGGCTCGGTTTTCTCGGTATCCCCACCGCTGCCCCAGTTGCTTTGTTGGAATCGCGTGTTGGCTGGTTTGTCGGAGTGTGTTATTTGGTTATGGTTGATTGTGGCCAACGAAACTTAGGTGAGCTGTTGGCAACCGACGCCTCTGAATTTCCAGTTCTCGCTAAGCAAACTATCGAAATTCTCTGCGCATTGCGTGCCGCTGGTTTGACCCACGGGGACCTTAAGTCGACCAACTTTGTCTTGTCTGAAGAGGGTATTGTATTGATCGACTACGATGCGTTGCGCTACGGTCCTCACGAGATTGATAGAAAGAGATTCATGGCGAATTGGGATAAATATCCTGCGCTTCGTGAGCGATGGCTAAAAGAAATGCAGGAGACGGCCAACAGATGATTGTTTTGGGATTATCAGGTGCACTGAAGCACGACCCGTCAGCAGCATTGCTGGTAGATGGAGAAATAGTGGCCGCTGCAGAAGAAGAGCGCTTCACTCGTGACAAGCACGCGAAAGATTGCCCACCTTACGAGTCTGCCAAATTCTGTATGGAGTATGCGGGCATTAATCCAGAACAGGTGGACTATGTAGCCTTTCCGTTTGCCCCGATCAGTATTCTTTCACCCGCAAGATGGCACTTTGCCAAACGCTATTGGTATGCGCCTGATCGAGCGTTGGATGCACTGTTCAACGGCAATAGGCGGTATCGTGAACACAAAAAGACGATTCACCAGCTGGGAAATCGACTCGGCATTAACTGGCAAAAAACGCAGTTCGTACCGGTTGAACATCATTTGTCTCATGCATCCAGCGCCTATCATCTCTCAGGGTTTGAAGGTAAGTGTGCAATTCTTGGGGTGGACGGCAAGGGTGAGTATGCCACTACTTTTATTGGGTACGGCGAAAACGGTGAGATCCACAAGATCAAGGAGTTCTATGATCCAGACTCCTTAGGCGGCTTGTATGGTGCGATAACACAATATCTAGGCTTTGAAATGCTTGATGGCGAATACAAAGTCATGGGTATGGCTCCCTATGGGGATGCCAGTCGATACGATTTCTCTCGGCTGATTCGTGAGCGAGGTGACGGTTTTGCGGTCGACACACAACTGGTCAACACCGTGGGTTTGCGAAGGTATAAAGACGCGCAAGGCAAAGGTCACTACTTCAGTCAAAAGTTAGTAGATTGGCTGGGGCCGCCGCGAGTTGGGGATATTGCGGACGACCCCTACATCCATTACGCCGCTAGCATGCAGCAATTGTTTGAAACCTGGGTTCTGAAGTTGGTTGAGACTCATCTGAGTGACGTGCTGGCGGAAACCGGCCAGCTTGCTTTTGCCGGCGGCGGTGCATTGAATGTAAAACTCAATCAGCGTTTGCTTGATCGTGACGATATCAAACAATTGTTTGTGCAACCTGCTTCAGGGGATTCTGGTACTGCGTTGGGTGCAGCGACCTATGTGGCTCATCAAAAAGGTGAACACATTCACCCGATGCGTCACGCCTACTTAGGGCCAAGTTATAGCAACGAAAGCTGTGAAGCGGCGTTGTGTGAGTTTCGAAAATCCCAAGACGTTCAATTCGCATGGAGAAAGATGTCTGATCCAGTAGGTGAAACAGCTAAGGTACTTGCAGACGGACATCCTATCGCTTGGTTTCATGGACGCATGGAGTTTGGACCGCGAGCCCTTGGTGGTCGCAGCATCATCGGCTGTCCCAATGCTCCAGGCATTGCTGATCGTATCAACGAACAAATAAAATTTCGTGAGCGTTGGCGCCCCTTCTGCCCGAGTATGTTAGATACTTTGGCGACAGACATATTGCAAAGCGATCACCCTGCTCCGTATATGACCATTACCTTTGAAGTTGCGCAGTCATGGCGCGAACGAATTCCAGAGGTGGTGCACGAAGACGGAACGGCGCGGGCCCAAGTGGTTAGCAAAGACACCAGCCCTCGCTATTATGCATTGCTTGAAACCATGCAAGAGTTAACCGGCAATGGTGTGTTGTTGAATACATCGCTGAATCGCCGAGGAGAACCTATGGTGTGTTCCCCCCAGGACGCCCTGAATATGTTCTTCGGATCTGACCTTGCCTATCTGGTGTTGGAAGATTGGATGGTAACCAAAACATCCGCATGACCCGGCGGATACTTCAAATATGCCCGCATGACAGTGCACCGTTTGGTGCCTTGTGTGGACACTATGTGCAGGCCGGCGGCTTATTGGACGTTGAGGTGGTCAGCGTATTTTTGGCGCCGCCTACAGCCAAACCTTTGTCTTTTGCACAGTACCTCAATGTGAGTGATCTGAGTCAAACTAAGGTGTTGGTGAAAGGGTTGGCGCGGCATCTGGCGCAACGGTGGGATTTGATTCTTTGTCATCGCTATCGGGCCTACTGGGTGGTGGTGAAAGGCGCTAGAGATTTATCTAAGTGTGTGGTGATTGCGCATGAGTATGGGTTGTTGTCTCGTTGGCAGCGTCGTCTAAACCGCAAGTTGTTTGCACGCAAAGTTAGATTTGCCGGCGCCGCGCCCGGAGTTGCTGCTGAGTTAGCGCAAATATGTGGTGAACAGTTAGTGTTACCCAACGTGTTAGATATTGAGCGAGCAGGCAAACGGCTGCTGAACCGTGATGCAGCCTTGGAAACATTGGGGCTTGCGGAGCAGCAGCCACAGGAGGCGCCTATCACCATCGGTGTGGTGGGCCGTTTGCACTATAAAAAGAGGCCCCAGTTGGCAGTAGCCGCGTTTGAACTGTTTGGCGCTGTTCACAAGCCATCTCGACTTGTGTTCGTCGGTGAAGGCGAGTGTAGGCGATCATTGGAACAACATAAGGTTGTCGCAACCCAAGCTCGTCTTGAGCTGGTGGGAAACATAGTGGAAGCATCGCAGACATTTGCCGCCTTTGACGTGTTGTTGCACACAGGTGATGTAGATGCATTTGGGTTGGTTGTTCTGGAAGCCATGGTTGCGGGAGTCCCTGTTGTGGTGGGGCGAGGACACGGGCCCGAATATGTTTTAGCAGAGCTGGGGTTCTATGCAGAGAACGATACTGCTCAAGGTTATGCTGCCGCCATCATTCGTGCGCTAGAAACTGATCGCGAGGTGCTGGCTCAAGAGGGGAAAAAACGTGCCCAAGAGTTATTTTCGGTGCCTGCGTTAGCGCGTTGCCTGGATGGCATGCTCAAGCCTCGGTAACCGAGGCAGCCTACAACGGATAAAAAGGCGGTTCGCCTTCGGGCCTGGTCTTAAAACGCTTGTGGAGCCAAAGATATTGGTCTGGATTGAGCGCTATCTGTTCTTCCAACAATAAATTCATGCGGCGAGCGTTTGCTTCGTCATCATCGGTAGGGAAATTTTCCAATACCGGTGAGAATGTGATGTCCCAGGTTTGTGTCTCATTGTTACGAGTTTGACGTAGAATCAGCACCGGTGAATTATTTAGACGAGCGATCCGCGATGTCGCGCTAATGGTTGCTGCTTGGATACCGAAGAAAGGTGCAAATACTGAATGTTTGCGGCCGTAATCCTGATCTGCTGCGTACCAAATAGCCTTACCCTGCCGAATACATTGTAGCATGTGGCGCGTGTCATTGCGTTCGATGACAGCGTCAAAGAACTGTTCTCTGCCGCGGACCTGGAGCCACTCCCATACGGGGTTTTTGTTATACCGATACATCACGCCTATCGGACCACATGCACTCAGCGGTTGGCTGATAATGTCGATGACAGCAAAGTGAGCGCCCACCAAGATAACCCCTCTACCCTGGGCGAGTGCTGCGTCGAGATGTTCCTTTCCGCTAATGGTGAAACGGTCTGCAAGATCGCGCTTGGGATTGAGCCAGGGGATGGTTAGCTCCAGAGCACCGATGCTGACTTGCTGCAAAACGCGTTTGGTCATTTGCTGTTGCTGTTCGGCGCTCAGTTGTGGGAAGCAGGCAGCAATGTTGGTTTCCGTAATGATGCGTCGTGATGTGGCGAGCCGGTACATGATTGAGCCTAAGCCACGCCCTATTGAGAAGATCCAACTGATGGGTAGCCGAGCTGTTAACCAGGCGAAGCCGACAAAGATCCAAGTAGGCCATACTGCAGGGGAGTAGATTTTACGAATCTTCGTGTGGCGACTTTGTTTCTTTGGGCGACCCATAGCGTGCGGAGCATAGCGGGTCTGCATGCGAGTGGCTAACTTACAAATTCGCTGTGTTAAACTCCTCGCCGTTCATTCTACCGGTGGATCCGTGTTGAATACCGAGTCTTTACAATTGCCCTCTTTAAGTGATCTTCACGTCTTAGTGGTGGGAGATGTCATGCTGGATCGATATTGGCAGGGACCTGCCGATCGAGTTTCGCCGGAAGCCCCGGTGCCAGTAGTTAATGTGCAACATCAAGAACAACGACCAGGAGGCGCGGCTAATGTTGCGTTGAATGTGGTCAGCCTCGGTGCTCGGTGTACGTTGATAGGCTTGGTCGGCGAAGACGAGGCGGCCCAAGATTTGCAGGACACCTTGGAAGCTGCAGGGGTGGTTTGTGATTTCATTCGCGTTCCCCAGTGGCCTACCATCGTGAAACTACGTTTGTTAGCGCAAAAGCAACAATTGGTAAGGGCAGACTTTGAGCAAGCGTTGCCTGGGACAGATGCGGTTGAACGCCAGGCGCAAATACAAAACAAAGTCGAGAAACATCTTATTGGCGCAGATATATGCGTCTTGGAAGACTATGACAAGGGTGTGCTAGAAGATCCGCAGGCGCTGATCTATGCAGCGCGACAAGCTAAGGTACCTGTTTTGGTTGATCCAAAAATGAAGCCTTTGAGTGTTTATGCCAACGCCACGGTGATTAAGCCCAACGCGAGAGAGTTCCAGCACGCCTTAGACATGGAACAGATTTCCAACCCAGCCAGGGCCAGCAAGTTGGCCAACAAGTCTGCCAGTAAGGATGACATTCGGGGCCAAGCTTTATGTGCGAAGTTAGGGCTCAGTGGTTTGGTGGTGACCCGCGGCGAACAAGGTATTGATGTTCATAGTATCGATGCGGTGCAGCATATCCCAGCGCGGTCCGTTGAGGTTTACGATGTGACTGGCGCAGGTGATACTACAGCTGCAACGCTGGCGATCGGTTTAGGATTGGGTTGGCCGCTGTTGAATTGCGCGCGCATTGCGAATGTAGCTGCAAGCATTGCGGTATCGAAATCTGGTACTTCTGCTGTCACCGGGCCAGAATTGCACCAAACAATGCAGAATTCAGCGCCCGATCGCGGGCTGATGTCACGACAAGATCTGGCACTGGCAGTGAAGCAGGCTAAGGCCAACGGTCAGCGAGTTGTGTTTACCAATGGGTGTTTTGACATTCTTCATGCCGGCCACGTGACCTATCTTGCCGAGGCAGCAGCCTTGGGAGATCGTTTGATTGTGGCCATCAATGACGACGTTTCCGTCAGCCAACTCAAAGGCCCCGGAAGACCAGTGGTGCCAGTTGAAGGTCGCAGCAGAGTACTTGCCGGTTTGGGCTGTGTTGATTGGGTTGTCAGCTTTGACGAAGACACGCCAGAACCACTGCTGAAACTTCTACAACCCGACGTGTTGGTTAAGGGAGGAGATTACAGCGCCGACCAAGTGGTGGGCGCAGCACTTGTTGAGGCTTATGGCGGTGAAGTTAAAGTTCTTAGTTTGGTGGATGATGTGTCCACCACGACGATAGTTGCGCGCATTCTAGCAAGCCAGCCCCCCAGCGGGTAGGTGCCGGTTAGCCCCTAGAACGAATACGTCAAGTTGATGCGTCGATGTCCATAGTCATGGCACCTATGACTTGTATCGCCATGATTGCCTTAACGGTCGATTGCTTGGGCTACTACTGCAACATTTTGTTGTAGGTGTGCCACGTTGGTGGTGCCTACAACAATACTGCTCACACCACTGCGTTGCGCTACAAATGCCAACCCTTGCGCTGTTGCTTGGCCGCTGGCGAGGGCTTTTTTAATCAGCACCCCAACGCCTTGTTGGGCTGCTTTTGCGATTAAGTCAACTTCGTCTGTGTACTGGGAATTCAATGTTGCCATCAACACATCCGCACCCTGTTTAATGGCTTCATGGGCACCGGCTACAGTTTTGTGAGATATGCCAGCGGCTAATATTTTCCCTTCAGCCTTGAGGTCTTGCAGTACTTGCAGTGTGCCTTGGCGTTGCAATATATCTAGGTCATCGCCGTTGGAGTGAATCAACACTATATCTAGCCGGTCTGTATTTAGCCGTTTCAATGAACGCATCACCGACCTGCGACAATGTTCGGGGCTGAAATCATACTGCGCTTGTTTGCCGTCAAATTCTTCGCCGACCTTCGTGCACAGTACCCACTGATCACGCTGGTCAGAAATTAACTGTCCGAGTCGGCGTTCACTCTCGCCGTAGGCGGGAGCAGTATCTAACAAATTAATCCCCAGCCCCAGGGCAGTGGCTAACAACGTTAGGGCTTGTTTGTCATCAGGTATTTTTACCGGATATTTAACCCCTTGATCACGCCCAAATTTAACCGTGCCTAAACTCACGGCAGCCACGTTGATACCAGTATTACCTAAGGGTCGGTGTTGTAACGCAAGGGTGGTACCTACCATTGTGGCTTTCCCACTTGGGCTTTGGTGTGATTGCTGCGTAAGGGTGTAGTGTAGGTTGGTGGGCCTAGTAGTTGTAATGTTTTATCACCCAAATTTGGTGCTAAGGACAACTTGGTTGGAAAGCACTGTATGAAGTCACCTGAACGTTGAACAAAGGCTTCGTCCGGTTTTATGGATGATGATTGATATGCCTCAGCCCGATTAACACTCAAGATCTCAAACTGTGCTGCCTGCCAGTCGAGCCAGGGCAAGCAGAATTCCAGCTCTTGTTTTGCAAAGGCCAGTTGTTCTTGGTCTGTGCGATCTATACCTGTAGTGGCTAGGCGGCCGCCCAGGTACCACACTAAACCTGCATCAGATGGATGACTAGTGATGGTGATGCGCGGCTCATTGCTGGTGATGCCCGTCAAGCAGTGCGCATACATTTGTACGTTGTGGCGGGGTCTTACGATGACCTGCTTTAAAGGTCGCTGTTGCATAGCAATGTCACCGATGCCGGCGATGTCCAGGATATTTTGGCTGCCGTTACCCGCACAACAGATGAGTTGCTTGGCGCGCACAGGAATATCGTCTAGTTCAATGACATAACCTTCTGGTGTTTTTGCGAAGTTGTGTTCGGTGAGTTCCAGTTGAAAAACATACTCGCTGAAAGGTGCAATTAGGGTATTAAGTAAGTCAGTGGTGTCCACGACAAAGTCATTGAGACTATAAACGACGCCGTCGAAGCCTTGAAATGAACTGGGCCATTCATTCTTAGGCAATTTCTCGATGCGCCCGCGTAAAGATTTACTGGCAAAAAAGGTGGTGAGGCGTCCCAGGGTGGACGATTTAGCGAACATGTAGTACTTCTCAGATAAGAGGCGACTGCCGATTAAGTCAACGTTAGCCGTGAGAAGATTGTACGAGCTTTTTGTGTCAGATAAGCCGAGACACTGGCGCCAACGTTCCGGCATGGATGCGATCGCTTCGGATGCTCCAGTTAGGGCACCGCTCAAGGCGTATTTTAAGCCGCCATGAATCATACCCTGAGACGCCATGGTTTGATCGCAGCCTATGCTGTGGGCTTCGAACAACACTGCGTTATAACCCTTGCTGCGGAGCAAGTTAAGTAACCATGCCCCGGCGATGCCACCACCAACGATGGCTGCATCTATGTCGTGTGCGTTTGTAGATTGTGAATGAATTTGTTTGCTACCCCTGACTCTGAATCTGCCTTAGCTGACATTGACAGTTTACCGGCGAGCCATCACTCTGCAAGCCGTGAGAAATTGGATGTATCAAATTATCTTGTGGCTGGTTCTGCCGTTGGTCTGGCTGAGGTTGCAATGGCGGGGAAGGAAAGAACCAGGATATGCCGTTCGTCAGTCTGAGCGTTTTGGTCGAGTGCCACCGTCCATTCGACCTCATCCGGTTTGGTTTCATACCGTTTCTGCTGGAGAGAGCATTGCTGCAGCCCCGCTGGTGCAAACGTTACAAGCAGATTTTCCCGAGCTACCCTTTCTAATGACAACCATGACGCCCACTGGATCTGGCCAGGTACGGCAACGCCTGCCTGATGTTGACCATTGTTATGCACCTTACGACTTTGGATTTGCGGTTCGGCGCTTTTTTACTGCCGTGCAGCCGCGAATGTTAGTGCTCATGGAGACCGAACTTTGGCCGAACTTAATTGCTGAAGCACATCGCCTTGAAATCCCGGTATTGTTGATCAATGCAAGGTTGTCGGCGCGGTCGGCTCGTGGTTATGAGAAAGTTTGGCGCTTAACTCATCGTATGCTTTCACACGTGCGTTTCATAGCTTGTCAAAGTGAACAGCACCAAAGACGATTTATTGAGCTTGGAGCCAATCCGCAGACCGTTGAAACTACTGGCAGTGTGAAGTTTGATGTCAGTTTACCAGTCGATTTTGATGCCACGGTTATGGGCTTGCAGAAGGCATTCGCCTGGGATGATGCACCAGTGTGGATTGCCGCCTCTACCCATCCTGGAGAAGATGAAATTGTCCTAAAAACGCACCTTGAATTGATCGAAAAAATACCAGGGCTCAAATTATTGCTTGTTCCACGCCATCCTGTGCGTACCGATGAAGTGTGCCAATTGGTTAAAAGAAGCGGCCTAACCGCAGCAAAGCAAAGTGAATTAGTTATCACTCATGCGGCTGATGTTGCTCCAGATGTAGTCGTCGGCGATTTGATGGGTACCTTGTTATATCTATATGGTGTAGCCCAGGTAGCTTTCGTCGGGGGCAGTTTTGTTGAAGTGGGCGGGCACAATCCTATCGAGCCTGCACTTTGCGGCATCCCCAGTATCTCAGGTCCGCATCAATTTAATTTCACAGATGTCATGAGTGACCTGGAACGTGTTGGTGGTCATGTAACCGCGCGTAAAGCAGAACAACTTGAGGCGTTGTTGGCGGGGTACCTACTCAATCCTACTGATCGGGCAACTGCAGGTGACGCAGCAATGGCCTGCGTAGCTGCTAACCGAGGCGCGTCGGCAAGAGTGTTAGAGCTACTAAGATCCCGGATTACGTTGGCGCAATGAAACCAGCCGAAGGACTTGGTCGTTTGCGTCGGTGTAGAGATTTAGTTCTTCTATATCGGCGTCAAAGAGTGCGCCTGCGGTTTGTTTAAGACGCATCAAATTAATGACATAGTTGTAGCGTGAATCTGCATAGTCGAACTGCGACGAATATAGTCTCTGTTGGGCTTGCAGTACATCGACGATATTGCGGGTGCCTACCTCGTAGCCTGTTTCGGTGGCTTCCAGAGCAGACTGGGAAGACTTGATCGCTTTCAAACGAGCCTTGACCCTAACCACATCGGTTGCCACAGCTTGATGTAAATTGCGCGTGTCTCGTGTCACTGTGCGGCGTTGGTTTAGTAGTAGTTCACGTGCACGATTTTCTAGTGCTTTGGCTTCTTTCGCTCTGGCGCGAACAAGCCCGCCGGAGTACAACGGCAAATTAAACTGCAATCCATATATGGTGGTATTGGTTGTGTCTGCGTTGAAGAAGTTTGGCGAGCCAGTCACTGATTGTACTTGGGTAACAGTGGCATCGATGGTTGGAAGATGGTCTGAATGTCGAGCCTTTACTGTTCGACGGGCTGCTGCGAGCTGTTGTTGCGCTTTTAGAATGCTGTAGTTTTGGTCGAGGGCAGTGGCAACCCAATCTTGTTCGTTCATGGGGTTTGGGTTGATGATGGGCAGTTTTTCGGCCAGTCGATCTAATGTGTCGTACGACATGCCAGTCAACGTACCCAATGTCTCGAAGAATATATTTTGGTCCCCGTCGGCTTGAATGCGTCGCACCACGGCGTTGTCGTACGCTGCTTGTGATTCTAGAACGTCAGTGATGGCTACTAGCCCAACTTCAAAGCGTTGTTGTACTTGTTCAAGTTGGCGCTTCACCGCAGCTTCTTCGGCGGTGGTGCTGTCGAGTAGATCTTGTGCTCGAAGCACGTTCAAATAAGACTGAATAACACGAACGATCAACTCTTGTTCGGTTGCGGCGAGGTCAAATTGTGCCGCTGATACAGACGACTTTGCACTGCTCAAACTAAACCATGCGTTCATGTCTAACAGTGGTTGGCTGAGCTGTGCATTCCACTGATGCGAGTTGTAGTTTAAATCATCGGCTGGAAGCCCGGTAGTGGGGTTGATAGCCCCAGGGAATCCGATTTGGTTGTAGGAGGTGTTTGCACTCGCTACCAGTGAAGGCAACAATGCAGATCTCGCTTGAGGCACGCCTTGTTCGCTGGCTGCATAGCTTGCACGTGCTGCTGCCACCACAGCATCGTTGCTTTTTGCTGCATCATAAACGTCCATTAGATTGGTTGCGCAAGCTATGTCACTGTTCACAAAACTCATCACAGCAGTGGTCAACAGGACAACGGATTTACAAAACTTCATGTTAGGTCAAACTCCTTCAAGCTGGCTAAGTCTACACCACCCCCACTATCAAAGTCGTAAGAGATCACCAAACAGTTCTGTGCTACGGTAAAAGTTGTGGTGTACATCAAACTTTGATCTAGAAATCAATATAAAAACTGTGTTTCCAGGGGTGACCGAGGCACCTTACCTGGGTATATTGAGGCTTAATACGTTAGTAGAGTTGAAGAGGTTAAGTAGTAGGTTTGTCAGAAAAAAGGCCCGAAACTGAAGCAGATATCATTTCGCGTTCCAAGCTCTTGGTTGGTGAGCAGGCATTGGTTCGTGAGGGCGTCAGTTTTGTACCCATGGGTCGGCGCAACAAACCCTACAGCGTTGATCTACCTCGTCATATGGCGCAGTGTGATGCCAACTACCATCGCCTGATTCGATTGTTCCCCGATATGCGCAAAGAAGCCGAGCTTGCCTTTGCATTGTTGCTCTCCAGTTGTGACGCCAATGTAGTTTTCAAGGTATTGGAAAAAGGCCCCTACACCACGTTGATAAAAATTCAGGTCTCCGTGGACGACAAGTGGTTGGCGCTGGCGGCAGCACCGTTAATGACGGTTCGCATTTACCATGATGCGCAAAGTGCGGAGGTGGTGTCCTATCAAAATCAAAACCGCTTCTATAGTAAATATGACTATCCCAATACCGGCATGCGCCAGCGTGATGAGAAAGTTCAAATCAACCGCTTCTTAGGTGAATTTTTGACATTGTGTCAGGAGCACGGGGGGAGTAGCGACCCCCTCGAAATAGGCGGATGGAAATAGGCAACTGCTGAGGCGCTGAACTTTAGTCAGAGGTTACTCAGATGACCCAGCACATATTGCAAATTTCAGATTGTCATTTGGTCATGTCCGGTACCACGCTGCTTGGTGTCGATACCCAGGCCAGCCTCGAAGCTGTGTTGCAGCAAGCCACCCAAGATAGGCAACCACAAGCCATCATCGCCAGTGGCGACCTCGCGCATGATCCCGTTCGGGAAGTGTATATGCGGTTTTTAGAAACGCTTAGACGTTATAGCGATGCACCGTTAATTTGCTTGCCAGGAAACCATGATGTGCTGGGGGTAATGCAAACGGTAGGCCTGCCCATGCAGATGCTAAACCTTGGATGCTGGAGTATAGTTTGGCTCGATTCTCATGAAGATCAATTGCCACGCGCACAAGTGACTGCTGCAGATTGTGCTGCTGTCGTGCGCGCCATTGAGAAAGCACGAGGTCAGTATCTACTGGTGGCTACTCATCATCCTTTTATGCTGGTTGATTCGCCTTGGCTCGACAAGGATAGGATTCAAAAGCCCGCAGAACTGGTAGACTGGCTTGCCGAATGTGGTGCGGTTTTGAATGAAGGCGCACCTAGGCTGCGAGGCGTTGTCTTTGGGCACGCCCACCAAAGTATCGAAGGTTTCTGCGGATCCCAAAAGGTGCCCGTTTTTGGCGTACCCTCAACTTGCTTTCAGTTCCAACCTGGCAGTGAGGTGTTTTCTATTGACGCAAAACCTCCAGGATACCGATGGCTACATCTCGCAGAAAATGGCGACATAACAACTCACGTTGAGCGAGTGGTGTCGTTTCCGATTAACGTACAGCTAGATAATTAATCAGAGGTTCCCTTAGAGTTTATGACAGAAAAAAAATACTCTGCAGCCTCTCTGCAGGTTTTGTCTGGTTTGGAGCCGGTCAGACGACGACCTGGCATGTATACCGACACCACTCGCCCAAATCATATGGTCCAGGAGGTGGTCGACAATAGTGTCGACGAAGCCATCGCTGGCTATGCACGAGAGATAGAAGTAACGTTATTTAAAGACGGTTCGGTCGAAGTCATCGACGATGGTCGCGGCATGCCAGTAGATATTCACCCCCAACATAAAATATCAGGGGTAGAATTAATCCTCACACGCTTACACGCCGGTGCCAAATTCGACAATGAAAACTACAGCTTTTCCGGCGGCTTACACGGTGTTGGCGTCTCGGTCGTGAACGCGCTTTCGCTGTGGCTGGAAGTTGAAGTCAAACGTGACGGTAATCTTTATCGACAAAAATATAAAAAAGGTGAGCCGCAGGGAAAATTAAAGCCTGTCGGTGAGGTAGGGAAACGTAACAGTGGCACCACTATCCGTTTCTTGCCTGAAGCCAGTTACTTTGACTCCGCCACCATTTCTGTGCCCAAGTTGCGCCATTTGCTACGCGCTAAGGCCGTGCTGTGTTCGGGCTTACGGGTAAGTTTGACCGTAGAAGACAAAGAAAACTCCAGCGAGACTTGGTTGTACGAAGATGGTTTACGGGGTTACTTAGAAGCTTCCTTGGCAGACGCCGAAGGGCTACCAGCGCAGATCATTCTGCACAGTGCTCAAGGCAACCAAGAAGCTGTGGATTATGCCTTAAAGTGGGTAACTGATGGTGGTGAGTTGATCACAGAGTCCTATGTCAATCTAATTCCTACCGCCCAAGGCGGGACTCACGTTAATGGTTTACGTTCAGGTTTAAGTGATGGCTTAAAAGAGTTTTGTGAGTTCCGTGACTTGTTACCTCGCGGTATAAAACTCACAGGTGAAGATTTATGGGAGCAATGTAGTTATGTGCTGTCAGCCAAAATGGCTGAACCTCAGTTTGCCGGGCAAACTAAGGAAAAGCTCTCTTCTCGTCAAGCTGCGGCGTTCATATCGGGTGTCGCTAAAGACGCCTTTAGCTTGTGGCTGAACGAGCACCCCGACGCAGGCGAAAAAATAGCCGAATTGGCCATTAGCAACGCCACCAAGCGCGTGCAAGCAGCAAAGAAAGTTGCGCGAAAAAAAGTGACTTCAGGTCCCGCGCTCCCGGGAAAACTCGCCGACTGCTCAGGCCAAGACGCAGATCGTGCTGAACTATTTTTAGTGGAAGGCGATTCTGCCGGCGGCAGTGCCAAGCAAGCACGGGACCGAGAATTTCAAGCCGTGTTGCCTTTGCGCGGGAAAATTCTCAACACTTGGGAAGTAGACTCCAGCCAGGTACTGGCTTCGCAAACGGTACATGACATTGCGATTGCCATTGGCGTTGATCCCGGTTCTGCGGATATTGGTGGCCTACGATATAATAAGGTGTGCATTCTTGCAGATGCCGATTCTGACGGCTTGCATATTGCGACCCTGTTGTGTGCGTTGTTTGTACGCCACTTCCAAGCCTTGGTTGATGCAGGACATGTGTACGTAGCCATGCCGCCTTTGTACAGAATCGACATTGGCAAAGAAGTCTTCTATGCGCTAGATGAGTCAGAAAAAGAAGGTGTGTTAGATCGTATCGTGGCGGAAAAAAAACGCGGTAACCCTGTTGTACAACGCTTCAAGGGGTTGGGTGAAATGAACCCGATACAATTGCGTGAAACCACCATGGATCCTGATACTCGTCGTTTAGTAAAGCTCACCATGGAAGACCGTAACAAGACTCTCTCGATAATGGACATGCTGTTGTCCAAAAAGCGATCTCCAGATCGACGCGAATGGTTGGAAAAGAAAGGTGATCAGGCTGACTTTAACTAAGCGCGGGTACCTGTCTTTTAACCGCTTAATCAATTTATAACCGAATGCGAATATGACCGAAAAAACAACCGAACCTGATATGGAAGAGAGTATTCCTCTCGCCACATACACCGAGCGTGCCTACCTAGACTATTCGATGTATGTCATTAACGACAGAGCGCTTCCACATATTGGCGATGGCTTGAAACCAGTTCAACGCCGCATCATCTTTGCCATGGGCGAATTAGGCCTAAACAACCAGGCGAAGTATGTTAAATCTGCTCGCACCGTAGGGGATGTGTTGGGTAAATATCACCCCCATGGTGACAGTGCTTGTTATGAGGCCATGGTACACATGGCGCAACCGTTTTCGTTTCGATATCCCTTGGTTGATGGACAAGGAAACTGGGGCGCGCCCGATGACCCTAAATCGTTTGCTGCCATGCGCTATACCGAGGCGCGTCTATCGCGGTATTCAAGCTTGCTGTTGGCAGAGGCGCGTTTGGGTACCGTGGACTACGTGCCTAACTTCGACGGCAGCACAGACGAGCCGAAATTATTACCCGCACAGGTGCCTTTTGTGCTGCTCAATGGCAGTACTGGTATTGCCGTGGGTATGGCTACGGATATCCCGCCGCACAATATCAACGAGGTGATATCGGCCTGTATACATCTGTTGGACAAGCCCAAAGCGAATGTGGTGGATGTAATGACCCACATCAAAGCACCAGACTATCCTACTGAAGCCCAAATCATTACATCGGCGCAGGAGATCCGGGAGATCTACGAAACCGGGCGCGGCAGTATTCGAGCTCGAGCAGTGTACGACAAAGAGGATGGCGAGGTGGTGATTACCGCCCTACCCCACCAAACGTCTCCGGCTAAGATACTGGAGCAAATTGCCCAACAAATGCACGCCAAGAAGTTGCCCATGTTGGTGGACTTACGTGACGAGTCTGATCATGAAAACCCGACACGTTTGGCCTTAGTGCTGCGCTCGAACCGGGTGGACGTTGAGCGGTTAATGAGCCACCTATTTGCCACAACTGATTTACAGCGAAGTTTTCGAGTCAATTTGAATATCATTGGCTTAGATCACCGGCCAAAAGTTAAAAGCCTAGTGGGTATTCTCAAAGAGTGGTTAACCTATCGCCAAGCTGTGGTCACACGTCGCCTGCGCTACCGACTTGAAAAGATTAACGACCGTTTACACATTCTGGCCGGTCTGCTCATCGCGTATCTAAATATTGATGAAGTGATTCGCATTATTCGCGAAGAAGACAAGCCCAAAAACGAGTTGATGAGGCGCTATGAATTGTCGGAAATTCAAGCCGACGCTATTTTAGATTTACGCTTGCGACAACTGGCGAAATTGGAAGAGATCAAACTCACCACACAACAAGATGAGCTTGCGGTAGAAAAAGCGGGTCTGGAAAAAATATTAGGCTCTAAGGCGCGGCTCAAATCATTGGTGAAAAAAGAACTGTTAGAGATTGCCAAAGAGTATGGTGATGAGCGCCGTTCACCCTTAGTCGACATTGATGAGGCCAGCGAAGCAGGCGCTTTTAGTGATGAAGACCTGCTTAGCAACGATCCGATCACCGTTGTGTTGTCGGAAAAAGGTTGGGTGCGGGTAGCCAAAGGCCATGAGATGGACCCCAAGGAGCTGAACTATCGAAGTGGTGATCGTTTTGCGCAAGCAGCGCACGGACGCAGCAACGAAACTTTGGTTTTTTTCGACTCCCACGGCCGCACCTATAACATAGCAGCACACACGTTGCCATCAGCTCGGGGCCAAGGAGAACCCCTCACGGGTCGTTTTAAGCCGCCCACAGGTGCTCGCTTTGTCGGAGTTGCCATGGGTAATGCAAACACCCAGGTGGTGATGGCATCTAGTGCGGGTTTTGGGTTCATTGGACGGCTGAGTGACATGGTGGCTAAGAATAAGGCGGGCAAGGCAGTACTCAGTGTACCCAACCCGGGAGTGGCCCTAACGCCGAGCCTGGTTACTAGCCAAACAATCGAGTCAGGCTGGGTTGCTGCTGTTACTGATCAGGGACGCTTGTTGGTATTTCCCCTACAAGAGCTTCCGGAATTAGCGCGAGGTAAGGGTAACAAACTGATCAATGTGCCGAGTGCTGCTTTCAAATCTGGAGAGGAAATCATGATCGCGGCAGTTGTACTGGATAGTGATCAAGAGTTGGTGGTGCATGCCGGTCAGCGCCATTTGAGCATGAAGCGTAAAGATCTTGAGAATTACATAGGCGAGCGTGCGCGTCGCGGCCGCAAGTTGCCGCGGGGATTTCAAAAAGTGGATCATTTGTCTGTACGGTAGTCGAGGTGGTTGTGGGTGGTTAACTAGTTGGCCCTGAATTAACCTCAATCGGTTGAAATATATATGCTTTTGGCCGTTTTTGCAGTATGTAAATTGCCAGGTATTGACGCCTATAGCGTCAATACCTGGCAAAACTTGAGGCCGACTTGCAAGCCATGGATGGCTTGCCCGCGGGTGAAACCCGGCGCGAGTGAAGAAATATCAATGCAAAAGCACAGCTTTTTTGTTGGTATTTCAGAACGATTCCCTGAACAACCCAGGGATGGGTTATTCAGGGACGACTAACCAGCAGCTTGATTAAAATCGAGAATCAGCGTGCCTTGGCTGTCTATCAGTTGTTGTTGTTGAACGGGTAATTCTTTCACAAGGTAAAGTGATTCTGCACCGTCTAAGTCGTCTAAAAGAGGGTGAGTGAATGGCTCAGCCCAGGCTTGCTGGTTATGCGCAAGACCTTTGTAAACAACTTCTGCGAGTAATACCGTATGGCTTTTAGACAATGCCGCCAAGGTCATATGGGTGTCGATATCGACTATTTCGGATAACTCAGCGAAACCAAATGTATTAATCTCGACAGGTGAGTCAGGGCTAGCCACTTCACTGAGATAACATCGAAATCTCCCAACAGTTTCGAACTGTTCTAGAAGCTTCTGCATTAACATAGAAGCACACACGGCTTGTGAGGCGCTTACTGAGCGTCGATCAAGCATCAGTAGTACGCCCTTGCTTGGCGCTTCTACCGCAATGCCGTGGTGAATTGCGCACACCTCTTGAGCCATAGATAGAGCATCTTCGACCGCTTGCTGTCGAGCTTGGGCGTTCAGCGCAAATTGATTGTGAAGGTTGACGGTTAAGAAAAAGCTTTGTTGTGGTTCGAAGGCTTTAGCTTCAGGAACGGAGACGATAGGGAGTGAGCGATTACCCCGCCTAGAAATCTGTAGAATGATCACCGTTGCGGCCGGGGCGATAAACAACAATATGAAAGTGGCAAGCCAACGCCACAGTTGGCTCGCAGGTTCAAAAGCTTGAGAATTGAGCACTACACTCACGTAGCCAGTAATGGTGTCGCCCAATGTTGCTGGTGCGGGAAAGTGCTCGCCGCTTTCCGAGCTTCCACTCATCGCAATAATTTCGTTGTTGGTGTTGTAAAAAATTAGGCCTGATACTTCGGTGTAGGCTGTGGTGTTGTTGGCAATTACTGCTAGTTCGATGCGGTCTTTGTGCAGCAGGTGTCCGGCGCTGGTTGAAGCCAAAGTGCGCGCCAGAGTTTCGCCGTATCGCGTTATTTCGAGATTGGTAGAATTTGCAGGCGTCCACACCGCCAGCATGCCGCCGCTGCTCAGTAGGGTTGCTAACAAGGCAGTGGGTAAGGTTGTTTTACTTGGCTTATATCGTTTCCACCAAAGTGCCAACGGAAGTACCTGCAAGCTCAAATAGTTGGGGTGCGTAATCTAGCACACAAAAGAGCCGTGCGAATGCAACTTCAGTCAGTACAATGGGGCTCAATCGAAACGAGGCCAGTTGTTTGGCAAACGAAATCATCTTGATCAACGTTTCAGGCCAGGACAAGCCGGGACTGATGTCTACGCTCATGGAAACTTTGGTACTGCACAGGGCACATTTGTTGGACATAGGCCAGGCGGTCATCCATGAGGATCTTGCCTTGGGCATATTAGTCAGTGTGGATGAAAAAAACGCCGGGGCATTGATTAAAGAAACAATGTCTCGTATCAATGAAGCGGGTTCGACGGTGCGTATATCCAATGTGAGCGAAGAAAATCATCAAATTTGGCTCGAAGCCTCAGGCCAGAAACGTTATATCCTGACATTATTAACTAAAGGGGGAGGCAGTGCCCCGATGCATGTAGTGAGTGCGTTGACCCACCGATTTGGGTTAAATATCGACACCATTCGCCGCCTCACTGATCGTGGTGGCGCGGGTGAAGTAGCTGATCGCGCGCGATTGAGTATTGAAATGCGTCTACGTGGCCGAGTTGGAGACATGACCCAACTACAGACGGAAATGATGCAATCTGCTGAGCGGCTCGATTTCGACTTCAGTTTGCAACAAGACACGGTGTTTCGACGCAATCGACGTCTGGTGGCGTTTGATATGGATTCCACGCTCATTACCGAAGAAGTCATGGATGAATTAGCCAAACGACATGGCGTTGGTGAGCAAGTTTCCACGATCACTGCGCAAGCCATGGCCGGTAAGTTCGACTTTAAGGAGAGCTTTCGTCAACGCGCGCATCTGCTCAAGGGTATGCCAGTGAGTGTTCTTGATGACGTTGCCCAAGCGGTGCAACTCAATACAGGTGCAAACAGGCTTTTGCGTGCGTTGCGGCACTTTGGCTACAAAACTGCGGTAATATCCGGTGGCTTTCAGTATGTCGGTGAACGTCTACAAACACAGTTAGGCATCGACTATGTATATGCCAACAACTTAGTGGTTGAGCATGGGCTGATGACTGGAGAGGTGTCTGGAGACATCATCGACGCCGAGCGCAAAGCGGTATTGCTTCGTGAAATCGCAGCCCGAGAAGGCATTGGGCTAGAACAAACTATCGCCATCGGCGACGGTGCAAACGATCTACCTATGCTACAAAAAGCCGGCTTGGGTGTGGCTTTTCATGCTAAACCTGTGGTCAAAGAAACAGCCAGACATGCGATCTCAAACTTTGGTCTTGACGCCATTCTTTACCTCATCGGGTTCAGTGATCGTGACATCAACGAAGCGCTAGGTAGCGAATAGGAATCTGAGATTGAGTTTTCTAGTCTTCCGTATTGAAATCGTAGTCCATCATGGTGGTCGGTTCTTGCAAGTAGTGACCTTGAATATAATTGGCACCCGCTTGCCACAACATTGACAGCATCCCGGCATTTTCAACCATGGGGATCACGGTCAGTTTTCCAGCACTCTGTAGTTTGTTAATGAACCCCATCATGACTTCTCGACTCTTTTCACTGTCTTCAGATGGATTGACCACGGTGCCATCTAGCTTGACCATGTCCACTGGCAGATGACGCAAAGTTTCAAAAGGATCATCGATGAGACCAAAGCGGGAGAGTGAAGCGCGACAGTGCATTGCGCGTAGGCCTTCGATAAATTCTCGGGTCTGTCGCAGATAGGTGGTGGCGTCTTTTTCGGTAATCTGGAATATCACCGCATCACTTGGCAAGCGCGCTGCCTTAATCGCGACGGTGAGCCATTGCAAGAATTCAGGGTCCATGACGCTGTTGGCTGTGAGGTTGATGGTCAGACGAGTGGTATGCCCCTTAGCTCGGTGCACACTCAACATCTTGATTGATTGTAAGATCACCCAGCGGTCAATCTTACCGGCGACATTGTTGTCTATGGCCGTTTGCAAGAATCGTCCAGGCTCTATTTGCTGGCCTTGGTCATCCGTCATGCGTAAAAATACTTCGTAGTGTTCATCTGAGTCACCGCGCAGGCTGATGACTGGCTGAAACAAAACTACGAACATTTTCTTTTCTATGGCGTTGGTGATCTGCTTAAGGATAATGCGAGCGTTGTCTGACTCTTCCGTCTCGACGTCGTCTGTGGGAATAGATACCGTATTGCTCGATGCCTGTTCCGCCAAGTCCATAAGATAACCAAAAGCTTCATCTAAGCTTGCGCTGACACCCGCGTCCCCGTTGAAAGCTGCCCCGGCAATGGAGATTGTCGGGCGCACAGTTTTATCTTGTATCTCTAAAATCAGCTCGCTGACATCTGTTCGAATTTGGTCGGCAGTTTGTAAAGCCAGATCGTAGGATGCTGCAGTTAGCGCTAACGCGAACTGTTTGTTTGAGAGTCGCACCAGTGGGTATTCGCTGGATAATTCCTCGAGCTTCTGCCAGACCTTACGGCAGATCGCTTCTGATCCGATCAGACCATATGCACTTTGCATTTGAGAGAAATGATCGATACCTATGCACAACAGATAGTTTTCATCTGTACTGGTGGAGAAAAGTGTTTCAGCTGCTTTGGCAAAGCCTGGTAATTCCAGTTCCGTCGAAACCGTGGCAACAGCATCGCCGTAGGTTTGCGTAGCTGTTTTTGTACCAGAGCCGTTGTGCCGCCGCACGGTAATCTGTAAGCAATCTTCGCCTTCATATTGCGAATGGGTCAAGGTCATTGAGCCACTAAAGGCCGCACTATTTTCCACGTTGTTTTCGAAATCGAATTCCGTTTCATTAGTACCAGAGCGAAGACGCTTTAATTGTGTTTTTAGTTCTTGAGAGCTATCTGCCGACAAGATGTCAATCAGCGAGACCGCGCAAAGATCATCAATGTCAGAGTAACCGAACAAGTTCAGATAGCCTTCGTTGGCGTGTATATGCATGCCTTCATGAACATAGGCAATGGCCGCTTTTGAACCTTGCAGTAATAACTGGCAGCGTTGTTCCGCTTCTTTTAGCGCGCGTCTGACTTGAGAATATTGCTGCCGTTGGCAGACGTTTTCCAATTCACGCTTAACCACTAAGGCAAGTTGCTCTGGACAGTTAACCGGTACCACATCAGTGGCGCCTATGGCCAGTGCGCTTGCGATTGTCCATTGCTGGGCTTCATTCGCAGAGGCGTTCTCGGAAGTTTTCGGCTCTGGATCTTGTGGTGAAGTGAGCAGCACGACTGGCGTGTGCGGAGCACCCGCGCGGATACGCGGCAGCAATTTTTCTAGGCCGTCAATTTTATAGGTCAGCAAGACGATATCAGTTTCGCCCTGGCTGGTGATTTGTGCGATGTGTGCTAGATCATCAGAAATAGTGAGTTTCGTTGCTATGCCTGCATCCCTTAGGGCGGAATCCAATTCATAGGCAGCGTTCTCAGATTTTTCTGCAATTAGCAGACGCGTGGTTACATGCTGTGATAGCTGTGCCGACATATCCTTTTTCGCCCAAGGTTCTACATCTTCCTCAAACTAAGGATGGGCTCAAATTCTTCTTTGAGCCTTTGAG
>JAADHW010000323.1:0-8521 GCA_013151695.1 Gammaproteobacteria bacterium
TCAACCGTACGTACAGCCCGCTGCCATTTAGGTGCTGCACGTTTGCGTTCATCACTCATGTTTCGCCTGCGTAGTACGTTGACGATGGTGTCGTCCAACATGCTTGCCGAAGTATCTACGGCAATAACAATATTGCGGCCTCCGACCCGTAGCCCGGTGAGGTACTGACGATCACCTTCGCCTTCGAAAGAACGAACTTGCGTTCCGTCAGTGGCTGCTTTCAATGCTTGTAAGCGACCTACATCTTGCTCCCTAGTCTCGATGTCGGAAGAAAGTTCGTTGAGACTGCTAAGTTGGGCAAGGGAAAGGTCTTTTAGTTCATCGAGTCTGCTCAATTGAGTTTCGATCGTATCAGTGGTGCTGGACAAGCTCTGATCCGAGTCATCAACCCTCGTTTCAACCCCTTCGAGCACTTCCAGTAGTTCGAATAGGTTCTTTTCACCCTGTTGAACTTGGTAGTCTAACAATCGTATTTCGGCTAAGAGGTCATCACTTCTCACCTCTTGATCTTTGTTGGTATCGTGTTTAATGATGAGGAAAATTAGAATAACAGCGCCAAAGCCACATGACATAATATCGAGAAATGACAGTGAAAAGACGTTAAATCGACGCGCCCTAGCCACGATGATCTTTTACTTGGATGGCTAGGTATTTCTGCCCATCAACTTCGATGCGATCACCGATTGCAATCACATGTCCAACTCGTGCGAGTTCGCCGTTTACGCAAACTTGTGACGATCGTATTTGCGCTTGGTCGCAGTTAATGTGGTTGATAAAAATTTTGTCATTAAGCGGCAGTGCAGTATGGTCGATGAGTAGATGGCTTGTTTGTGCCGTTGTGGTCTTGCCGGGTGAGGCCCATTTTTGCGCCACTCGGGCTGCGGTATCAATACGACGTATGTTTGAATTATCTAGGTTGCGAGCAAGGCTGAGGTAGTTGTCGCTGACGTCATCACCTTTCAAAGCGACAAGGTGGCTGACCTGCTTCTGTAATATTTCCATTAGACCAGGTATTTGTTGAACTCTTGCGGTGACAGCAAGGGTACTGACTTGGCTTAAGTCTAAGGCGGCAAAGCGCTGGGCTAACTTGGCTTGCAGAGTGCGTATGCTGACCTCTTGGTCTCGTTGTGTATCGCCATTGAGTACACTGATTCTACAATGTGCGAGTTCGCGGCTTCCCAGCCACTGATAAATTTGATCGAATACCTGCTGTTCGCTCGCCCCGGTATGCAGGGGGTCGAAACGAGATTGTTGGACAAATTCATCTGCCACAACATTCATCCATCCGTCGATGATGCTGACCACACCAATACCGTCTGTAGTGGTACATTGCTTCATTTTTAGAAGGTCGTTTTCGATTTGCATGTGTGAGAGCGATGACCGGTACAACTCTAAATCTAGGACATGGAACTGCTCAGGTAGGGGGGTGGTTAAACAGTGGGCGAGCGCGATATCAACAAAGCCATTAACCTGCAAGCCTGCTTCTTGGCAGATGCCCAGCAACAGACCTAGCTGCTGGTTTGAAACATGGCCGGCTACCGCAAGGGTGATAGGTGCTTCCTTAATGTCTAACCCACGCAAGTGATGATAAATGAGGTCTGCCGAATTTTTTGCGGTTCCAAGGTCGCCAGATACCGGGTCTGGTGACAAGTTACTCAGATACCGAGCGTTGAAATTGAGCGGGTGGGTTCGAGAGTTTTGCCACGCAGCCTCACCAAAAACCAGTTCGTTTGAACGCAACAGTGCCGCTGCAATGTCATTACAAAGCACTTCGTTGTTGGCTGTGCGCCCGCTCAACTGCCAATCGTTTATTTCAAGCCAGGCACTCATACTTGGCGGACTTGTAAATGCCTAAGTAGGCGTTGATCACAATAGGAGTGAGTATCCAGCACAAGTCGTTCTTGTATGAGTTGTAGCTGGTGCATCAAGAACATCAATACAATGCTGATGACCAAGGCGATAAAGGTGGAGTTAAAGGCTACGCCTAGGCTGGTAGTGACTCCGGTAATATCACCTTCGACGGCTTGATAAGCCTGTCCTAGAGCTTCACCGATACCGCGTACAGTACCAATAAAGCCGATCGATGGAATTGCCCAGGCAATGTACCTGACCATGGATAACTCGCTGTCTAGTCGGTCTGATTCCGCGTCACAGACAGAGCGCACCGCTTCCGAAACATCCTGCACATTACGAGTTGAAGAAAAGCGATGTAACGCCGCGAGTAGGGTGCGAGGCAGCAACGCTTCTCGCGTGTTATCGGCTAAGGCTTGAATTGGGCGTGCAAACTCTCGTGTGTCCTCCGGTAGGATACTCATGCCTTGGGTGACTTGGATGAAGTCTTCATTCAGTAAGGAACCCTCTGCCAGGGCAAGTTTGCCTTTGTAACCCATGATGGCCAGAGCCCAAAACATGAGGATGAAGCAGGATTCCTGCTCGAAGTCTTTCAGCACTACGTATAGGGAACGCTCTTGTACACCAATATTTCCGCTGGCTGCTTGTTCAGCTCGGAGCTGTAAAATTGCGTCGGCGTTAGGTCTTATGAGTGTCACATACAGGAGGTGTACAACAATGATGCTCACCACCAAGGCGCTAATCGAGTAAACCAATTCAAATGGGAGTTTTCGTTTCATAACTTCAGGCTGTCTTCATGAGTTGTTGTTATATGTCTACAGGGAATGAGACTGCAAAATCTTCAGATATTTCCTCGCTAGGGCGAAATATATCTTCGTTCTTCTTTTTGACTTTTTTATTTGGGTTTGTTGCGGTCTTTTTCTTGTTTGTGCTAGCTTGTGTCTTACTAGAGTCAGGTGATTCAACTTCGCTGGGTACACTTTTAGGCTCTGCAGGGGCGGCGGCGGTGGCCGCAAAACTAGTCTGGGCAAGAGCTAGGTGAAGGACGATGCAAAGGGCCAAGGTCATAAGTACAATTGAGCCGACTGGCATTTGCCATGGGATTGTTGGCTTCATTCTGCAAACCTCGCGATTCGAAATCCGATATCTTCACGTCCTTTGATCCCGTAGTCGCGGAACGAAAATCTCAGTTCAGTAATTGTGCCGTGCATCCAGCTTGATCCACGAATCACGTGATAGTCACCACTGCTTGGACCCAATGGGTCGGTGACCGCTGCTTTGTCAGGAATGCCATAGAAATCGTTTATCCATTCAGCTGCATTGCCGCCCATGTCGAACAGTCCTAGGTGATTGGCCTTAAATGTCGCCACCGGAGCGGCCGCTTGATGGTTATCGTTGTAGCCGAAAATAATTCTACCTACTAGTGCCGATGCGGATCTGTCTGCGTAGTTCCCCTGTCTATCAGGTGGCGGAAGATTTTGTCCCCATGGAAAGCGCAGTTGTGATTCTATCAGTTTGTCGGCGGTTGATCTTGCAGCCCATGCCCATTCTGCTTCTGTGGGCAACCGGTATCCAGTTGCTTGGTGATTCACACTGATGACCTTGCCAAACTCGATTTCATAAAACTGGGGTAATTGTTGCTTGTCAGAAAGCCAATTACAAAAGGCTGCGGCCTCGTGCCAACTGACATTGACCGCTGGCATATCGTCATCGTTTAGCGACACCTCTTCAAAGCTTCCAGAGTCATGGCCGCTGGCAAACTGGCGAAATTGTGAGTTACTGACTTCAGTGGTGGATAGATAAAATAGCTTGGTCAAAGACACCTCGCGAAGGGTTTCATTGGCTCGTCGGCCAGGCTCGCGTCTTGAAGCACCCATGCGTATGTCGGATGGTTCAAGTAAGCGTAAGTTCTGTCCAGTAAATGCGGTGATGGTGGGGATCATGGCGCGTAGTCGTGCTTCTGCGGTGGTCAATAATCGAACCTTAACCTGCTGCACCAAACCTACTTTGGGCGTGATGGTTTGAGAATATCCAGCGTATCCATCCAGCGATATTGTTAGTTTATGTGGGGCCACAGGCAACGTAATGGTTTGGTTGGCGTTTTGTTGTATGCGACCGTTGATAGACAACTGAGCGTGAGCAGGTTCTACCTGTATTAACACTTTGCCAACCTGTCGCTGCAGTACAGTGTTTAGACTTTCTTGTGCACCCTTGTTGAGGGTAATTTGCGTGTTATAAGTATCATAGCCGCTACGTATAATTTGAATGGTGTGAGATTGATTAGATTTGAGGTCTAAAGTAAGAGGCGTTTGGCCGCTGAATTTTCCATTGACGGTTATACCTGCTGCAGAGGGTCGGCTGGTAATGTGCAATTGGGCATCAGCTTGTACAAGCTGGATGGGGGTCAGTTCCATGCTCAAGCCAGCCTGGGCAAATATGCGTTCACGATGTGTTTTATAACCGTCTAACTTAACGCTTATTTCTCTTTCGCCGGCCATGGCTTGTGCAATAAGGGGTGTGGTCCCGGTCCAAGCTTCACCGTCAATAAATACATGAGCGCCTTTGGGGGACGTAGAAACAGCGACATCTGCCCAATTTGGCTGCAGTTGAATGGATTGTGATTGCTTGATCTGTTTGCCTTGGATATCGACAATTTCTTTGCTGGGTAGGTACCTGGGATGGCTGACATGTAACTCATGTTCCCCAGCCGCGAGTTGGTAGGGGGACGACATGCCAACTTGGCCATCTATCTCAACTAAGGCATCGGGTGGCGACAGAGTAAGTTCTAAGGTTCCTGGTAGGGGTATGAAAACCAAGCCCATTGATTGATTGCGTGCGTCACTGACTTCAATTTGTGTATTGAGTGGCTCATGCAGTTCTGTTGAGGCGTGGACAGTGTATGAACCTTCCCGCAATAAATAGACGCCACCTAATTCAAATGCAAAGCCACCCAAGATGGTGACCTCATCAGCTTCGGGTAGAAACTTGATTTGCACACTTTTCGAAGTAAACAAAAACCAAAATATAGCTAAGGCTGTTAAGGCAAGAACCAGTAGTGCAAGTTGCCAGGCAGTAAATCGACTTCCCCTAGGACCGCTTTCGGATGGCTTAAAGGCGACAGCTTCAATGTTTTGTTGATTCGGCATGTTCACTAGTTTTCTAACTCTTGTGGACAGCTCAAATCAAGCGGCGCAATACCAGGCAGCACTTCGATGGACAAATAGATATCCCGGCACCCATTCTGGCTGCCTCTGATCGTATATTGCCCCGGTCGTAGAGATAGATTTTTTCGCTCGAAGCGTCCTAGTCGCCCAACGTTAGAAACGATAACTTCTGTTGCATTGTCGGATAACAAGACAACGTCTACAGGGTCTCGATACAAAACTAACAAGCGATCAACTTCCTCGATCAGTCCACTTAACCTTTCCCCTCGATGAGTTAGTTGTTTGGCCGTGGCGAGAATAGAGGTTGCTTCTAGGAACAGTTTCTCTGATGAAAGTTTCTTTGGCTCAGTAGAAATTTTTTCAAGTAACAGGTCGTGTCGTGAGTGAGATTTGGCAATTTGAAGTCCGTTGAGAGCAAAATGAATATTACCGTCCAGTTTGAGTACCGCCTGGTATGCATTGATAGATTTTTGCCATTCTTCTGCGTTTAGTGCCGCGGCTGCAGTTTGTTGGTAACCTCGTATGATGCTCAGGTCGTTGCGTTTTGCTACTTGTTGTAAGCCACCAAGGGCAATTTCGTTGTTGGGGTCAATCGCCAGCGCTGCTTTGAATGCTGTTCGAGCTGATTCGAAGGTGCCTTGTTTGAGTGCTGCGAATCCACGACTAATATAGTTATTCAAATCGTTACCCGTTTGGCCTTGTCGGGCAATTTCTTCTTGTTTGGTTAAGCCAGAGGTCAAAGGATCTAACTGCCGAACTGATTGGTAGACTTCAAGCGCTTGTTCAAAACGCCCGCCGAGTTCGTGGTTTTTTGCCGTCCGCAGCAAGCTGATCACTTTTGGCAGGTTATCGATTCGAAATTGTACTTGGCCGGCCGCCGTGTGATTCGGCTTAATGGTGAGCGCTTGTTGAATAGACTCTTTGGCAGCAGGCACGTCTAGCTCGTTGATGGATAAATTAGCCGCATCAAGGTGTTCTTCAAAAAGCTCATTGCCACGTTGAATCAATAGGGTTAGTTGTTGTTGTGCTTCATCGTACGCAGCCAATGCAACAGGGAAGTCTTCGACCAAGAAGGCTTGGTCGCCAGTTTTGGCTAAGTCCATAGCACTTTGTAGGGTTTGTTCGCCCCATTGTTGAACCGCCATTGAGTCTTCTAGACGTATTTGCTGTTCAACAAAACCGGCTAATGAGGCTTGTGCTAGTTCGCGCGCGCGCTTTCTCTGGGTGGCTGCGAAAGGTGCCAAGCGGTTGTCATTACTGATGTTGGAATTTCCGTCGGTTGGCAGATCAACTGATGCTGACGATTCCGCAGAACCAGGTTTTGCAAGAACAATAGAGGGTAAGGTGGCTTGGGGAATAGTCTTTGATGTCGTCGGGGCCCATATAAAGGCGACTGCAATAACAGTGGATACAGCCGCGAATGCCGCAACATAGCGTCGATCGAAATTCTTCTTGTGTGTATGTTGTTGCGCATGTAAGTGAGATAACGGAACAGATTGGGGCGCAATGATAGTGTTGTCAGAATCACTCATGCGGGGTTGTTTTGCTTTCTACAGGAGGTTCCATGCCCAAGTCTTCAAAATATACGCGCCGCAGAATGCGTCGTAGTTGGGCATATTGTTGGTCAACGCTACCCTGCAATCGCATGGTCTGATTTTCCAACTCTATAGTGGTGGGTACCAACTCAGCTTCGGCAGCCGAACCCAATTCACGAAGTCGCTCAGCTTGTTGTTCGGCTTCATGACGTTTGCGGATAGCACTTGTAATTAGCGTGGCTCCAGCTACTACGCCGACCAATCCGCTGGCATCAACGTAGGCATTATCGCTTTGATAGATAGAGGCCACACCACCTACAATCGCCAGGGTTCCGCCGAGCATGCGAGACTTGGCTTGAGCTTTTAGTTGGTTATATGCAATTGCCTCTTCGTAACTAGCACGACGCCAGTTTTGATAGGAAGGGAACATTTGTCGATAGAAATTGGTGTAGTGCTCATCCAATGTGTCAATGAACAGGTACTCGCGCTCGCGGATGCGTCGAACTCGTTCCAACATCGGATCGTCCTGCGCAGGCAACCGATTGATTTCAAATATACCTTCGCTCGTTTGTGTAACGTGATTGGCGAAAGCTTCGGTAGAAAATTCACGTGCAAATTTCATCTCTGCCACGCTGCGAATTCTTGCCACGTCTTCCTTCGAGAGCGTTTCGCGGTACGCTAGCATGTCATCGGCAAGTTCTTTATAGATGGCCTGGAAAGCATCGATGCTTGCGGGCATTGATGGTTCGTAGGAGTATTTGCTGGCTAAGGCAGAATACTCGCGGGATAACCAAATGTCTCCAGTGGCGTCAGTTACGGTCACCTCGATTTCCATACTCTCACCGTTTGAGTTGAGTATTATACCGGTGACAACAACATCTACTGCATGGGTTGGTCGCGGAATGACACGCACCGCACCCCAATTCCCTGTTGATTGTAAGAGGTTTTTTGCGAAGTAGGGTACGTACTGGCTTTCGGCTCTGCGAACTTCTGGCATCACTACCTGTTCGATGCGTTCATCGTAGTCGTCAGGCACATTTGCATCAAAAATAGCCACACCAATATCAAGCAATTCGGATTCTTCTAGGCGGATGTCTGACTGTTTCGGTGGCGTCATGTCGACAACTCTGACGGTCTCGGTAACGCAACCACTCAATAGCCCTGATAGGATCGGCAGTAATATTAACCAACGATACAATCCCTTCACGAGTTCGAACTCCCTCTAGCCTTTCTTATACTTGCGATATTCTTGCCAGAGTTTTTCTTGTAACTCTGGGTCTAATTCTTGCATTGCCGCTTCTCGTAGCTGCCGGGCGATGATGTCGTCGTCTTTGGCGTCGGGAATGTTATCTGGTATGCCTTCAGCACCGCGACGTGGGGGCGCCGGTGTAGGTGGCATAGCCCTGCGAGGCAATTGGCCGCTAGACACCGCGCCGCCATCACTGGAACCTGAAGAATCTGTGCTTTCATCAGTTGGTAATTCTATCGATCCGCTGGCGCCGGGGCTCGATTTGATAATCTCACGCTCGGCGAGTATTTCACCATCAAAATCCTGTAAGGCACCGTCTAACTCGTCATCTCCACTTGATCCTGAGGCAGAATTGTCGCTGTTGCCTTCGCCAGGCTGACCTTGTGACGGGTCACCACCCTGAGAATTTTCTCCACGTGAGTCACCGGGTAACTCATTGCTAGTTTGCCAATCGTCAGAGTCACCACTGCCGTCAACATCCTCCCAGCCGGGTACAGATTCTTTTTCCCCACCTTCTCCAGTGCCACCGCCGCCTGGAGAGCCTGGAATACCACCGCCGCCGCCCGGAGGAGGATCGTAACTGGAAGGTTGACCCCCTCCACCGCTGCCTCCACCGCTTGAAGGGGAGCCAGATTGTCCGCTGGGTGAATCACCTCCAGAGGGGCCGCCTGGACTAGGAGAGGGGATGTTGCCACCAGGCAGCCCGCCACTGGGTAGTCCAC
>JAADHW010000323.1:8553-13675 GCA_013151695.1 Gammaproteobacteria bacterium
GGTATAGATGGACCGCTACCACCGGGTAGTGGGGTGATGGGGGCGCAAGCAGCCAACAACAGCACGCTTACACATACATAGAATATACTTGGAAACATGGCTGTCACCGGTTGGTTTTCTCCACATCCCACGCTACTGTAGTGAAACTGAACGGGCACTGTACAGAGTCAGACATCTTCGGTTGCTTCCATTTTGGTTGTCTCTATTGGGTCAGGGTGAGTGTCTGGGTTCACATCTGCTGGCGCTGGGTCGTCGTCTGAAGATTGCGTTTCAAGCGGCGAGAGATCACCGATGCGAGGATAATACGGGAATTCATAGGTGTAGGTCTCGCCGACGGCTGCTGTGGCAATGCCTGCCTCCAGTTTGGGTCGGAAGACCGCCAGACGCATACTGCGACGCACTCGAAAATCCATTAATTTTCTTGGCTCAGAATCGACCGTTCTCAGTTTACGAATGCGACCAGTAGGGCTGACCGTAAATTGAACTTTGACGTGTCCTGTTGTTTGACTATCACGCTGATTTGCAGGCGGTGCTTTAGGATTTTGCGGGCGTGGTAGGTAGATCATTCTTGGTGAACCGAAAAGTGAGCTCGGGTCTTGGTCTGTAGCAATCATTTCTTCGTAGACGTGGCCGTATAGTGTATTGGCGGTGTTCGCCCGACCAAACATCATATGCCAATCTGCCAGTCCGAGTATCGCCTTACGTATAGCTAGCGGGTCAGTTGGTTTCTCGTTTCGGCGAATTTCGACAACCCGCTGAAGTGCTCGTTCTCCTGCAGGAAAACTATTGAAGTTTAAATGTAGGGCATCTAGGTCGCTGTTAGTCAGCCCTGGGGTTGGACCTTCTAAACGGTTGTCATCAGAATTTCGCATGTAGATGGGAGGAAAGCGCTCTAAGCGATGGGAGAGCGCAATGCCCAACAAAACCGGTACGGCCTGTGGGGTGAGATCGGTCTTATTACTTTCGTGTAGTGATAAAGCTCGATTGTAAATGCTACGTGCAGGAAGATAGTTGTAGGTAGACAGGTAAAATGTCGCTAGGCGATCGAGAGCTGGAAGTAACCTTGGGTCATTGCCTGGGAATGCTTTCCTTGCTACTTCATAAGCTTGTTCCTCGCGGTTTTTCGTGTCTTCGAGCTTACCTACCTGGCGTAGCGCATCTGCCTCACGATAGAGGATAGCAATTTGGCGTTGATCAAAAAGCCCATGGCTGACTCGCGCAATGTGGCGAGCGCGGGAAAAATGCTGGAGTGCTTTTTCAGGTTCGCCTTGCACCATTGCGGCATCGCCGATGAGGGTCAGGGGCACCACAAGGTCTGGGTGATAACGGTGATTAATAGCCTCGATTTGGTTCAATATAGTCTCTAGAGATCGAGCCGCGTGTTCGGCTTCGCCTCGATGAATTTGTAATTGCAAGAAGGACAAGTTGTCTGGCGGCGAAGTGGCTTGCGCAGAAGTGGCTTGCGCGAGGGCCGGACTCGCAAAAAAAACCAGAACGGGTAGGGCAAAACGTGACAGGTATTTTTTCCCTACAGAGAAGGCTAACGTAGTTGGCATTATATAGAGCTCTAGGCTCCTCCCGTTGGGTAGGCGATCTGTGGGGTTGGACCGCTATAATTGAGTTCAGTTCGAGTGTGGTGAGCCTGCTAATTTCTGTCAAGGGGCCAGGTGAACTCCACTTTAGTTGATATCTGTCTTACCATGCGCCCTTAATCGGAGTAGTGCCCATTGCACAGTGATTCACAAATAGATGCGCAAGGTTTGATGTGCCCAGAACCCTTAATGTTGGTGCGTAATAGAGTGCGTGAAATGAAGGCGGGGGAAGTGCTTTACATCACTGCGACAGACCCATCGACCCATCGAGATTTTGTTAACTATTGTCGTTTCATTGGTCATGAACTATTGCAGGCTCAGACCTCTCGTGAGCCGCTAGAATACTGGATTCGTAAGAAGGCATGAGCCATGCTGTGAGTCACTATTTCGCTTATGGCTCGAACATGAATATCGCGCGTGTTCGCCAGCGTGGCTTAGCAATCGATGAGCCGGTGGCAGCAAGGCTCAACAACTATTGCTTGCGATTCAACAAGGCCAGTATCGATCAATCTGGTGTGGGCCATGCCAATATTGAGTATCAGTTCGGAAGTGTGGTTGAGGGTGTTGTATATCCGCTATTGAAAAACACCGAAATTCTGAAGATGGATCCTTTCGAAAAAGCGCCTTGGAACTATGGCAGAGATGCAGTACGGGTTGAAACCAGTATTGGTCTCCTCTGGGCGTGGACCTACTTTGCAAACAGCGCCCTACTACAGGACGGGTTAGAACCCAGTGCGCAATACTTAGAACACCTATTGGCGGGTAAGGGCCTGCTTTCTCCTGCTTACTACGCAACACTACTGCGATGGCGCAAAGACTGATACATGATGGAACTAGACCATCAAGCAATTGCCGATTGTTTTAACGCGTGTTTCGCTGAGTTCGAGGGCGCCAAATTGGTCGGCGGGGCGACCGAACCACTATACCTACCGGCAAGCGCAGATCGTCCCGCCTGTCTCTTATATAGAGAAGATCATGCTGCCAGCGCACTTCATGAAGCGGCTCATTGGTGTATTGCCGGTAAGTCCAGGCGAGAGAAGGTAGATTTTGGCTATCCATACTCGCCGCCGCCCCGCACTGATGCAGCTCAACAGTTATTCTACAAGTTTGAATTGAGAGCGCAGGCGTTGGAGTCTTTGTTTTGCCAAAGCGCGGGACTAAAATTTACCCCTAGTGCGGATAATCTGGAAGCGAACACTTCACAGTTTGCTAAGGCAATCCAGTCACAGCACTTCTTCACACAGGCTTGGTTACACTCTAGTACAGGCGCTAGAGCCAGGACCTTACAAATCGGACTAATGCAGTGGACCACGTAGAGTGTATTGTTATTGGTGCAGGGGTCATCGGCTTGGCCGTCGCCTCACGTTTGGCAGTGCAGGGTTACGAAGTTGTCGTGTTGGAGCGACACAATCTTATTGGCAGTGAAACAAGTTCGCGCAATTCTGAAGTTATACACGCGGGTATCTACTACCCAAAGAATAGTTTAAAAGCACAGTTGTGTGTACAAGGTAAACAGCAGTTGTATGAATACTGCGAGCAGTATCGCATTGGCTATCAGCGGTGTGGGAAGATTATCGTCGCTGCAGACGAACATCAGATTGGGCCGGTACGCGGATATCTCACCAAGGCTATGGAGAATGGCGTGGACGATCTGGTGTGGTTAGAAAAGGCGCAGGTATTAGAGCTTGAGCCAGACCTGAACACGGTGGGCGCGGTACTGTCTCCTTCTACCGGTGTGATTGATTCTCATGCGTTTATGCTGAGTTTACAGGGCGAGTTGGAGAAACATGGCGGCATGCTAGCGCTTGAGTCGTCGGTTTCGTCTATAGAGCCTGGTGCCAAGCCAGTGGTACATACTGAAGATATTTCTATATCTACTGATTGGGTCATTAACTGCGCTGGATTGAGCGCGCCGCAGTTGGCTGTCCAGGATAGGGTGTCTTACACCGCTCATTTCGCTAAGGGTCACTACTATGCATACTCTGGCAAACAGCCTTTTTCACGATTGGTGTATCCCGTGGCGCAAGCAGGGGGCCTAGGCGTTCACGTCACCTTAGGCCTGGCAGGCCAAGTCAAATTTGGGCCAGATGTTCGCTGGATAGACAAGATCGACTACAGTTTCGATGAAAGCCACTTCAAGGATTTTGTGGCGGCGATATCCAGCTACTACCCCGGTGTGGATCCCCGTCGCCTTCACCCCAGCTACACAGGCATACGACCTAAGTTGGCGCCAGCTGGGGTTGGTTTCCAAGATTTTGTCATCAATGGTCCGCAGCAACATGGTGTCGCTGGACGAATTGATTTGTTGGGGATTGAATCTCCTGGGCTGACAGCATCTCTGGCCATTGCAGACACTGTGGTTAGCTATGTTCGTCACTCATTGTGAAAGCCTTTCGCATTGGTTTTATTGTTAACCCGGTTGCAGGCCTTGGCGGCACAGTGGCTCTCAAAGGCAGTGATTCACTTCGTCTACAGCAACAGGCTATGGCCAAAGGGGGGGTGCCTGCTGCGCTAGATCGGGGGCGAAAATTTGTTGAGTCGTTGTCTGGCGACATTGCCGATCAACTGCATTGGTACACGTTTGGTGGGGATATGGGCGCGTCCTGTCTTAAGGCGCAAAAGAACTGCACTGTGGTTGCCCAGCCAAAGGGTTATGCAGATGGACGAGAGACCACTGAGGCGGTGCAGCAATTAAAAAATATTCATGTGGATTGTATTGTTTTTGTTGGTGGTGATGGCACAGCAAGAGATGTGCTCAAAGCTGCAGATGGATGTGTGGTGTTAGGTGTCCCAGCAGGCGTTAAAATGCACAGTGGTGTGTTTGCTGTAACGCCCCGCGCCGCTGCCCAGGTTATAGATGCCATTGTCGAGGGTGACTTGGTCTCGACCATGAATCGACAGGTTAAAGATTACGATGAGACACAGTCTACTGCGGTTGAAATTCGGGTTAAATCTTATGGTGAGCTTCTCGTGCCGCAGGCAGGGGGGTTTATCCAACACACTAAGGAGTCTGGTAGGGAAAATGAGGCGCTCGCCATTGGTGAGATTTGCGCAGAGGTACTTGATCATGTGGTGGGTACCAAAGCAGATCAAATTTTAGTGCTAGGACCGGGTGGTACCGTGCTAGAACTAAAGCGCACTTTAGGCGTGCAAGGTACGTTACGTGGCGTCGATGTGCTGCATGCAAATGGTCAGATCCAGTTGGATGTAACCGCTGCGGAACTTGAAGCCTTGTCGGGAAATATCCTCCTGTTGGTCAGTTTTACACGCAAACAAGGGTTTCTCTTTGGTCGAGGTAATCAACAAATATCCGCACCATTCCTCTCACGTTTGAAGTGGCCGCAGGACGTTTGTATTGTGGGCTCTCGAACTAAATTGCTTAGTCTAGATGGCCGCCCCTTGCTCATCGATCTGGCTGATGAAGCGCTTGAAACACACTTAAACGGGTTGGTTGAGATTGTGGCCGGCTATGAAGACCGATTGTTGTACCGCGTCGCAACACAATATTCGTGATGCAGGAAATCATCGAT
>JAADHW010000381.1:0-10473 GCA_013151695.1 Gammaproteobacteria bacterium
CATTTTAGTAAGATAGGTAATGTACACGTAGTACCACTCTCAGCCCCATACCAAAACTATCTATTGTTCTACCGCATTGAAAGCGATGTTATTGAAATCCTGCGTGTGCTGCACGGTGCTCGTTGGAAAGTAATAACTGATCAGTTTGGAGAAGGTGCGTAGCACTGCACTTACGATACGAAATCGTTGGAGACAAGATCAGGCTCGTTAGTCGAGAGAGAAGTTTGGACCTGCTTGGCTACTACCACGTGACCAACGCTACGTCGCCTAGCAGAACCTCATTAAGCAGAACTGATTGCCGCGAAGAAAATGCGTAGCTTCTGCAGATCTAGCTGTTCATTTGTCCTCACTGCGGAACACAAGTCTAACCCGTAGGGCTGCACAGAATGGATCGCCGAGCCGACATTATCGGCATTTAGACCACCCGCAAGGAAAACCGGCACATGGGTTGATGCAACAATTTGGGCGCTAATTTGCCAATCATGCGTGCGTCCAGTCCCGCCAAGTTCTGCGATATCCGCAGTGGGTCGCCCACTATCTAACAAAAATGCGTGTACAAATGGTTCGTATGCTTTTACTTGTTCAATAGCCCCTTCGTCTTCAACATGAATCACCTGCACCCGCCGCGTATTTGGTAATCTAGCGATGATTTTGGCGTACTCGGACATCGCAATCTGCCGCACAATCTGCACGGCAGTTGTGCCACAAGACAACACATGCTCAGCTATGTCATCTCCCGATTCGCGAGAAGTGAGCAAAAAGGTTTCTATCTCCCGCGGTACCCTACCGGCAATTTCACGCACCAACAGATCATCGATAATACCTGGGCCAGAAGGCATTTCACTCACCAACCCAAGGGCATCGGCGCCGCAATCTATCGCCGTACACGCCTCATCCCAAGAAGAGATACAACAAATTTTTACTCTCGGCCCCATCACCCAATCCTAAAAGCAGCGCTTTTACATGGTGTAGCCTTCCTCAACGAGAGGCATTTTACGCACCCGATGCCCTGACGCTGCGAAAATGGCGTTAGCCACGGCGGGCGCAAGCGGGGGTAAGGCGGGTTCACCTAAACCCGTAGGCGAATAGTCGCTTTCGATGAAGTGCACATCTACACGAGGTGCGTCAGGCATCCTCAGCACCGGGTAGTCGTGGAAATTAGACTGCTGTACCCGCCCTTTTTCAAAAGTAATTTTTTGCGCCATCATGGTGGAAAGGCCATCTATCACTGCACCTTGTACCTGAGATATAGCCCCACTGCGGTTAATGATCGGCCCTACGTCTACCGCAACAGTAACCTGGTGTACTGTCAGCTTCTTATTTGCATCAACGCTGACTTCCGCGACTTCAGCAATATGACCAGCATGGCTCAAGTAAAAGGCCAGCCCCAGACCACGCCCGGTAGGCATCTGTCTACCCCACCCGGCTTCCTTTGCTGCGCGCTTGATCACACCTGCAGCCCGCCCGGTATTGAGGGAACGAACATTACCTTCATCAAACCAACGCGGTTCACCCATCAGCTCTAAAAGAAAATCCAAGTAGTCGCGCCCGCCTGCGTGGGCAAGCTCGTCAAGAAAACCCTGCACAACAAAGGCGTTAGTATTTGAACCCGGCGCACGCCACGGCCCACAAGGGATATCGATTTCAAACATAGTTTTGGATGCGTAGGCATTTTCGATATTTAATATTGGAAACTCATTAGCCCCAAAGCGTGATCCAGAAACTGGCTTGCCATCATGCTGCATACCAAAAAAATGATTTTCAAAAGCCACTAACTTGCCTTGCTTATCCACTGCGCCCTTAACCGATTGGAATCCGCCGGAGCGGAAAAAGTCGTGACGAATATCATCCTCACGCGTCCAAGTTAGCTTAACCGGCGCCTCCATACGCTTAGAAATTTCGATCACCTCAGCTATGTACTCCTTGTACACTCGCCTTCCAAAGCTGCCGCCGAGACGCATCTGATGAACAGTCACCTGATCTTTACCTAAGCCAAACATACTATCTGCGATACTAAGAGCACGGCCAGGACCTTGGGTCGGCACCCACATCTCTAGAGTATCGTCGTCTAAGAGGCCTTTTCCTTTCTTGTAGTGGGCGGTGCAATTCATGGGTTCCATACATAAGTGCGCGACAAACGGGTACTCATAAAACGCTTCAATGGTGGTGGTGTCGGGGTTTGCAAATGCTGCTCTTACATCACCCTTGTCAACAATCTCATCATCACCCCGCTGGCTTTGCTTCGCCTTCGCTTGTTCGACCAACGCCGTCCAACTGTCTGTTGATGCGTCAGATTCGTCCCATTTAACTTTCAATTTACTTTTTGCATCAAACACAGCAAAGGTATTAGTACCAACTATAGCTATACCGTCTAACAGCTCAGTTGGATCATCATTCCCCTCGACAATAAACGCATCAACAATACCTGGCAAAGCCTTAATCTCCTCAATATTGGCACTAACCACAGTGCCGCCAATTGCAGGACATTTATGATAAGCCGCATAAAGCATGTCGGGAACGCGCGTATCGATGCCGAACAAAGCCGTTCCCGTGACAATAACAAGATTGTCCACACCAGATATCGAAGTGCCTATAATTGTGTAATCTTCGCGGCTTTTAAACTCAAGGGTTTCTACATCTGGTACTGCTTGTTTGGCTGCCAAAGATGCCAGTTGCCCAAATGTCATGGACCGGCCAGATTCATGAGTCACCATACTATTTTGAGTTTTCAGCTCTTCTCGAGGCAATTCCATCACCAGCGAGCCTGCACTGATGAACATTTCTCGAGCTGAGGCACCCATTTGACGCATTTGGTTCCAAGTGCGAGGTACCGTGGTTGAACCCCCAGCCATCTGTAGACCAAACAGCTCTTGGTTCACCGGGCTTTGCAGAACCTCAACATCTTCCCAACGCGCACCTAATTCTTCGGCAATAATCATCGGCAGGGTGGTTTTTATACCCTGTCCCATTTCTGCATTCGCAGAGTAGATGGTAATTTTTCCATCTGATGAGACCTTGATAAACGCATTTAATTCTGCTGACGTGACTGCCGCCTCGGCTTTAGATCCTTCAGCCAAGGCCCCAGGCACAACGCTAGACAAGATAAAGCCACCACCAGCGATACTGGTCACTCTCAGGAACGAACGACGATCAAGCTTCATATTCATACCTTTTTCTCCGCCGCGTTGACATAGTTCGCCGCCATTTGCGACGCAGCACTGTGGATAGCTGAACGAATACGAATATAGGTACCGCAGCGACAATAACTACCCGCCATCGCATCATCGATATCGTCATCGGTTGGATTTGGGTTGCGTTTCAGCAGTGCCGCTGCAGACATTAACTGCCCAGATTGGCAGTAGCCACATTGAGCCACGTCTTGGGCAATCCATTCTTTTTGTAACGGATGCAATTGCGCACCATCTGCCAAACCTTCAATGGTACGCACAGACCTTCCCGCCACTGCGGCCACCGTCACTGAACAAGCAGGCATGGGTATATCGTCTATATGCACGGTACAGGCCCCACACTGCGCGATACCACACCCAAACTTAGTCCCGACAAGACCCAATAGGTCTCTTAACACCCACAGCAAAGGCATATTCGGTTCTGCTTCGATCTCCTGATCAACACCATTTACAGTCATCTGATAGCTAGGCATTAGGCCTCCTTTTAATCAACTTCTCGTATCACTTTGCGTAACGTTTCCGACATCTTTTCTAGGTCCGCAGGGGTTGCAACAAAGGGTGGTGCAAACTGTAGCGTGTCACCCCCCCACCTCACAAACAGATCATTCTGCCAGCATTTCACACCAAGCTCATACGGGCGAATAGTGGCGTCGCCGTCGCGAGGGGCAAACTGAATCGCACCCGCTAAACCAATGTTACGTATATCTGTGATGTTGGGCTCACCACGAAGTACATGCAAGGCACTTTCAAGAACCGGCGCCAACGCTCTCGCTCTTGCAGCCATATCCTCGGCCACAAAAACATCTAACGCCGCCAATGCGGCAGCACAACAAACTGGGTGGCCTGAATAGGTGTATCCGTGGGGTAGCGACACCGCGTGTTCGGGGGCGTGTTCATCCATAAACGCATCATGAATTTCTGATGTTGTCAGCACCGCACCCATAGGTATGGCACCATTGGTAAGTGCCTTAGCTAAGTTCATGATGTCCGGTATAACACCAAACGTATCGGCACCAAACGCTTCTCCTGTTCTCCCAAAACCAGTGATCACCTCATCAAATATGAGCAAGATATTGTGTTTGTCGCACAATGACCGAAGTTTTTGCAGATAAGCAGAGGGGGGAACGATGACACCTGCCGAACCAGACATCGGTTCAACAATGACGGCGGCAATATTAGAGGCATCATGCAAAGTGACAAGCTGCTCCAAATACTCAGCGAACTCTTCGCCACCTTGGGGCTGCCCTTTGGTAAAAGCATCTTCCACTCTCAAGGTGCTCGGTAGGTGATCTGTGTCGCCCAGTACACCGAACAGTTTACGGTTAGGGCCAATGCCCCCCAAGCTAGTGCCGGCAAAATTAACGCCGTGATAGCCCTTTATGCGACCTATGAGTTTGGTTTTGGAGGGTTGGCCACACATGCGCCAATAGGCACGTGCGATCTTCAGTGAAGTGTCAGCACAATCGGATCCAGAATTAGTAAAAAACGCATGGTTCAAGCCTGCGGGCGCCATCTCAGTTAGGCGGTCGGCCAATTCAAACACTTTCGGGTGGGCGTATTGAAAGGCAGGACTATAATCGAGGGTGCGAAGCTGTTGGGCAACTGCATCGGCAATTTCTGGTCGATTGTGCCCGTATCCACAACACCAAAGACCAGACAAACTATCAAATATACGACGGCCATCCGCACTGATGTAGTGGCAATTGTCTGCGCCGGTAATAATTCTTGGATCTTTTAGATAACCATTGGTCGCAGTGAAAGGCATCCAATAGGCAGCCGAAACTTCAGACATTTGTACTCTCCTTCGTTTTATAATTGGCTTGTGCGCGACATTGAGTGACAACCAACCATGACAAACTTCTTAGCCCTCATACTGCTTACCTTACTCTGCCTTGGCACCTGCTTGCTTGCATTTCGTCTGGGTCTGAGATGGCTCATGGCTGCCGTTGCTACCCTCTACGTGCTAAGCAATATTGTCGCAGCTCAAGTCATCGCAATACAAATTCCATTTTTCGGAAACGTCATTATCACCAGTGTCGCCGCTCCATTGTACGCAAGCTTGTTTTTAGCAACAGACATGGCCGCCGAACGTTACGGACATGCAATAGCGCGCAGGTTGGTATGGGTTGGTTTTGCCAGTCAACTTTTATTGGTTGCCGTCGGGCAAGTGATTCTCATGTTTGAACCCTTAGACCCTAGCCTGTTTAATGCACACCAACAAATTTTTTCTTTTGCGCCACTTCTCGCCCTGGCTTCCTTACTCGCTTACTTAGTATCACAACACCTTGATATTTGGTTATTTCAACGTATTCGATTAGCAACGCAGGAAAGATTACCAATTTTAAGAAATATGCTTTCTACCCCGATATCCCAGGGAGTTGATACCTTTATTGTATTTGCCATTGCCTTCTCGACGATTATGGATAACTGGATCGAGGTGATGATTTATACCTACTTAGTAAAATTGTTAGTTAGCATAGTCGATACGCCATTCTTTCTGCTGTCCAGAAGAATTTCACCCAAGACAAACGACAACCAAGATCTGATTCGACTATAAAAACGCAAATTTTAAACTGAAAATCGCTGCAATAACATAAACTGCGACTGGACATTGCGCAGCTCGTCCGCTGAGCACTTTGATCAGTGCGTAGGTTAAAAAGCCAAGCCCAATGCCATCAGCTATGGAGAATGTCAGCGGCATGGTCAAGGCCGTAATCACCGCAGGGCCGCTTTCAGTCAAGTCTTCCCAATCAATATCCGCCAATCCGCGAGTCATTAGGCATGCCACAAACAACAACGCCGAGGCGGTAGCATAGGCAGGAATACTCTGCGCAAGCGGACTTAGAAATACACAAGCCAAGAAGAGCAAGCCAACCACCACAGCCGTGAGCCCGGTTCGACCTCCCGCCTCAACTCCCGCTGCACTTTCAATAAAACTCGTCGTCGAAGAGGTGCCAATTAATGCACCCACTGTTGTCGCACCAGAGTCTGCCAGCAACGCCTTGCCAAGGTGCGGAAGGTTGCCTTTTTCATCAACCAACCCAGCCCGAGTAGATACCGCAACTAAGGTTCCCGCTGTATCGAATACATCTACCAAAAGTAGAGTTAATATCACAGTAACCATGGACAAGTTTAACGCAGCGACAATATCCAGTTGCAAAAAGATAGGCGCCGGCGATGGCGGCAATGAAAACACACCTGCGAACTGCACATCTGAAAAAAACCACCCTGCCAATGTGACACATGCCATACCCATAATAACGGCACCCACAACGCCACGAGCAGCCAACGCCACGATCACAACAAAGCCTATTAAACAAGCCAACGGTCCGAAGGTAGTGAGATCTCCCAAGCTAACCAAAGTTGCCGGGCTGCCGACTACAACACCTGCATTGCGCAGCGCAATGAAACCGATAAACAATCCAATGCCAGCAGATATACCTAACTTCAGGTTTTTAGGTACTGCATTAACTAGCCATTCACGTACCGGCAATACACTGAGAATGACAAATAAAATACCCGAAATGAAAACTGCACCCAGAGCCACTGGCCATGCGTGGCCCAACCCGAGCACCACACCGTAGGCGAAAAAGGCACTCTGACCTAAACCGGGTGCCTGGGCGATGGGGTAGTTGCCCAACACACCCATGAGAATAGAACCTACTGCAGCCGCAAGGCAGGTAGCGACAAATACGGCACCAAAGTCCATTCCGGCTTGGGACAATACCGAGGGGTTAACCACAGTAATATAGGCCATGGTCAAAAAAGTAGTAATGCCGGCAAAAGACTCAGTGCGCACATTTGTACCGCGCGCATCTAATTCAAAATAGGAACGAATTTTATCCATATAAACTAAAAGTCTGCACGCACTCGAACTTGTAATTGCCGCGGGGCAATCAGCTCGTCGCCTGTCGAGCCTACTCCAAACACGTCGGTGAATCGCGCATTCACACCATCTTCATCGGTCAAGTTTAGCGCCAAAAGATCTACACCCCAGTTTTTGCCTTGGGGCTCAAAGGATAGGACTAAGTTGAACACATCATAAGAAGGCACTTTGTCAGTGGTGGGATTGTTGAATATTCTCTGCCTAAATTCTGCCCGATGGATATATTGTATCGATCCGAAAAAATCCCCCCAGTCGCCAATCGTGTGGTTGTATTGCAAACTGACATCTGCGGTAAAGTCTGGTGTTTTGGCCAACTTATTACCTTTCACATTGGTAATAGCAGCAGCTCGTGCTTGTTCTATCGCAGCACCAAATAAATTCTCACCCATCGCTAACAAAGCGTTGGTAGCGGCATCTGACGCCACGTTGTCCAAGGCTAAAAAGTCATCAGTTATCTTCGTATCTACAATTGACAGCCGGACATCAAGCGTTAATTTTTCCGTTATGAAGGCAAGTAGCTCCAGTTCTGCGCCCTTGATTTGCGCTTCTGGCAGGTTTCCAACACCACCCTGAAATACTTCCGGGTCGGTCGCTTGGAACTGGAAATTTTCATAATCGTAATAAAACGCCGCCATGTTGGCGCGAACTCGCCCATCAAGAAAATCCATCTTGAGGCCAATTTCATAAGCATTTATCGACTCATCTTGAAAAGTAGGTAACACCAAAATGGGGGCAACCACGTCTTCTTGACCAAAGGTGAGATTACTGCCACCCGGTTTGAAGCCTCTGGTGAATGAGGTATACACAAGGGCTGTTTCACTCAAATCCCACTCTAATGCTAGCCGTCCAGTGACTGCGTTGGTTGAAGTCGAAAGAAATTCGGTGCCTGTTCGCCCAAAAAAGTTAGTGACCTCGCTGTCTACCTCATCGGTGGTGTGTCGAGCACCAACAATCAGGCGCCACCGGTCATTGAAGTGATAGGTGCCTTGAAAATAAAATGATAACGATTCGCGCACTGGGTTTGAGTCAGAAATAAACCCCACTTCACCACCAAAAGCCAACACTTGAGCCACATCAATCGGTTCAAATACGCCATCAAAGTTGAAATCCAACTGTTCGCGAATAACGATGTCCACTTCCGTATCGAGATAAAATACACCCGCTATCCAGTCCACCTTACCCCACAACGGTTCAGCGGATATGAAGTTGAATTCTTGGGTAAACGTCTTTTGTTCATTTTGCTCAGGATATAAACTCGGCAGCAGAGCAAATGGCGCAAGCGTATTGATATCGTTGCGATCATTGTCGCGCACTATGGAGATGTCATCGTGCTGATAGCTGCTCAAAGATTTGATGGTAAAGGTGGGTAAATCCCACTGCGCTACAACATTAAAAATCTGCGAATCTAGCTCGTAACTAGAGCGAGAGTCTTGAGCAAGATTGCGTGCCCCGCGGGTTGGGTCCAACAACCCCTTCTGGGCGGAGCCACTAGAATTCGCCTGAAATATTTGCGCGGTCATGTTCACACTAAACGTATCTGTTGGCTGTAACAACAACCGGACACGAGCAGACAGATTATTCGCATCATCCAAATCTTGGCCATTGACCACGTTGTCGCTATAACCATCATGATCGAAATAGGAAACCGAAGCACGTAGAGCCGTACGCTCACCCAGCGGCACATTGACCGAACCTCTAATACGAGAGTAATCGTATTCGCCTAAGGTAATATCAGCGTTCGCGGCAAATTCTTCGGTATCTGGTTGGGCAGTGATGACATTAATAGCTCCGCCGGTTGAATTCTGGCCAAACAAAGTGCCTTGCGGGCCGCGCAAGATCTCAATGCGTTCTAAATCTAGAAAGTCTGTTTGTAAAGCAAACGGCGAAGCGATGTAGACGCCATCAAGATGATAGGACACCGATGGGTTGGCAATGGCATTCTGATTTGCCTCGTTACCGACACCTCGAATGGCAATAACGGTTTTGAACCCTTCGTTTTTTGTAATGGTCACCCCTGGCGCAATACTAGAGAGATCTACGAAGGACAGAATATTCTTTGTCTCTAAGTCCTGCGCAGACAATGCGGTAACAGCCTGAGAAATATCCTGCACGCTTTCGGTGCGCTTCTCTGCCACGACCAGAACCTCTTCAAAAACGTAGCGGCCGTTAGTTTGTTGCGCCTGAGAATTGATGGCACCCGCAAACATCAATGTGTAAGGGATCAACTTCTTCATCAACTGGAAACATCTCGTTACTAGCATAAAAGCTACGCTCTAAAAGCGCGCCATACTGCCTAAATAGCCTCCCAAGGGAAACCAGTATTTGCCGATGTGAAGCAAGTTTTCATCGAATAGCAATGCTGATACCGTATGCGGCCACGCTAATTCAAGGTATTTGGTTTTCGATGGATAAAACTTTTATTACCGCCAATCAACTGCTTGAAGACTCTTTCAAATTAGCAGTGCAAGTATTGAAGAGCGGGTTTCGGCCAACCTACATTGTTGGTGTTTGGCGAGGCGGGTCTCCTATCGGAATCGCGGTTCAAGAACTCCTAGACTACTGTGGCGTACATACAGACCACATTGCGATCCGCACCTCCGCCTACAAAGGCATAGATGAGGCTTCAAAAGAAGTCAGAGTTTACGGTTTGGGGTATCTAGCGGACACCCTAAACGCGCAAGATGCCCTACTCATTGTCGATGACGTATTCGATTCTGGCCGCAGTATCGACGCCATTATCGACGAGCTCACTGCGCGCTGTCGTCGCAACACGCCCCACGACATTCGCGTTGCAACAGTTTATGACAAGCCAGACCGACACCGAAGCGATCGCAAGCCAGATTTCTTTCTCCACGCCACTGCAGACTGGCTGGTGTTCCCCCACGAAATGAAGGGGCTCACCGAAGCAGAAATTAAGCAGTACAAGCCCGCAGCCACCGCCGCTTTCGAAGCGCTAGCTGCAAAACCCTGAGAGGGCTCCCTAGTGCGCTATGCCACCTTACGACGAGTATTGTTGCGGCGCCGAGAACGTTTCCCTGAGTTAGATTGACGGGTGTTGGATTGATTGGCGTTCGCCGTTGCGGCTTGCAATACGGGAACGTGCGAATGCGCCGGTAAACTAGCAACATCCACGCTTTCTCGGGGTATCGAAAAGCCAATCAAGCGCTCGACCGCCTTTAATCGCTTAATTTCACTGGGGTCTACCAGTGAACATGCCGCCCCTGAAGCTCCCGCTCTACCGGTACGGCCGATACGATGCACATAGCTTTCAGGCTCATGTGGTAACTCGAAGTTAAAAACATGTGAGACCTTTTCGATATCTATGCCTCGAGCGGCCACGTCCGTGGCTACTAATACCCAGGCATTGCCATTGGAGAAGTTTTGTAATGCCCGGTTCCG
>JAADHW010000381.1:10481-25627 GCA_013151695.1 Gammaproteobacteria bacterium
GTGACTTGTTGCCGTGTATAGCCTCAGCACTTATGCCTGCATTCATGAGTTGTTTGGTTAGCTTGTTAGCACCGTGTTTAGTGCGCGTAAAAACAATCGCCTTAGTCACTTCGTCTTTAAACAGCAGCGAAATCAGCACGGGGCGTTTGTCTAGACTGTCCACCATCACTGCCTGTTGAGTGATTTTCTCAACCGTAACCTGCTTCGGTGCCACCTCTATTCGTTTTGGCTTATTGAGAATTTCGTTGGCCAGCTTATCCACTTCCTTAGGCATGGTTGCGGAAAAAAGTAACGACTGTCGAGACCGAGGCGTTTGCCTAATAATTTTCTGCACGTCTCGAATGAAGCCCATGTCCATAAGTCTATCGGCTTCGTCGAGCACAAGAATTTCAATCGATCCTAGATCCAGGTGATTCTGACTCGCTAAGTCGAGCAATCGGCCTGGCGTGGCGATAACAATATCTACGCCCCGAGCCAGTTTCTTAACTTGTGGGTTCTGCCCAACTCCGCCGAAGATACTGGTTAGACGAAGAGATGTGCCCTTCGCAAAAAAACTCAATTCTTCGAAAATTTGAATGGCCAATTCTCTGGTCGGCGCGAGAACAAGGGCTCGCGGACAACGAGGCTTAGCGGTGCGATCGCCAGACGCTAAGCGTTGTAGTAAAGGCAATCCAAAGGCCGCGGTCTTACCTGTTCCTGTTTGGGCAACACCCAAAACATCCTGGCCCTCTAAGAGATGAGGAATGGCACTACTTTGAATCTTGGTTGGGGTCTGGTAACCGGCTTCTTGCAACGTTTCGTTGAAACGGCTGCTAATTCCTAGAGCGGTAAATTTATTATTCAATATCTATCCTTCAAGCATACACATACGGAAAAACCCCATAGGTGATGGCCTGTTTTAAATGTGGTTAAGCCTGCGCGTTAGTGGCGAAACGAGAGTGTGTGTGAAGCTGAACTGAGTTCTGCCCAGAAAAGGCAGAGGGACGCGCTCAACTGGCGCGCACCTTGAGGCTTTGAAACCTACAAGTCAAGACATATGTATGCCCTTACTGATTGTTTTCCAAGGCTTTCTTTGAAAACGAGAACTGAGCTAGGGTTTTGGCGTACTGCCAAAAACAATGCAGCCACTCGCACCAAACATTCCACCAACACCCAGACAGACAGATACCTCGGCATTTTGTACTTGAGCCGGAGCAACCCCGCGCAGTTGTCGTATGCTTTCCTGCATGGCGTACATGCCGTACATACCTGAATGCATATACGATAATCCGCCTCCATTTGTGTTGGTGGGTAAGCGTCCACCCGGGGCTGTGTTGCGCTCCCAAATAAAGTCTGCTGCCTCGCCGCGCCCACAAAAACCGAGGTCTTCCAATCCATAAATAGGCAAATGCGCAAACGCGTCATAGATCATGAGGTGATCAACCTCACTGTGAGAAATTCCTGCATCCTTCATGGCTCGCGGCCCAGCAATGGAGAATGCACGACTACTCGTCAAGTTTTCCATTTGGCTGATCATCGGGGTCTCGACACTTTCCCCAGTACCCCATATATATACTGGCGCGTGCTTTGCGTTATTGACATTAGTAGCCCGCTCATCTGTCGTGAGTATTAATGCACCACCACCATCGGTCACCAAACAGCATTCCAACAAATGGAATGGATAAGCAATGAGTTTTGAATTGAGCACATCGTCAACCGTGATTGCATCACGAAAACTGGCACGGGGGTTCATGCCTGCCCATTCACGCTGCACCACAGCAACCATAGCCAGTTGCTCGTGACTCATGCCATAGTCTTTCATATACCGCAGCACAGGTAGCGTGAAGGTACTGGGCGGACCAAAGGTTCCATAGGGAGACTCGAACTGCCCCGCAAGGGAAGAGGCATCTTGACTGTAACCTCCCGCTCCGACACGAGACCGACCGCTCTCACCATGCGTGATGAGTACTGTTTTACACATCCCAGCTTGCAGGGCTGCTACCGCATGTCGCACATGCAACATAAACGAGCACCCACCTACGGAGGTGCCATCTACCCAACTTGGTGTAATGCCTAAGTAGTAAGCCACATCTGTCGGGCGTTCCCCTGCTGTCGCTAAACCATCGATATCTTTGGCTGTCATACCTGCATCCGCTAGCGTGTTAAGCGCAGCATCCGCATGTAGCATGAGCTGACTCATGCCTGGAATCTTCCCAAGTTCAGTTGTTTCCGCTGCACCAACCACTGCGATACCGGTCACGTTTGGTCTCCCGCTGGTCGGAAAAGAGGCAGCGATATATCATCGCTCATCACCTCAAACTGCACCACCAAAGGCATATCAAGCACGAGGCATTCTGGCGTTTGCTCGCAGCCCACAATGTTTGAGGCCATCCTCGGTCCTTCTGCTAATTCAACTATCGCGATGGCATAAGGTTCATCCCAGGCTGGATGAGGTCGATTATTGATCACATAACTGGCCAGGGTCGCCTCACCACTAGCAATGAATATGGAAACAGCACGACTGCTACATGAGGGGCAAAAGGGACGTGGTGGAAAATAGACGTGTTCACAATCATCACAACGTTGCAGCCGTAGTTCATCTTGTTTGCACCCATCCCAAAAGTGTTGTGTTTCCGGCGTGGGTTTCGGTAACGGCCGTGCTGGTTTACCCATTGAGTATCCTTAGTGAATGACCTACGCATGGTGCTTGCTTGGGAGTTTAACTGCAACAATGAAGTGACAACCCCTGGGGAACCTCTGATTAATTATCGTTTTCTCAGAGGTTCCCTAGCCACAATGAGTCCCGCTGCCTTATCATGCAGCCGAATGATTAAGAACAACACTTCCAACCTCGAGCAATCTCGACAGATATTAAAAACAGTATTCGGCTACGACGCCTTTCGCGGCCAACAAGCAGAGGTGATTAGCGCAGTCTGCGACGGTAAGGACGCCCTCGTACTCATGCCTACCGGTGGTGGCAAGTCCTTGTGTTACCAAATACCGTCGATGCTTAGAACTGGCGTAGGCATTATTGTTTCGCCGTTGATCGCATTGATGCGTGATCAGGTTAGGGCGCTAGAAGAGTTAGATGTGCAAGCGGCATACTTGAACTCAACATTGTCTACCACAGAACAACAAAGTGTGATGAACCGGGTTAAGTCTGGGGAACTAGATTTACTCTATATTGCTCCAGAACGACTTTTACAAGCTACCACCCTATCTCAATTGCAACTCTGTAACGTGGCCCTCATTGCCATTGACGAAGCACACTGCGTATCGTCCTGGGGACATGACTTTCGTCAAGACTACCTAGATCTCTATCGCCTAAAAGAAGCGTTTCCAAACACGCCAAGACTGGCATTGACCGCTACTGCCGACCCTCGAACCCAAGCTGACATTAGCCAGCGCCTGGCTCTCACCCAACCTGAATTTTTTCTCGACGGTTTTGATAGACCCAACATTTGTTATATGGTGCAAGCAAAAAGCGACGCCCGCAAACAACTCCTGGCATTTCTCCTGGAACACGAAGGTGATGCCGGCATTGTCTACTGCTTGTCTCGAAAGAGCGTTGATGCCACCGCCGAGTTTCTGCATTTACAAGGCTACAACGCGCTCCCCTATCACGCCGGCATGGGGGCTCATTTGCGAAATCAGCATCAAGAGCAATTTCTGCGCGAAGAGGCTGTGATCATGGTTGCCACAATTGCCTTTGGCATGGGCATCGACAAGCCAGATGTGCGCTTTGTTGCGCACCTCGACCTACCCAAAAGCATTGAAGCTTATTACCAAGAAACCGGACGTGCGGGTAGAGATGGACAGCCTGCAAATGCCTGGATGGTATATGGGCTGCAAGACGTCGTGCGTTTGTCAAAAATGGTAGCAGAGTCCAGTGCTGATGAATCTCACAAAGTCATTGAAAGATCAAAGTTAGATGCATTGTTAGGATGGTGTGAGGTCACCACCTGTCGTCGCCGTCAACTGTTGCGCCTGTTCGGCGAGCATATGGAAAATGATTGTGGAAATTGTGACACTTGCCTGAAGCCACCTATTACATGGGACAGTACTGAAGCCGCACAAAAGGCTCTGTCTTGCGTTTATCGTACTGGCCAGCGTTTTGGTGCTGGGCATGTCATTGACGTTCTTCGTGGTCAAACACGCGACAAAGTCCTTCAGTTTAACCATGACAAGCTGACAACCTTCGGCATCGGCAAAGAGTTTTCCGACATTGCGTGGCGATCTATCTTCCGGCAACTGGTTGTGCGAGGCTTTTTATATGCCGATCACTCGCGCTACGGTGCCCTACGCTTAACGCCTGCCAGCCGAGAACTACTGCGCGGTGAGTTACAACTGTTTTTGCGAGAAGAAACCAGCAAACCTAAAACTCGTAGGTCTCGCGTTACCTATACCTTAGAACTGGAAGAAGAAACCCTGATGGACGCGCTAAAATCATTACGCAAAGATATCGCGACACAAAACAGTATTCCTCCCTACGTGGTTTTCCACGATGCAACGCTGCTAGAGATGGTGAAAGTTCGTCCCACATCCCCCCAGGAAATGTTACAAATTACCGGTGTGGGACAATCTAAATTACAAAAATACGGTGAAGCCTTTTTACAGACGCTAGCGACAAATTAGGCGCCGAGAAAGAACTTTAGGGCTCACTGTCTGGTTTGTTTTTAGACTTCTTAGCGCTCTTCGATCCGGCTTCCATAACCTTGTTAAAAATTTGCCAGGGTTCCATCGCCGTTTTGAACAAACCTTTCAGAAACTCATCTTGTTGTTCCACTGACGCTTCAAGTCGCTCAGAGAATTTAGCGATGACCTTATTCTGCACCTCTTGGATATCTGGTAAGCCAAGAAAGCGTCGTAACTCTTCTGGTGTTGTATCGAACTCGACATTTATTTTCATCATCAACCTCTGTTTGAGTAGAGTCTAAAAAAAGACAATTCTATGCAACTTCCACCGACAGTTCGTGCTATTTTTAGGCTTCACAATAATCGCAGAAAGATGTACTAGCATGAGACTCACATCTTCAGATGCGTCCTTTCTATACGCCGAATCTCACAGCGGTCCGATGCATATTGCCTCAATATATGTGTTAGAAGGTGAGTTATCTTTCGAACGGGCGTTTTCTCACATAGAGGAACGAATTCATCTGATTCCGTCCTATCGTCGAAAAATCGCCCTGGTCCCATTTAACATGGGTCATCCTAAGTGGATAGATGATCCATCTTTTGACCTTAGCAATCATGTAATACATCACTCGTTACCCAACGGTAGCAGTTTTGATGACGCCTTAGATGCTGCCGTCACTCTCAATGAGCCTATGCTTGATCGCACGCGACCGCTGTGGATGATTTACGTTGTCAGTGGAGTTGCAGATCAAACATTGATCTTGCAGATCACCCACCATTGCATGATCGACGGCGCTTCAGGCATTGAACTGTCCACAGTGATCTATGATTTTGATGCAAACGGCAGCCCAGTTGAACCAGCGAAAGAAACTTGGCAGCCAGCACCCGAGCCTTCCGCGACAGAATTATTTAGCGAAGCGCTAACGGAAAACCTAGCGGCGACATCTGCGGACTTAAGCCGCCTGCGCGATCAGCCAACGGATGCACCACCACTATTGCGCCGCGCCCTAGGGGTGATGACAAATTTCGTTTCTCGTCCCGCCATCACAGCACCTTTCAATGCCGCCATGGTTGGGCCGCGGCGACGCGCACGTTATCTGAAAAAATCCTTTGGTGAAATTCGAGAAATACGCCGAGCACTAGGTGGAACCATCAATGATGTGGTTTTAACTGTGGTTTCCGAAGCTGTAGCGCGCTATCTAAAAGCCCACGACGAAGCCGTCGACAATCAAATGATGCGAATCATGTGCCCTGTAAACGTAAGAACTGAAAATCAAAAAGGCGCGTTAGGAAATCGCGTCTCTGCCATATTTCCCATGCTCCCAGCATGGCCTATGGCAGTCAAAAGTCGTTTAGCCCTAGTGTGTGCAGAAACCGAAAAAATAAAAGCCAATGAAGAAGCCCAAGCACTAACCATGGCCACTGAATCAGGCCCAACTGTGTGGCCCTTAGCCATGGCGCCCACTCAACTGGTGGGTACCGCACTCGACCCTACTGCACTAGTGTCCAAAATACCTTGGCCCATTCCACCCAGTATGGGCTGGCGTCCACCCAACCTAGGTATCAACTTTATTTGCACCAATGTGCCTGGAGTGCAAGTGCCGCAATTTTTGGCTGGCCACAAAGTTACAGACACCATTGGCTTGCTCATTCTCTCTGCAAACCTTGGCTTTAGCATCACCATACTCAGCTATAACAAGGAATTGTTCTTTAGCTTCATTTGCGAACCGCGCTTGCTTCCCGACCTAGAGTTGGTAGTTAGCAATGCAAACGATGCATTCGAAGAATTGCTAGATACCGCCCGGGCGCACGCGTTGGAACTTAGCGGCGGTTCATCCAAGGAAAAAAATGTCTAACATAATGCAAGATGACTACCCTCAGGCTCACACACTGCCTGACAACACAACTATTGAGCTACGTGCTATGTCCGCTGCGGACAAAGACGCAGTTTTAAAGTTTGCTCAACAGCTTCCTCAGGAAGATCTTCTGTTTCTCAGCATGGATCTGACCGAGCCTAATGTGGTCGACGAATGGATAGCCAATATCACCACAGGAAGGTCTCTATCATTAGTTGCTTATGATGCTGACAAACTTATTGGTTACGCCAGCGTACACCGCAACCGAACCCCGTGGATGCGGCGTGTAGGTGAAATCAGGGTCAACGTTGGCCCCTCATTTAGAGCGCGTGGCTTAGGCAGAATTTTAGTCTCTAGAATATTCGACATTGCCAGAGCCCATCAATTGAAAAAGCTCATCGCACAAATGACAACTGACCAACATGGCGCTCAAGGGGTATTTCGCAAACTAGGCTTTGTACCAGAAGCCGTACTTGCGGACTTTGTAGAAGATCGCAACGGTACAACCCGAGACTTAGTCATGATGACGTTCGATGTAGACGGCCTGACCGATCAAGCCGGCTCAGCCATCCGCGTAGACTAGCACGATGTAGCGCGCTGACTATTTCGGTGCTAAACCAATATAGTCGATGACCAATGACACACGGCGATTGGCTCCACCTTGATCTCCCCAAGCACCAGGATCGAGCATGCGCCGAGTGTCTTCACCATAACTCACCGCTCTAACTCGCTCTGGGTGGAGACCACCATCAGTAACCAAATATTGCCTCACTGACTCTGCACGACGCTGGCCTAATTGCTGGTTGTACACCGGATCGCCTGCCGCATCGGTAAAACCCTCTACGGTGACCACAACGTTAGGATCGTATTGACGCACAACCTCACTGAATTCATCAAGTGCAGGCTTGTCTTCATCTCTCAGGCCGGCATCGTCATAGCCAAAATGAGCACTCATATCAACCCGCAATCGCCCCTGCAGGTTCGATATGGTGGCATCGTAGTTGGAGAACTTACCGTGTAAATCTCGGGTCATTTCAGTAAATTGATTACGAAAGCCATCTAAATCTGATGCCAAACCGGCATCCGTTGAGCGCAACTCGCCCACGGTTTGATCAAATTCATCGCGTTTTACATATTGATTTGTCATGCAGCCCGATAACATGACGCCAATCAAAATCGAAGGCAGTAACAAACTACGAAGGTGATGAGTTGATTGAGTCAATTTGGTGTTCCTATAACATCGTTCTATTTGTGCAGAGAATGAACCCGCGGCGATCGCTTATCAAGTCGGCTTGAACCCCAAGCAATATGCGACCAACTTATTACCATCTAAATCTCTAAAGTAGCCCCCATAAAAACCCATGGAAGAACCACGATCATGTGGTTGACCTTCATCCGTTGCCCCGAGTGAAAGGGCTTTACGATACACCCGTTCAACGCCATCACAGTCACCGGCATACAACGCGATCATCACCCCATTTCCAACACTCGCAGGTTGCTCATCGTATGGGGTGATCACTGAAAAAGTAATACTATTAGGCGACCTACCCCACCCCACCATTCGCTCATCAGTGATTACGCGGCTTGCGCCAAATTCCACCATCAATTCATCGTAAAAATCTGCTGCTCGAGCGAGGTCATTAGTACCGAGGGTTATATAACCAATCACGTTTGAAATTCTCCAATCATTAGATTCAACGGCATCATGCATATGCAAGAGCGCATTTGTTCAGTGTCGGTTCACTTTGAATTCATTCATCGTTCATGCCCTGACGCGCAAACTGATCCTACTTTGAAACTGTACGAGAAAGATATGGCATTACGTACCCTAACCGTAGCGTTTGCAATATTGTTGGTTGTTGCCAACACAGCATACGCAAAACATCATGACCGTGGCTACAACGCCCGTGACTACGATAACCGTGTACCTACCCGGGGTTTTAAGCATGGCTATCAGAATTTTCAACCCATCACGCTTCGTCTAAGAACCAGGCTCAACGGCAATTCTACTATTCATCTGCGCCGCATGATCGAATCGAAGACCGCTATCAAATTGACACCCAAGACTATCGTATCCGTTCTGTGAGCATCCGCAACAAGGCTCGCCACTACGCGGCCGCTAACCTTCGAACGGGACGTCACAGCACCGGTGTTGTTGACCTGCGTCGAGGCGTAACCACTATTGCCGCACCACATGGCCGAAACAACAATGGTCGTTGGATACTCGATGTCGAGTCCGCACGAGTGCGTGGCATAACTGTCGTTTTGGAACCAAAACGACAACGCTACTCACCCCATAACAACTACAGTTATAGCCAAAACCACAAACACGACAAGTACAATAATCGCCGTGGTGATCGAGGCTATGGCGATCACACTGGTTACCGTCAATGGCGTCGATACTAAGTTTGTTTAAAACAAGCTTGCCCAAAACCTCTTTGCCTGATTGAATTTGCACCCCCTACACAGGCAAAGAGTGACATGTGAAAGCAGTTCATTGTATTAAGCTCGGTAGTCACCTTGACTTAGAGCTGGTAGATATCGACCCACCTGGAGAGCCTAAAGAGGGTCAGCTAAAAATCTCTCTCGAAGCACGTGGCATCCAGTTTAGTGATCTTGTCAGAATTTCTGGAGACTACCAAGTTAAGACCCCACTACCCTTTGTGGTAGGCGGCGAGGCAGCCGGCACTGTGGTTGCGATCGGAAATACAAACAACAATGGAGACGCGGTAAACAATTTCCACATCGGCGACCAAGTATTGTGCCCTGGCGGATGTGTCGAAGAAGTTAACATCAGCGCGCGCGCAGTCACCAAAATCCCTGCCGGTATAGATCTTAATACTGCTGCTTCATTTCAGAATAACTATGCTACCGCGTACTATGGCTTGCAACGAGGCATGCTTACAGCAGGTGAAACCTTACTGGTGCACGGCTCCGCCGGTGGCGTTGGGCTTGCTGCAGTGGATATTGGCAAGCTTTACGGAGCAACAGTGATTGCGACCGCCAGCTCCGATGAAAAGCTAGAAGTTGTCAAAGCCATGGGTGCGGACCACGTCATAAACTATACCGACGGCTTCCGCGAACGAGTCAAAGAACTCACCGGCGGACTTGGAGCCGACGTCATTTATGACCCGGTCGGAGGTGATGTTTTTGACGAATCAATGCGATGCATAGCACCCTTTGGCCGCATTTTAGTGCTTGGATTTACCAGCGGCAGAAGCGCACTGGCGAAAACCAATCACCTACTAGTCAAAGACGCGTCTGTCATCGGTTACACCTTGGGAGGCTTGCAACAACACAACCCTGAATTACACAAACGCAACAACCAAGTGATTCTTGACTGGCTTGGCTGCAAACGCATCAACCCCTATATATCTCATACCCTGCCGATGAGCCAAATAACCCAAGCCTATCAACTCATCGTAGATCGAAAAGTAATCGGCAAAGTGATAATTTCAAATGACTAACAAGCCAAGACGAAAATGGATGCAGAAAATTGTACTCATTGGCACGCTGTTAACATGCATTCCCACGCTAGCAAGCGGAGCAGACTATCAAGTAACCATTCATCGAGATCAGTGGGGGGTTCCGCATATTTACGGCCCAACAGATGCTAGCGTAGCTTTCGGCTATGTTTATGCTCAGGCGGAAGACAACTTTTGGCAAATAGAAGACACCATGATCCAAGCCCTCGGCCGCTATGCTGAAGTGGTTGGTGAGGCGGGTATAGGTGCCGATTACCTCAACCGAGCGTTGCAGGTTGTGTCTTTGTCAAAAGCAGAATGGGCATCTCTCAACCAAGATACGCGGGCATTAACCCATGCCGCAGCCGCAGCCCTGAACCAATACTTAGCAGATTCCGGTACAACACCCAGACTCATCAAAAAATTCGAACCTTGGCACATTCTAGCCTACTCGCGTTTTTCTCAGTATCAACTGTTTGTGTTTAATCGCGCCGGAATCAAAAACCAAGAAATATCTACACAGGCAGAGCTGATGCTGGCAGACAACAGTTTTGACCAGGGCAGTCTTGCTCTCGCGGCACGAAATGCCGTCGCCGACGCTCAAGCACATGCAGGCTCGAACACCTGGGCGGTGGCGCCAACGCGTAGCAAAACTGGCAATACCCTACTGTTCATTAATCCCCATCAACCGTACTTTGGTCCTGGGCAATGGTACGAGGGGCATATTCACAGTGAACAAGGTCTGCACTTTTCCGGTGCCGGATTTTTCGGCTCACCCTTACCTACCATCGGCCACAATGACCGCCTAGGTTGGAGTCACACAGTCAATGAGCCAGACATTGTTGACGTTTACGAACTCCACTTAGATAACTTAAAAAACCCAAAAACATACCGCTTTGAGGGCAAACAACGCGCCCTATCCATTTGGCAAGACACCATTCAGGTTAAAACAAAGCAGGGTTTAAGCCCACGCACCTTCAACCTTTATCGATCTCATCACGGACCAGTGATTGCACAGAGAGGCGGCAAGGCGCTGGCGATCCGCATGGCAATGTTCGAAGAAGGCGGCCAGTTACAGCAACGTTATGACATGTTACGCGCCCAGAATTTGGCAGAATTTAAGTCTGCGTTGGCGCAGTTGTCTATGCCGATGTTCAATACCATGTATGCAGACGCCGACGGCAATATTTACTACGCATACTATGGTGCTGTACCCAGACGCGACCCCAAATACGATTGGACTCAGCCCGTAGACGGCAGTCTTCTAGCAACACAGTGGCGTGGTTACCACCCTCTCAGTGAACTTCCGACCCTAACCAACCCAGAGCCTGGTTATTTACAAAATTGTAATGCAACACCATTCCTAGCCACCGCCCAAGGCGCCAATCTCGAAGCGAAAAACTTCCCCAGCTATATGGTCTCCGAGCCAGATAATAATCGATCAAAAATGTCCCGCATCTTGTTAGGCGGGGAGCGCAAATTCTCTTTCCGCGATATTGAACGCATGTCGTGGGACACCAGAGTGTTGGAAGCAGACGTCACTCTACCTGTGTTGAGCCAGGAAATTGCCTCACGAGACCTACCCAAACCTAGGCGCCAACAAGTTAACAAAGCTCTCAAGTTACTGCTTAAATGGGACCGAATCAGCACAATTAACTCCACCGCCACAAGCTTGTACTTTTATTGGCGTGTCGCCCAACGACAGCAAGGTATAACAGACCCGGTTGAGGCTTTCGAACATGCCATAGCCTACATGCAGAAAACGTACGGCACTTGGCGAGTGGCATGGGGTGACATCAATCGGCTACAACGAGCACATACCAGTGGTACCAAAGGTTTCGATGACAACGCAGCAAGTTTGCCAATTGCAGGAGGTCCTGGAATTCCATTCGGAACGATCTTCAGTTTCTACGCACGACCCGAACCCGAAAGGAAAAAGATGTATGGCATTGCGGGCCACTCATACGTCAGCATCGTAGAGTTTGCAGAACAACCTAAGGCGAAGTCGATAGTGGTATTTGGAGCCAGCGCTAACCCAACATCACCTCACTATTTCGACCAAGCACACCTGTTCGCGAAGAAAAAATACAAACCCGCTTGGTACTCCCGCGATGATGTCATAGACAATAGCATCAGCAGTAAAACCCTAGTTTACCAAAGCAACTGATCCGTCTTGTTTGATCAAGAAATTCATCGCAAATTTGATCATAAGGTAGTGTGCAGAGCGAACGCACGTAAAGTGTCTGGTTCAGTGATGTCAATGTGATCGCGAGATGCTTGAATTACCCCAGCAGCATTGAGCTTGGAAATTACCCGAGATAGGCTTTCCAATGTCATGCCTAGACAGTTGGCCAAATCAGTACGACTCATGGGCGTTGGCAAGAACACCGCACAACGACCAAGCCGCGTCAGCTTCTGGGCATAGTGAATACAAAATGCTGCAAATCGAGCCTGCGCAGAACTTTGGCTCAAAGCAATGCGATGATCTAAGGCATCTCGGGCTTTCTCACACATATGGAGAATGACGGCACTGACCAGCAATGGTTCTGCCGCCTGCCCCAATACATCTAGCTTTAGTTCGCAAACAGAAGATGTCTCCAATGCTATCGCTGACTCGACATAAGCACCGTCTTGATGTATTCCACCAATTATATCTCCGGGAAGGTGAAAAGCCGTTATGAATTCATCACCCTGGGCATTGAGCACCGAGCTTTTGAACATGCCAGAGCGCACATGATATTGCCGATCAGCAAGATCGCCTGCACGACAAAGATAGGTGCCCGCTTCAATGCGATCATTACTACGAAGGAATCGCGGTAATATGTCCAACCTATCCTCCGGTACCTTAGCCGCTATGCACGCATTACGGGTTTGACACTGTGAACAATGTGTTTCGGTAGATTCAACCAGCACCAAGGGCACATCAGACTTCACATTGGCATCCATAACAACAACATACCCACGTTGCCGGTATTCCAATGGCACGGGTATTGGTAAATCTACTTAGTTACCTAGTCAACTACATGAGGCATACCCACCTTCAGTACTGCCGTTTGGGAAGCATGACCTGCATACCGTCAAGTTCGAGACTCATCCCAATTTGACAAGCTAACCGACTAGATTCGTTTACTTCGAAGGAAAATTCCAAAATACCTCTCTCCAGTTCATCTGCCTCCCCACAGGCTTTAGCCCAATCTTGCGGCACATAAACATGACACGTACCGCACGCACACAATCCACCACAGTCGCCTTCGATGCCGGGAATCATCTCGTTGATCGCGGCTTGCATGAGAGACTCACCTACTGCTATTTCCACCACGTGCTGAGTGCCGCTGGCTTCTACAAATACAACCTTAGGCACCAATAAGTGCCTCAGGTTTATTGTCCTGTCGTTGGCGCAGATGAACGCTAAATAAGGTGCGGTTTTGTAGATTGATACGAGTGATTGAAGCTTCGACTAATACTTCATTTCCCTGCGTAGTAAGCGCATAAATTGGGGCTCGATCACTCATGTACCGAGAAGGACTTGTCTCTTGAGAAAATTGTTGCATCAATTTTGCATGACTGCTTCGATAACGTTCAGGAATCAAATCTGCCAAAGGCCTGGCTAGGAGGGTGCCCTTGGAGCAGCAAAACAACACATCTGCGCTGGCATTGGCATAGGTGACCATTGATTGTTCATCAACCACCAAAACCGCATCTGCACTCAAAGCCAAGACTCTTGCAGCTATGCGATGCGCTTCCCTTTCACGACGCAACCTCTGTTCCCAAGGTCCAATGTCATGCATAGTGACCAAGTAAAAGGTTTCAAAGGTGCCCGCGGTATGTTGCTTAATTCTGACCCTAGATACCCGTGCGCTTAATTGTTTCTCAGCAGCAGATTTCGTGCGAACAGAAAGATACACGTAATCCAATTCAGGTGCAGCGGGCGAATCTGCCCATTTTTTAAACCACGACAGCACCTGCAGGCGCTCCCTTTCGGGTTCAGTGAGCAACTCATTCACTGAAATAACCGGAAAAGGCTCACCAGTTTCAAATAGCTCACAAGCACATTGATTACCAGCCGCAATCAAACCATCCACATCAACAAGAATGGCTGGCTCCGGCAGCGAATCAAATAGCCTGTGGCTAGAAAGACTTTGCCACTGCAAAGTATCGGACATCTGACGGGGCATCAATACGTTGCCGACTCAGCATTAAGAATGTTAGTGGTCGATTCTCGATCTTCCATGGCTTCGAGAATGCTCAAGTCAGCATTGACCGGCACACCGATTTCGCTATACAACTCTTTTGTTCGTGCAGTGATGAGTCCAGCACGAACCAATGCAGGTATCATTAGATCTTTTAGCGAATGAACTTGTCCCGGAGGCAAGTCTCTGGTTATACCCAACTCTTCAGCCTCTTTTATCCCCGCGACAAAATCTTCGGGATCAATATCACTGACCTTTAACACATCAAGAAACCCCGGGTCCAGACTCGCAGTTTGCCCTCTAACAAGTATTTTAACGGCCTCGAACGCAAACTGTGCAATGTCTTCGCGGTCATCGTGATGCATGGCTGCGATAGTGGGCGTAAGGTAGATGTGACCAAATGAGACATGCCGCGATTCATCGCGCATGACGTTGAAGGTAATAGACTTCAGAAGCGGCTCTTCTGTTTGACGGTACATATTGTTAAACGCACCTAACGCCAGCCCTTCAACAATCATGTTCATCCCAACCATGACCTTGCAGAAATTGTTCGTGTGTAGGGTGACGTCGATCAGTTCCTTTAACCAAGGCACCATAGGATAGTGAATGGCGAGCTTTTGTATGTAGCGGTCATACACTTCTACGTGTCGCGCTTCATCCATGGTTTGAGTGGCAGCGTAGTATTTCGCCTTCATATCCGGCACACCATGCGCCACGGTGGCTGCAGTTAGCAAAGCTCCTTGTTCGCCGTGTAAAAACTGAGAGAGCATTTGCGCGGTGGAGTGTGCAGAGAATGTTTCACGTTGAGTTTTGGATAACTTGTTGAAAAACGGCATCCTTGCATAGGACGAGTTATTGGACGATACAATTGGGCTACTGGGGTCAATTGATGTATTCCAATCCAATTCATCTGCATTCCACTGGTTCTCCTTTGCTCTGTTGTACAAGTCATCAAGTTTTAGCACTTCTCCTTCGTAGTCAAAATTCCAAGAAACTTGCATCAGAGTCTCATACGTTTCTGA
>JAADHW010000190.1 GCA_013151695.1 Gammaproteobacteria bacterium
CGTTCGTGCCGTCCCTCGACCTCAGGGTGACATTACTGCCATCAATCCTGCGCGATTGATTGACGTGAGGCGGGGGCGCCGTCACGTGTTTGATGGCGCTTAGAAGCTCAGCCGCAATCCGTTGCTCGCCGTCGCTGGGACGCACATGGCGCCAAGTATCACTATGCACAGACTTGGACACCGAATCGATACACGGTCCGGCGTCGGTACCGCCCGTGAACAACTCCTGGGTAGCGGTTGTGTACTGCGGGTTGGCGATCTGGAAACGTCCCGATACGAGATACTCTACCGGCCAGCAACCTTTTTCTTGCCAAATGTTGAAAAAGCGCCTCACGTTGTCTGGCACCGGGTGAGCGATGGCTTCGCGGCGCCAACCGTACATCCCCACAGGATCGAATAACAACAGATGGTTAATGGGCCGATTGGCCCGCGCCAAAATGCCCGCGATGGTAGCGGCAGTTCCTCCTCCCAGGCTCGCCCCAGCAATAATCAGCTTCGACTTTGGTGGGATCATGCCGATAAATGTTTGCAGCTGAGCAAGTCCCGGATTCCAGGGATTGCCGCTCAGGAAATGCCAAGAGGGCCAGGGTTCTAAAGGTGCGTGATTCGACTCCTGTGCATCGTCACGTCTTGCAAAGTAGTTGTCCCAGAAACCAACCAGGTAGGCTCCTTTGACGTTTTCCTTATGCAGACGCGTGAACACCGCATCATACCGGTTGTAGCCTCTTGGATCGGTCAGCTCTGACGGTTTGAAAGTCCCGCCCGCACCCCAGATCATGATGACGTACACATCACGCAAGGTGCATGCAGGGAGTATCTCGCAGTAGTACTTGAGCTTGTTCAGGTGTTGATTGCTCGGGTCGCCTTCGACGCGCTGGACTAGCGCATTGTAATACGCGGGTGCCGCTGTACCGTTCCAGCCATCCTGGCGCAACTCAAGTAACATCTCCTGATAGCGGACTGCGTTGCTTAGGGCTGCATGAGCCCCAGTGCAAAAGCTGATGACCAGCACAAACAAGACGCCCCCTCGTTTCGTATGAAGAACAAGGCAGCCCCAGATTCGATGCATGGGCATTCTTAAAAGTTACGCGCTAACGATATCGGCTTTAAGACTGTTCAGGAACGCCATCACTTCGCCGCCTTCAGTCGGACCAACGCCTAGCTCGCCGGCAACACTGGCCACAATCTCGATGAATCGCGTCCAGTCCGCTTCAGTGATCCCCATGCCTTGATGAGAAAGTGCCATGTCGCGACCGGTATAGTACATCTGCCCGCCGGTCTCTTTAACGAGATAGTCGATCAAAAGCTGAACTTCGCGAGCAACTCGGTCCTCGCCGCGATTGGCCCAAAAACGTGAAAGAAGTTTGTCCTGCTGTGCCTGGCCTACAAGTGTTGTTGCAAACATTGCTATTCCGTCGTAACCGCCGAGCCGAGAGTAGAGAGAGGCTGCCATTTTTTCCTTCTTGATTTATGTTACCAATTTGTCAGACTAAAAGTTCTCTCAGGTAAATTCAAGCGCGTGAAAGGTTCAGGTCTGAGCTGAACTTGGTCCGAACAGGGCTGGTAAATCGCTTGGCATCCACGCCCTCGCGGGGTTGCGCGCTCCGGACGGCAGCCGGATCCATCTGGGCTGTAAAATATTCCCTTGGTCCTCACCGCAACCACCCTGTCGATACTGCAAAAACTCGGTCGTACAGCTCAGAAAAGAAACGCTATAATCGGCGGCTTTGTGCTTGGCCAAACTTGCTCGCACGGACAATTTTAGGGGCAGGCCTTGTATTCAGAGCACACCTTTGCAAACGACAAGAAGATTCAATGATATCGACAACACCCGTAGTTGATTCTAGCGGCGGCGACCCAAACATCATATCCCAGGCTATGCCCAGTGCCGGGGTGTGGGTGGGTGAGCGTACCCAGACCAATTTTTACCCTGCCGATGCAAACGCCGTGAAAGCCTCAATGCGGCAACCTACAACAGTCATATTTGATGCAAAAAATCGCCGGGTTGGTTTGGCCACGCAGGGTACTATTCATTCTCAAGCACCCGACAGTGACCACTACCCCCTGTTGGGAATTTTGCCCCCCCTCTACCCCGAATGGCTGGGAGATCGCGGCTTTCAGGAAACTCATGGGACCCGTTTTGCTTATATCGGCGGCGCCATGGCCCGCGGCATTGCCTCGACCAAAATTGTCATTGAACTAGGCAAAATGGGTGCAATGGGTATGTTCGGCGCAGCCGGGCTCTCTCCTGCTGTAGTCGAACAAGCCATCACCGAAATTAGCGCCGCTCTTGACCCTCATGGTTTACCCTGGGGAAGTAATCTAATCCATTCTCCCAACGAACCTGATCTCGAAGATCAAATTATTGACCTGTACTTGCGCTGCTCAGTAACAAAAGTGTCAGCATCCGCCTTTATGGGCCTGTCTCCTGCCATTGTTCGCTATGCTTGCACAGGACTTTCGCGCGACGTGGATGGCTCCGTGCATCGACACAACCACGTTTTTGCAAAAATTTCGCGAGAGGAAGTCGCCCGGCATTTTTTATCACCGGCACCACAAAAAATTCTAGATCAACTATTATCCTCAAGTCAGTTGACGGTGGAAGAGGCAGAAATTGCAGCTACAATCCCCTTATCCGAAGACATTATTGTTGAATCAGATTCCGGCGGTCACACAGATAATCGCCCCTTAAACGCACTGTTCTCGGCAATTATGAACTTACGCGACACGCTTGCTGGAGAGTTTGGATACACTCGACCCATTCGCTTAGGTGCAGCAGGTAGCCTGGGCACCCCCGTTAGTGTTGCAGCAGCCTACTCTCTTGGTGCAGCTTTTGTCCTAATCGGCACCGTTCATCAAGCGGCCATCGAATCTGGTGTCTGCGACAACAGCCGTAAACTACTTGCTCAAGCACAATTGGCAGATGTGGCCATGACCGCCTCGGCGGATATGTTTGAACTGGGTGTGAAGGTGCAGGTTTTACAACGTGGCACGATGATGGCGGTTCGAGGCAATCAACTGTATGACATCTACAATCGATACGAAGGCATTGAAGACATTCCCGCAGAACTTCGCGCCAATATCGAAAAGAACATCTTTCGTGTGTCTTTGGATGACATCTGGGAACAAACTCAGTCTTTTTTTATCACAGCAGACCCCTCACAAATCGAACGAGCAACAAAAAGCCCTAAACACAAGATGGCATTGATTTTTCGCTGGTACATTGGCAACTCCAGCCAATGGCCTATTGTTGGTGACGAATCCCGCCAGGTGGACTACCAACTATGGTGTGGGCCTGCCATGGGTGCTTTTAATCGGTGGGTGGCGGGTAGTTTTCTGGAAGCACCCGAAAACAGAACAGTGCAACAAATTGCGTTTAATTTGCTTGAAGGGGCTGCACATATCACTCGTGCCCTACAATTACGTACCTACGGACTATCGCTGGCAGCAGATGCCCTTACTTTCTCCCCCACGCGACTTAAAATATAACGGTCTCAACAGCCTCGAGCCAGGAGCACATATAAATGAGCAAGCAATACGAGCAGAAATTTAGCCCTATCGCTGTGGTTGGCGCGAGTGCACTGTTTCCCGGCTCTATTGACGGTCAATCCTTTTGGCAAAATATTTTAGGCGGCAAGGATTTCATGACTGAAATCCCACAGGATCACTGGCTGATTGACGACTACTACGACCCACAGGCAGGCAAGAAAGGCAAAATCTATGGCAAAAGAGGCGCCTTCCTGCCAAAAGTAGATTTTGATCCAATGGCATTTGGCATGCCTCCAAAGCAGCTCTCTACCACCGATACTGCTCAGCTATTAGGTCTCGTTGTGGCCAACAAAGTATTAGAAGACGCCGCCAGCGTGCAATTTGGCAAGGTTGATAAGGCAGACATCAGCGTGATATTGGGTGTCGCCTCTGCCACCGAAATGGTGGGCCAGATGGCTTCTCGTATTCAGCGCCCGCATTGGATCAAAGCGCTCCGCGATGCCGGCATCCCAGAAAGTAAGGTGGTCGAAGTGTGCGATGGCATTGAAGACACCTACCCAGAATGGGACGAAAGCACATTCCCCGGTTTGCTCGGCAATGTTGTGGCGGGCCGAATCGCCAACCGTCTTGACTTAGGGGGCACCAATTGTGTGGTTGATGCAGCGTGCGCCAGCAGTCTTGGTGCGGTATCGATGGCCATTCGAGAGCTTCAGGCAGGCGCTTCAAACTTGGTCATCACTGGTGGTGTAGATGCGCTCAACGATACCTTTATGTTTATGTGTTTCAGTCAAACACCAGCCCTTTCGCCTACCGGAGATTGCCGCCCTTTCTCAGCCGACGCTGACGGCACTATGTTGGGGGAAGGTATTGGCATGGTGGCACTGCGACGTTTAGAAGACGCAGAGCAAGACGGTGATAGAATCTACGCTGTCATTCGCGGCTTGGGTTCAGCCTCCGACGGCAAATCAGGCAGCATTTATGCCCCTGAATCAAAAGGCCAAGCCCTCGCCATTCGTCGCGCTTATGATATGACCAACTATGATGTGGATGACGTGGAGCTGATCGAAGCCCACGGTACAGCCACTAAAGCAGGCGACGCAGCAGAATTTGGTGGGCTGAGTTACGCCTTTGAAAGCAAATTAACCGAAGACAACAAACAATGGTGTGCACTAGGCAGCGTCAAGTCTCAAATCGGCCATACCAAGTCTGCCGCAGGCTCTGCTTCGCTATTCAAAGTGGTCATGGCGTTACATCACAAGGTCCTACCCCCCACCCTTAAAGTCACCGAGCCCAATCCAGCACTAAATATACAAGACAGCGCGTTCTACCTGAGCACCGAAACCCGCCCATGGATCCATGATCCTAAAACACCCAGGCGAGGGTCGGTGAGCTCTTTTGGCTTTGGTGGCAGCAACTTTCATGTTGCTCTCGAAGAATACCCCTCCAACGGGAGCACTCGCGGGCGATATCACGCCTCTCCCGTTGAACTGTTGGTTTTTTCAAACACCAACGTAGACGAACTCATCGCGGCGGCAACCAGCGCGGGTGATGAGCTACAAACTACCCCCTTACCAACGCTTGCGGCGATGCTACAGACCAAGTTCGACGCCAACGCCGAACACAAACTATCAATCATCGCAACCGACCGTGATGCAGCCATCAGCCAAATTAAACAAGCCAGCGCAAAAATTAAGTCCCAGCCTGATGCACCTTTTTCAATGCCAAACAAGATTCACTATGGCTTGGGCACCCACCCACCCAAAATAGCATTCCTTTTCCCCGGACAAGGCAGCCAGTATGTAGGCATGGGTAGCGAACTTGCCTGTGAATATGACCAGCCGAGGCAGGCCTGGGACCTAGCCAGCACCCTAGCACTGGGCAGCGACTACCGCCTCGACCAAGTTGTCCACCCCATCCCAGTGTTTAGCGATGCAGATCGAAACTTGCAAACAACAACCTTAACGGCAACCCAATGGGCACAACCAGCCATCGGGTGTATGAGTTGGTCAATGTTGAATTTACTCGATACCCTAGACCTAAAACCTGACGCGGTTGCAGGCCATAGCTACGGTGAGGTGACCGCACTGTACGCCGCCGGTGTATTACAATCGCCAGAAAACTTACTGTCAGTGTCTCGTCGCCGCGGCGAACTGATGCAGCAAGCGGCATCTATACCAGGGTCGATGACTGCTGTGCGCGCCGGCGCTGATGAAGTCCAAGCCTATCTCGATGAGTGGCAGTGTGGTGTTGTCATTGCCAACCTCAACAGCCCAACCCAAGTGGTGATCGCCGGTGAAACTGCAGAAATAGAAAAAGCTGAAACCCAGCTAAAATCAGTTGGAGCAACCTTTAAACGTCTGCCTGTGGCAACAGCATTTCATACCGACCTGGTGAGCCCAAGTGCACAACCCTTCTTCGATTTCTTAGGCGACATGGAAATGAGTGAGCCGAAGGTGCCAGTGTATTCAAACACAACTGCAGCAGTTTATAGCTCCGAGCCAGATAACATCCGCAAGACCCTCGCTTGGCAGTTGGCCCATCCGGTGAAATTTCAAGAAATGATTGAGAAGATGCATGATGATGGCATCCGTCTGTTTTTGGAGGTCGGACCGAGTTCATTGTTGGCTGGTATGGTCAACGACTGCCTGCAGGCGCGTGATTTTTCAATGGTCTCCCTCGACAACCGCAAACAAGAAGGTTTGTCTGCCTTCTGGAATGCACTTGGATGTTTATGTGCTGCCGGTGTCCCGCTGAATTTTGAAGCACTGTGGCAAGACTTTGCAGAAGCAGAAATGCTACCTGAGGCCATCAAACGTTCACCCGTGACGGTAAAAATGAATGGAACTAACCAGGGTAAACCGTATCCACCGGCAAACGGTAGTGCCGGGCTTCCCAAACCAAACCCAGAGATAGCACCGCAGCAAACACCCCAGCCAGTGGCACCAACCCACGCCGCCACCAGCCCCCCACCACCCACGCGCGATGCAAACTGGGTAGCGGCCTTTCAAAGTCTGCAACAACAAACCCTAGAAGCGCAGAAGTCCTTCCAAGATACACTAGGTCAAGCTCACCAAGCTTTTTTACACGCAAGTGAAGTCGCTTTTGCGCAACTCAGTGGCGTACACCCTTCCACAATTGTTGCCCCATCTGTTGCCCCATCCGTAACCGCCACTACACCTGCACCTGCGCCAGCGTTGGCATCTGTTGCTGCCCCAGAACAACCGGCCCCTGCACCCACCACCAGCCCGAGTATCGATTTTGAAGCCATGTTGCTCGATGTTGTGGCTGAAAAAACCGGCTATCCGAAAGAAATGCTCACCTTAGACATGGAGTTAGAGTCAGGCTTGGGTATCGATTCCATCAAACGGGTGGAAATCCTTTCCGCCTTACAAGAACAAATTCCACATCTTGGCGACATGGATACCGGCGAGTTGGCTGAACTCAATACATTAGGCGAAATTATTGAACTGGCAAGCGCGGCAACGCCAGCAAGCCTTACATCTCCTACACAAGAGACCCCCAACAGTACTGCTCCTAGCGCGGTGAATTTTGAGGCCATGCTACTCGAGGTTGTGGCTGAAAAAACCGGCTACCCCAAAGAAATGCTCACTCTAGACATGGAGTTAGAGTCAGGCTTGGGTATCGATTCCATCAAACGAGTGGAAATCCTATCTGCCCTACAAGAGCAAATTCCACATCTTGGCGACATGGATACCGGTGAGTTGGCCGAACTCAATACGTTGGGCGAAATTATTGAACTGGCAAGCGCCGCAACACCGGACGACACACCACCTCCCATCGCTGCCAGCACCGCTGTCGAACCGACCATTGTCAGTCCTACCATTGTCAATCCTATAAGAGACCCAATCGCCATGACACGTTACGAAGTAGTCAGCGAAAATCGCGCTGCTTCTGGTATAGCAATAGGAAATATACAAAATGCTGCCCCTCTACATCTAGTTGGTGATCGCACCGGTGTCGCAGACAAACTGGCAACAATGTTGAACCACGTGGGTATCAAAACCAAAATTTCAGATTTAGCCCCAGATGATGCGCAGTGGCTGGTCTTGTTGACCGGTTTAAACGCTAACAACGAAACAGAAACAGACAAGCAAATAAACCTGAACGTCGAAGCGTTCCAACAGATTCGCCAATGTGCAGCCCGTATGAACAAAGACGGACAGCTGTTGGTTACCGTACAGGCTACCGGTGGCGACTTCGGATTGGATGGAAAGTCTGCAGATGCAGCCTGGTCCACTGGTTTGGCCGCCTTGGCAAAAACAGCCTCACGAGAATGGCCAGATGTTGCTGTAAAGGCAATTGATGTTGAAACACAAACATTTTCACCCGAAAGAATTGCACAAGAGATATTCGCAGAATTAGTCGCAGGAGGGCCGGAGCTAGAGGTTGGCCTAAAAGTAGATGGACAGCGAATGACACTTGTAGCAGATGCACTCCCGAGCGCTGGCCCTGCCACCCCGTTAACAAAAGACAGTGTGATCATCGTCAGCGGCGGCGCTCGCGGTGTCACCGCCGCCTGCTTACAAGAATTGTTGGGACGGCAGGCCCTGAAGTTAGCCATTTTAGGCCGCACACCGCTGCGTGAAGAAGACCCAGAGCTTGCAGCCTACACAACAGATGCAGAACTTAAAAAAATACTACTCAGCAAGTACACTGCCGCTGGGGAACAAATTACCCCCATCAAACTCAACCGAGAAGTGAGTCACATCCTAAATACTCGAGAAGTGCGCTCTAACTTGGCACAGCTCGCCGCGACGGGCTCGCAGGTCATTTATCTGGCTACTGATGTTACCGATAGCAATTCCGTCATGCCGTTGCAGAAGTTCGCGAGCAACTCGGGCCAATAAATATGATTGTGCACGCTGCCGGCATTCTTGCAGATAAAGAAATACATAAAAAGACCGACGCTCAATTCAATTCTGTATTTGATACTAAAGTTGTTGGACTCCTAAACTTACTGAAGGCAACAGAAGGTGATGATCTGAGTCACTTAGTGTGCTTTTCCTCTGTGGCCGCAAGAACGGGCAATAGCGGTCAAGTAGACTACGCAATGGCAAATGAAATTCTAAACCGTGTTTGTCAAACTGAGCAAACAAAGCGCGGCAACAAATTTGTCGCAAAATCTATTGGTTGGGGGCCATGGGCTGGCGGTATGGTTGACCCCTCCTTAGCCGAACACTTTCGTGCCCAAGGTGTCGAGCTCATCCCCCTCCAAGAAGGGGCCAAGTTGTTTGCAGACGAAGTAGAGGGGCGCAACGGTGCGTGTGTAGAGATCATCTACGGCGGCGGCTTAAACAATGCCAACACAGGCAGTGGCACCACTAACCTTGCCCTACACGTCCATGTCTCTCGCTACCCGCAAATCTCTAGCCACCTAATAAAAGGCCAGGCTGTTGTACCTCTTGTACTGGTTCACGAATGGGGTTTGGGTATCGCTGCAGCCCTATATCCGCACATGAGTGTTGTTGGTGTTCACGATCTCAACGTTGTTAAAGGCATTCAACTGGAACACTTCGACGAACAAGGGGATTGGCTCAACATCGAATGCACACTGAATGATAGAGACAACTTGTTAGCCATGACGGTTTCAGACAAGCAAAACATTGTGCAGTACAAACTAAGTATCGAACTAAGCCGCGAACTAGTCGCAGGCACGGCAGAAATAGAACCCACCACGGCACTCGAGCTAGACAAATGGGAGTGGACACCGAAGCATATCTACGAAGAGCTTTTGTTCCACGGTGAGAAGCTACAGGTTGTAAAACAACTACTTGGGGTTTCGGATGCGGGCTGTCGCGGGCTGTTGCAGATGCCTGACGAAACTAACCTGGCGCGTTTTCGCGTAGCGATGCTAGATGGGGGGCTACAACTTGCTCTATTGTGGGAACGCAAACGATCCGGCTTGGCATCACTGCCGACAAAGCTGGGTCGCCTGACTTGGCATATGCCGGCAAAAATAGAAGGCCCTGTACTGTGCAATTTGATCCTGAAGAAAGCCACAAAATTGGCTTCGACCTGGTCTATTGTATTCACCAATGTAGAAAAGCAAATCATTGCGACCATGGAAGACGTCAACGTCCACGTTCTCCCCAGTAAAACCTAGATCTTTTAAGCCGCAATAAGCTATTTCGTATGTCAGACCAGAAGAAGTCCAAATTTGAGGCGATCGCCATTGTCGGCCGAGGTTGCGTGTTACCTGGTTGCCATTGTGTTGATGATCTATGGAACATAGTTGAGTCTGGACGTGTCGAGATCAGTTCAGCATCTCAGGACAACTGGCATGTTAATCAGGAAAGACTACTGAGTGACAAAGCGGGGGTTTATCAGCTTGATAAAATGTGGTCAAACCATGGCGGCTACATCAGAAACTTTTCTGAGCATTTTGACCCAAGCCAAATTCAGCTAGACCAAAGCCTTCTCGACACATTAGACCCGGTGTTTCTCTGGTCCCTAGAAGCTGCTCGCCAGGCCATGTCGGAACTGAAGTCTACCAGCGATTTAAGCAATGCCGGTGTTGTTCTAGGTAACCTTTCCTACCCCACGCGATCTCATAGTCGCTTTGCAGAAGAAGTTTGGCTGCGAGAAATGCGAGGTGAAGGACAACTCACAACAGCTGCCGAAAACCGTTTTATGTCGGGGCTGCCGGCCAAACTGGTTGCCGAAGGGATGGGATTTGGCGGTAGCACGTTAGCCTTAGATGCAGCCTGCGCTTCCGGCCTTTATGCAATTAAAATTGCTTGTGATCGGTTACAGTCTGGACGTGCAGACATCATGTTGGCGGGCGCTGTTAACGCTGCCGACCCACTTTTTATTCACATGGGGTTCTGCGCACTCAAAGCGCTTAGCAAGTCAGGCAAGAGCCAACCCTTCAGCCAAATGGCTGATGGCCTAGTCCCATCAGAAGGGGCTGCATTTGTTACCTTGAAGCGCCTCAAAGACGCCCGCGCCACCGGCGACAAAGTTTACGGGATTATTCGTGGTATTGGACTGTCAAACGATGGTCGCAGCGGCGGTTTTTTATCTCCGTCTACCCAAGGGCAAGTGGCATGTATCAAGCAAGCCTACAACGTGTCTGGGGTAGACCCTGCAGACGTTCAATTTGTTGAGTGTCACGCCACCGGAACCGAAGCAGGTGATTCGACCGAAATAGAAAGTCTAAGTAACATTTTTCCCCACGCAAAGGGTCTGCCGCTCGGCTCGCTAAAAGGTAACCTTGGCCACTTAATTACGGTATCCGGCGTAGCAGGCTTGTTGAAAATTCTTTTAGCGTTTGAACACAAAACAATTCCCGGCACCCCCAATGCTACGCCCAACCTAACCTCCGTAGGCGACAATGGATTCGAAGTTCCCAATAACAATCAAAAATGGCAAAGCAATGGGCCAAGATTGGCCGCAATAAGCAGCTTTGGTTTTGGTGGAAACAACGCGCACCTAGTTGTACAACAAGACGACAACAATTTAGCTTGCGTCGCAGAGGACACAACAACCCCAAAATTTGCTGTAGTCAGCATGGCAATACGAACAAACAAAGATACAAATGCGGACGAGTTTGGACATCGTATCTGCACCACCGACGACGAGCAAACTCACACAAACAAACCTGATTCATCAAAAACAAACCATGTCGCGCTAACGGCTAAGTCACTGGCATTCCCACCCAACGACCTAAAAGAGGCGCTGGGGCAACAGCTTGTCCTGCTTGATCTGCTGCCCGATCTCGAAAAAAGCATCGAACACACAGCAAAAGATCGGATTGGTATTTTTATCGGCATGCAGACCGACAGCGAAGTCTGTCGTTACGGGCTACGGTGGCGCCTCCAAGATCTAGAGCCCGGCTTTTCCAAAATTAATCTTGACGAAGAAATAGCCTCTTCGCCAAACGCTGCCAGCGTTATCGGAAAAATGCCCAACGTGCCGGCTAACCGGCTCAGCAACCAGCTTAACATCTTAGGTCCCGGCTTCACCGTTTCTCGCGAAGAGCTGTCCGGCGACGGCGCACTGGAACTGGCTTTATCTGCAATACAAAAAAACGAACTAGACGCAGTCATTGTCGGTGCGGTTGAGCTTGGAATAGAAAGAGTTCACCAACAAGCCATATCACAAATTTTATCTACCCAAGTTGACCCAGCTGACGCGGCCATCATGATGGTCATTAAATCACTGCCACAGGCCCGTGCAGATAACGATGAAATATTGGCATTGATCAAACCAGCCCACACCTGCGCCACTGACTCGTCTGCACACGAAACCCCTATGTTGAACCAAGGCGCCTACGCAGCGGCTGGTTTATTAAACATCGGCGCGGGCATTCAGCGCTTACGCGGGGGTCAAAGCAACCCCAATTCAGCAAATGGCATAGAACAGCAAACGTTGATTGTCACTAACCAATCTATGTTCGGTGAACATACCAGTTGGGAACTCCAGAGTACCCCATCGTCTGCTAAAGCCTTTGCGGGCAATGACCACCCTCTAATGGAAATTTATGCGGCCCACGATAAAGAGCAACTTATAAACAATTTGCTACAGGGGCGCTGTGGCGAAGAAGGCAACTGCCGTGTCGCATTGGTGGGGCAATCAGCCGAATTTGAACGCTTGCGCCAACGCGCAATCCAGGGCATCCGCACAAATGTCTCCGTATCACATTGGTCGCTAGATGGCGTCAGCTTTTCCGAAACCGCTATGGGTGGCGAAGTGGCTTCGGTATTCACCGGCGCGGCTTCTTCTTACCCGGGCATGGGCAAAAATCTATTTCTTGGCCTACCCCGTATCGCTATTGAATTGGCGGCAGACATGCCGACTTCTTCTCGGGCTATGTCCATCGCGTTTAATGCCAAAGACAAACGACATACACAACCCGCAATTCAATTGGCCGGTTCTTCCTACCTTTGCCAGTTGCATGCCAAAATAAGCCGCAACATGCTCAAGATCACCTCACACGCAGCCATGGGGTTATCATCAGGCGAAACCAATTCAATGTTTGCCTTTGGCGTTTGGCAGGACATGGATGCACTGCGTAACGATATCGACGCAACAGATTTGTATAAAACAGCGTTAGCACAAGACTTTTCATCGGTGCGTAACGCTTGGAACTTGGACCAAGAAGCACCCATTGATTGGGATAATTGTATTGTCCTGGCTCCAGTTGATGAGGTACGCAAAGCCATAGCTGAGGTTGAGCACGCCTACCTCACCATTGTCCAATCTGATCAGGATTCTGTTATTGGTGGGGAACGCAGCGCTGTCCAGCGCGTACTCAATCTGCTCAACAACCCCAACACTATTCCCCTTGGGCACGATCTTGCGGTGCACTGCAGTGTCGTCCAACCTTTTGAGTCTATTTGGCGCAAGCTACATACGAGAAAAACCACCGCGCCGAAAGGCATTCGGTTCTATTCGAGTTACTTCTCGGGCAGCTACGAGATCAACAAAACCAGTGTTGCTGACGCTCTCACCGGCCAAGCACTCAACACTGTAGAATTTCCCACGGTTGTCAAAGCAGCCTGGGACGATGGCGTGCGTGTTTTTATCGAACATGGCCCCCGCAATTCCCTAACCAACGCGATAGACGCTATCTTAACGGACAAACCCCACCTTGCAGTGGCCCTTGATCATACCGCCGTACCAGCCATGACCCAGCTATACAGAACCGTTGCACGCCTTTGGTGTGCAGGTATAGACATGGACTTGAGTGAAATTTTGTTCCATATTCAGCAGCCCGAAGCCATCGCCGTACCCCGCATTAAATTTGATCTGCGCTTGCCTGCCATCCGAGCTCAGCACACGGCGCATACACACCCGGTCCAAACCTACCAACCACCGGATCTTTGTGCTGGCCCTATAGACGCAAGACACATCCCTAGCGCACCCGCCTTAGCTTACACGTTGGCACCGACAAGCAAACAGATCAAAAGCGGTGATGGGCTAACTGAACCCAAACCACCTTCTACACCAAACAACATCGAGGTGGCACCCTTCACCCCGGCTCCTAAATTAGTGCGTACCCGTAAAAGTACTCAAACCACAAGTATGCCATCCAGCGAACACCAACTGTTGATTGAAGGTCACCAACGTATGCTGGAAGCACACCAAGCATTTCTCACCGCTCAATTGCAAGGTCAACAAGCGTATGAACAAACGATAAGTCGGATGCAAGCTGGATTGTTTGGCGTGGTTTCGGCAATTCGCCCCGGGGTTATTACGCCAGCCGCCATCATCGAACCACAACCAGTCACACCTGCACCTCTCGCTGACCAAATAATACCGGCGCCCCTGCAAGCACCTATGGTGGCAAAGGTGATCGATCACACTGCCACACCAAGGCAACTACCTGGGCCAACCTTTTCTCGCCAACAACTTGAAGTTCTGTCGAAAGGGAAAATATCTTCCATCCTGGGTTCGCTGTTTGAACAACAAGATGACTATGACATCCAAGTACGCATGCCAGAACCCCCTTTGCTGCTCTGCGACCGCGTCTTAGGTATTGAGGGACAAGCAGGCTCCATGGGCACCGGGACTATTTGGACTGAAACCGATGTGCTTGCCGATAGCTGGTATTTACACCACGGTCGAATGCCACCCGGCATATTCATTGAGTGTGGGCAAGCAGATCTATTGCTCATTTCTTGGTTGGGCATCGACTTTCATAACAAGGGCGATCGCGCCTATCGCCTATTAGGGTGTGAGCTTGTCTTCCATGGTGAACTACCCCAACCCGGCGAGACCTTAGAATATGAAATAAAGGTGGACGGTCACGCACAACAAGGCGATGTACGTTTGTTCTTCTTTCACTACGAATGCCATATCAATGGCGAGCTACGAATTTCTGTACACAACGGCCAAGCTGGTTTTTTCTCCAAACAAGAGTTGGCAGATTCCGCTGGCGTATTATGGGATGCAGGTACTGCAAACTATTCCCAACTCGACACAACGGTCGAAGCCGCAGCAGTGTGTCACAAAACCGCATTTAGTCGAGAGGACATCGCCGCCTATTTGCGTGGTGATCTACAGCGCTGTTTTGGTGATGAATTTGCACGTGCCCATACACATACCCGCACACCACGCTCAGCCCAAGGCCAATGCAATTTTTTGGGCGAGGTGACGCATTTTGAGCCTGAGGGTGGCCCAGCAGGCCGGGGCTATTTACGCATCGTCGAAGACATCCATCATGACAACTGGTTTTTTGCCGGTCATTTCAACAACGACCCGTGTATGCCGGGCACACTTATGGCCGACGCTTGCCTGCAAGCCATGGCTTTCTATATGAGCGCTCGGGGTCACACTCTTCACAAAGACGGTTGGCGCTTTCAGCCCGTTCGAAACACCAACTACAAATTTGTTTGTCGCGGCCAAGCCTTACCGGAATCCAAACAACTAGTGTATGAAGTGTTTATTGACGAAGAGGTAGTTGATGAACAGCCCAGTCTTTTTGCCCACGTGCTTTGCACCATAGATGGCCGAAAAGCTTTCTTATGTGAAAGATTAGGTCTGCAACTGATACCTGACTGGCCACTCAGCAGCCAACCAGAATTGTTAAAAATAGCACCCGATGATAGGCCCCTTGCGTATATCAACAATTTCCCGCTAGATTATCGATCGCTGATCAGTTGCGCCTGGGGCAAACCTTCTGACGCGTTTGGAGAGGGGTTTGCCCACTACGATGGGCCTGTAAGGAGCCCTCGCCTGCCGGGGCCACCCTATCATTTTATGACCCGCATCCTGGCCCTCAAAGGTGACATGGCGAGCATGCAAAAAGGTGGTTGTGTAGAAGCGATCTATGACATCCCACCAGATGCGTGGTATTTTGCTGAAAACGCCTCTCGAACCATGCCATTCTGTGTGCTAATGGAAATCGCCTTACAACCTTGTGGTTGGCTGGCATCCTATACCCTAGGCCAAGACTACGCTAACAGTGACTTGTTATTTAGGAATCTGGACGGCACCGCGATACAGCATCGCGAAATCATACCTGGCGATGGCAGCCTAACAACCACTGCCGAGCTCATTTCTCTGTCACAAATTGGCGACTTGATCATTGAGAATTTTGAGGTGGTATGCAGCGTTGGCGGCGAGCCAGTTTTTACCATGAAGACCGTATTCGGATTTTTTCCACCAGATGCGATGGCCAATCAAAAAGGCTTAACCATTGCAGATGAGGAACGTCTAATATTCGACCAAACGTCGAATAACCTCATCAACCTCGAAGAGCGCCCCTCGGTCTATTTCGATCACCCAAGCGCCCGCTTACCCAATTCAAAGTTATTGATGATCGACAGAATCACCTACCTTTCCAACACAGATGGCAGACACGGCCACGGTGGTATCCGCGGTGAAAAAGACGTAGACATCACAGAATGGTTTTTTAAAGCTCACTTTTTCCAAGATCCTGTGCAGCCCGGTTCGCTAGGTATCGAAGCGATGTTGCAGCTTATGCAAGCGTTCATGCTCAGTCAGGGCCTGCACAAACGGTTTGTAAAACCGAGGTTCGAGCCCATTGTTATTGGCGGTGAAACGCAGTGGCATTATCGTGGTCAAATCACGCCTGACAAGTCTCTGATTACAATTGACTTTCAATGTAGTGAACAAGGTATTGAAACAGATAATACCTGGATCTTAGGGGATGCGCGTCTCTGGGGTGATGGGCTCAAGATCTACCATGCGCCTAAGATTGGGCTCAGAATTATTGAAGATGAATTGAACCTTTCCACCTCCAACAACAAACTCATAGCAGCAAATTGGCGCGGCGTGCGCGACTACTGGGTTGAGCAATCGGCCGGTGAACACTTGCTGGTCCATGATCTTGGTGCTTCATTGTGCATAATTTTAATCTTCTGGATGCCCGTCAGTTTCAGCAACGCAAAGGCCAGCCGGCAATTTATCTTGCCAACCATCAGGTTGGGGTTGAGTCATTTCTATTTCTCGGCATGATCGCTGCGCTGACAGGTATCCCTGCCGAAGCTATCGCTAAACAAGAACACCGTAATACCTGGCTAGGTCAAGTTTCGAACCTCACCGAATCCGAGCTAGGCCAACAAAGCACAACACGTATGTTGTTCTTCGACAGAGACGATCAAGCAGACATGTTGAGAATTCTCAATAACTTTGGTGCAACGGTTCACGCTCATCCGCGCTCTCTACTGGTGCACGTAGATGGCACAAGAGCAACCCAAGCCGGCCAGCCAGTTGAGAAAGTGAGCTCGGTACTCATCGACCTGGCCATCAAGTATACAATTCCTATCATCCCCGTGCGATTTTCCGGAGGATTACCTGTTGAGGCTTCTAGCAAACGTTTGGAATTTCCGCTGGGATTTGGCGGTCAAGACTACTTTGTTGGTGCGCAAATTGACGCTTCAGAGTTAGCGGCATTACCCTACGTGGAACGCGCTAAGAGCGTGCGCTCACTAATCAATGGCCTTGGCCCAACAGGCAATACTGAGATGCCGCTACCCCAAGACGATGAATTTGCGCAGAGCGTAAAAGCGCAGTTGGCACATCGATCTGAAACACAAGCTGTCCTATACAGTGCGCTAAAAACACTGCCTGACCTAGGTGCTCGCATGCAACGCCTGTTAGAAAAAATAGAAGCTCAAGATCTGACAAATCTATCCACTGAAGAGAAGATGGTCACAACCTTGTTAGGCTATAGCTAGTCAAACCTCACTGAGGTTACGTGCGATGGCCAGCATGATTTGCGTGAGCCGCATAGTTTGATTTAAGTCAACAGCGCCAGGCCAGCGATCATCTGGGTGATGAAACAACCTATTATCACCCAATATCGAAACATACTGACCACCCCCATCATAAATATTACGCGCCTCTCCTAGCGGTCTATCGTTAACGGGCATAATGTAATCGGGAGTTTCACCGTTGTTAGTGAACTCCACCAGACTCTGCGCCATCATCTGCTGCGTAGACGCTTGAAACAACAACGCACCTTCGTTCGCAGCAAAATTAGCACCAAGATGGATCCATGCGTGCGCACCCTTAATCAGTGCTGATTCACTTGTTAGGTAGTGGTCTAACCCAATGTGGCCCAGTTCATGGCCGGTATTAGCAGTAAAAATGACCGTTCTCGCAGGACGATGCTGAGAAAAATAACGCATGGTGGCTAACCAAAGCGCAATACCGCCAGCGCGCTCCGACGTACTTGTCCACCAAGCACTACGCGGTGTCATGACAACCAGTGGACGCAGGCTGGCGTCTGCACCAACAACTTTGGTTTGTACATTTGTTGCTTGAGTGTGTTGCAGGCTCATATGCGCCACAAAGTCAGCGTCCGCGCCGGCCGCCGCTGCTTCTTCCAACCACAACGCATGTTCCGTGGCCACTTGCACTACTGGCGGCCCAAAGGGCTGAAGATAGGCATCCGCATTTAAAAGTGTCAGCCCAGGTTCTACTGCATCACTGGACGCAATTGCGATAATGGCGTTGTATTGACGATTGCGTCGCGCATTTTGCAGTGCCGCAGTTGTCGCCTCTTGACCGGTGGGCTCAAAGCGGGTGACGCCAATTCCACCCGGGACCTGACACAAATTCTCTTGTGGTGAACCCTCTTGTGTGGAAGCCTCTTGTATCGAACCCTCTTGTATAGAACAAAGTGGCCCACGCTGAACTTCCGCGCCGGTATAAGCCCCGTCAAAAAGTGGCACCCCATCAGCTCTCTGGGTACCAACACTCACCCAACAGTCGTGGAGTACGCGACGCTGAAAGGCAAACGAATCCAGGTGCGGATCTAGGCCAGCAGCAGTAATTTCGTGCGCCAACCACTGTGCGGTGAGGGTATCTCCTTGAGTGCCGGTACGATGATCATCAATGGCATCCCATGCTCTGATGTCTGATTCGATACGCTCGCGCATACTGTCTAGTTCTCGGGTTGGGACAAGCTCGCAACCCCATAGCGTGCTACCACATGCGACAAGAGGTAACCTGCCTAATACGTTGCGTCGAGTTAACATTGTCACTAACCATAGTTTTTCCAGATAACAATATCTTAGTCAAACAATCACTTCTTTGTAAGTCGCACCCGCCGATTGAATGCAACACACAAATACACCTCGCACACTAGCCGTTGAAATTGGGCTACGCAGCATTTTGCCATGCCCGTATATCAGTTGTGCGCGACAGACTTGCTTCGACTATTTCGTCATCTACAAAACTCTAAATTCAGTTGGCCTCCGCAAGAAAGTCCAACGCTAAATAGGTTAACGCCCGAACACCCACCGGCAGAGCCCGCTCATCTGGGTCAAAGTAGGGAGAATGATTCGGTGCTGGACGAGCATGCTCAGGACGCGCCGCACCCAACAAAAAGTAAAAGCCCGGTATTTCCTGTTGAAAGTAGGAAAAGTCTTCTGATACGGTCACTCTGTTAGCCAACCCAACTTTTTCCTCACCCGCAGCTTTAACTAAGCTTGGCAACATTAATGCAACCAAATCAGCATCATTGGTGGTGACTGGGAGCCCAAGTTGAGTGGTGACGGTGGCTGTTGCGCCAGCGCTTTGCGCGATTAAAGTGGCGGTTAACGCAATCTTGTCAAAAATTTGTTGTTGAACACCTTTATCAAACGTTCTAATGGTGCCAATCATTTCAACCTTAGCGGGGATGATATTGG
>JAADHW010000382.1 GCA_013151695.1 Gammaproteobacteria bacterium
ACTCGGCAGCACGTTTGGACATATTGCCAAATATTTTCTGCTGCAAACTCTCATCTGCTCCTTTGAGCGCCAGAGTAAGGCTATCGGTGGATATTTCTTTCAACAAAGTCTGTATTCCTCGATCATCCACTAGCAGAAGATTCTCAAATACAAACATCAACTCGGTTATGGCCTCACCAAGTTGCTCGTCTGACTCTTTGATGGCATCCATGACCGGCTCAGTTGTACCCTTTGCCATGTTATTCAATATTTCTGCTGCCGCTCGCTTACCACCAAGCTGAGCAAACCGCATAGCGCCGGCGTCACTGTTCTGCGTATCTAACACCTGAGCGAGCTCAGCAATGGCCGCAGGAGGTATAGATTCCAAGTTCGCGACACGTATAACAATGTCACGGCGCATATCGAGATCGGAGATATAGGCCATCACCTGAGCAGCTTGATCTGCCTCAAGGTAAGACATCACAATAGCCTGAATTTGCGGATGCTCCGCGGTTATGAATTCGGCTATCGCGCGGGGATCCATCCAACGTAATTTATCCAATCCAGCAGTGCTACCGCCATTAATTTTTTCTATGACCGAATTGGCTTTGTTCTCACCTAGGGCGCTGGTGAGCGTTTTCTTCAAGTAACGATTGGCGCCCACAGTAAGTCCAGATTCATCTGCAACCGATTCCAAAAATTCATCAACAGTTTTTTCTATTTGCTCGGTGCTGATGGTCTGCAGACCCGACATGGCCTCACTTATACGTTGAACCTCACGCTGATCTAAATGTTTCAGCACCTGGGACGCCTCTCCTTCACCAATGGTTAAGAGCAAAACTGCAGCTTGATCAATACGCGATAACTCCACCTCACTCATCTTCATTCACCCAGTGCTTAACCACTTGGGCAACGCGATTCGGATCCTCTCCAATTAGATTTCGAACGGTTTCCATCTTGTGGGCATTACTATCAGTTGCTTGATGCGCTATCGGACTTGGTAGTCCTGGCACAGCTTCCTGCAGAGCAGCTTGCCGAACTTGAGTCATATCTGCGATCGCCAAACTCTGTCGTTCGCGAACGAGCTCTCCAGCCTGACTTAAGTTCTTAAATAACGGTCGCAACAAACCAAAAACCACAACGATAAGCGCAATACCACCCAACAGCTGTTTTAACAAATCAGAAAACCAAGCTTCCGCCCACATAGGAATAGGCTCTGGTGCTGCTATGCTTTCTCGAAAGAAAGGCTTATTAACAACATTAACGACATCACCGCGCTCTTCTTGATATCCAACCGCTCCTCGGACCGCCAGTAGTAATTCTGAAATATCCTCTTGTGACCAAGGCTCACTGGTAGATTCTTCAGATTCAGGATCTATCACCACTCGATGATCAACCACTACCGACACAGACAATCGCTGCAGTTTACCTACCTGATGACGCGTATGACTGATGGTCCTGTCAACTTCATAATTTTTTGTTGAACGGACCTTACTGGTGCTATTCGATTGCTCGCCTTGCTCACCAGCGTTTGTTTGACCCACCTCAGCTGTTTCAGGGGGATTGTTGATGAGTGTGCCAGGGACGGCCCCAACTGATGCTTCATTACCTCTCGTTTGCTCTTCTAGAAGGTCTTCGCTTCGAACCGCTGACAAATCTGGATTGTAAATTTCTTCGGTCTGTTCAGCGCGTGTGAAATCTATACTCGCACTCACTTCAGCGGTAAAACGATCATTTCCCACCCATGGGGTAAGTATGTTGGCAATTTTGTCATAAAGGGAATGTTCAATAGATCGGACAAAGGCTAAATCTCTCTCGCTAGACAACATGCGAGGGTCATCAGAACCGGCACTTAACAAAGAACCCGACTGATCGACTACCACCACATCTGACGACAACAACTCTGGCACAGCAGATGCCACCAGTTTGGTGATACCGCGCACCTGCATAGAATCTAATTGCCGCCCGGGTTTCAAAACCACTGTCACTGAAGCACTCGGCTTGCGTCTATCGCGTAGAAAGGAAGTGGACTTAGGTGTAGCAAGTAGCACTCGCGCATGTTGAATAGCAGTAATGGTCGAAATACTCTTGGCCAACTCGCCTTCTACGGAGCGTCGATGTCTAGCCACTTCCATAAATTGACTGACACCAAACCCAGGATCTTTGTCCAATAACTCGTATCCAAGTTGATCAGATTCAATCAGTTCTGCATCGGCTAACAGCATTCGTGCGGAATATATTTGGTCGACGGGTACTAATACCAGACCAGAGCGTTGGTCCAACTTATACTCTAGCTGACCAGTTTCTAATGCTTGAATCACTTCACTGGTTTTGCGTGGGGACATAGCCCCACCCAATGGGCGATAGTCTGGCGTTTGCATCCAATTGGTAGCAAATAGACCAAGTGACACACTAGCAGCCAAAGCGACTAGCATAGTCGCCTGTCTAACCGCAGGCATACCTGCAGCACCTTTTATGAAGTTACTGCCCGGAAACAGCGGCTCCGCCACTTCCATGGGTAAATCAGCCATCGATAATTTTCCTTAGTACCACTAGTTCCACTCGCTTGTTTTCGCTGGTTTATATCGGCATTTTCATGATGTCTTGATACGCTCTCACCATTCGATTGCGTACCTGCACCATTGCTTGGAAACCAACACTCGCCTTTTGACTGTCAACCATTACCTTGACTAGATCTGAACTCTTTCCGGAAACAAAATCATTGGCCCCATGACTTGCCGTTTTCTGCAGACTATTCACCGCATTTATTGCGCCTTTTAACGCATCTCCAAAACTTCCACCTTTGGCTACCGAAAGGCTTGAAATTCCCATACCGTCAGGCGCATCGATTGCATTTAGCTGATTCATCGGTACACCTGCGCTCGCCTGAGTTCTCAAAGCACGCATTTGCGCAAGCACGGCGTTTATGTCTGTTTGTGTCGCAGATTGAATTTGCATGAGTTCTCCCTATGGAAAAATACCACGGTCTCTTAGTTGCTTTAATTTGTGCCGTAGTGTGCGTTCGGATATCCCCAGCTGCACAGCAGTAGATTTACGTACGCCGTTGTTCTTTGCCAGTACACTCATCAACACCTGCTCTTCTTGACTGCGCATCTGCTGGAGTAAACTGACATTACCGCCCACGTTTATTGTTTCAACCTCTTCGAGGGCTAGATCAGCGACAGTTATTGTCGCGTTGTCACACAACACCAAAGCCCGCTGGATACAGTTCTCTAGTTCTCTAACATTTCCAGGCCATTGATGAGCCTGTAATGTAGGGATGACAGAATCGCCCACACGATAGGTTTTGGCAGCGCCATGCTTATGTATAAACCAATGCGCTAATGGCTCAATGTCTGCCTTTCTGTCTCTTAGTGGCGGTAAGTTTAGGGGTAGCACACTGAGCCGAAAATAGAGATCTTCACGCAGCAAACCATCTTTCATTGCCTGTTTTAAATTGCGATTGCTGGTCGCAAGAATGCGCACGTCAACTTTACGAGTTTTATGGCTACCCAATCGTTCCACCTCTCGCTCCTGTAGAACACGCAACAATTTCGCCTGTAAACCGACCGGCATCTCGGTAATTTCATCCAGTAACAACGTACCCTTATCAGCCAGTTCAAACTTTCCGATTCGCTTCTCGCTGGCCCCGGTATACGCACCCTTTTCATGACCAAACAACACCGCTTCCATCATAGTTTCTGGAATCGCTGCGCAATTCAGCGCGACAAAAGCATGCCCGGCACGAGGGGAATGTTCATGTAAATACCTGGCTAAGACTTCCTTGCCAGTCCCACTTTCCCCTGCTATCAACACAGATATTTGAGCTTGGGCAACCTTGTCAGCAATCTGTAGTATTTTTTGCATGGCCAAGCTGTGCGCAATTCCGCCGTTGGCGGCAAGTTCTCGGTAGTGGTTGCGAGACTTATTACGTGCCTCGACATCTGTGCGAATTAGCTCAAATATCGAATCAGCGCTCGCACCTTGGGGAATGTATGTGCGCACCCCGGTTTGCAAAACTTGTACTGCGTCATCAGCCTTGTCATTACCACCAAAAGCGATTAGCCGTGAACGCGGTAGTGAATGCGGAATCTCATGCAGAGTTTTTACATCAGCAAGTACTAAGCTAGTTCCATTGACCAATTCATCTGATATCACTCCAACTCGACTCACCGAAACCCCACCCAAAGCAAGTGCGGCTTGTAGTCGGGTCCCTTCCTCATCGATTTCACTGGCAAACAGATGGATCATTGAACAACATCCAAATTGCGTCCCAATCCATGTTTACGCATTTTCTCTACTAAGGTTGTTCTACGAATATGTAAGCGATCTGCTGCTCGAGCGACCACAGCATTAGTGTCCTGTAGCGCCTGCTCTATTAGACTTTTCTCTAAACGTGCTAAATAGTCCTTAAGATCTATTCCGTTCACCGGCAACAAAATGTCCATTGCAGTCAGATTTTGGTTGAGCTGCCCTGCTTTAGCCGGCGCCTTAGTGTTAGCAGATTCCGTATACTTCTTTGGCAAGTCGATCGATCGCACCAGACCGTTTGGATATTGAATAGCTAGACGTTGTAACAAGTTAGCCAACTCTCGGACGTTTCCTGGCCATGCATATTCGGCTAGTAAGTTCAGTGCATCCACAGACAAGCGTACTTGTAATGCTTGCTCCGCATGGATACGAGCTACGAGGGTGTTGATAAGTAAGGGTAAATCTTCACTCCTTTCGCGCAGCGGAGAAAGCTCTATTGGAAAAACATTGAGCCGATAGAAAAGGTCTTCTCTAAATTCGCCGTCAGCAATCTTCGCTTCTAAATCGTTATTTGTAGCAGCTACAATACGTACATCACTCACCCGGGTTATACCACTACCTAACCTTTCAAAACTCTTTTGCTCTATTGCGCGCAGCAACTTAACCTGCATACTAAAAGGCAAATCACCAATCTCATCAAGAAACAGCGTGCCACCATGAGCAAGTTCTAAGCGTCCCATTTTTTGTGTAATAGCTCCGGTAAAGGCGCCTTTATCGTGACCGAATAATTCACTCTCCAATAGGTCTGCGGGTATCGCGCCACAGTTCACAGGAACAAATGGACCTGTTGCGCGCCTGGAGCCTTGATGTAGTGCTCTGGCAACCACTTCCTTCCCTGTTCCCGACTCACCAGTGATCAGCACTGTAACGTCTTTATGGGCAGCACTGGCAGGCAATGAGCTGTCGAGTGGCTACTGCAGCTTCACTTGTTCCCACGTATTGAGCGAAGACATTGTCTCCTTCAACAAAATGATCAGCAAACTGCACCATCCCAAATGCACGGGTCAGTGCGGCTAACAATGGATTGAGGTGAAGTGTCGTACACAAGGATTGCTCAGGTGGCTGGCAATATTCAGAAACGTAGACGTATACAGGACTACTTGCGCAGTGGGTGCCATCGCCTAAAACAACGTTAGCAACATCTAAATCTTTTGTGGTCGGTATTTGCGCAAACTCAAGCAGATGCTCTACAGCGGCTAACTGTTGCTGCTCTGCAATATCGAGCCCAACCAGTAAGCCAAAGCTACAAGTTTCTTCCATAGCCATAATTCCTTCACTTCACAGAATTCAATCTTCCTGGATGAAGTAAAGTTAAGGAATGAAAAAGGTCAAACTTTCGACGGTTGTTGGCAAAAACCCGTCAGTAAACTATCAATCGATGAAGCTGGAGAGATTGTCTCGATAGGTGCTAGCCGCTTGTTTTTTATTGTTGAGTTCTCGTAGCGCCATCGCCTGTTTGCTCTTAACTTCAAGCACTCCCGCTTGCATATTTGCAAGTTTCGCCTTCAAAGTAACAAGTTCGTTGACCTGATCGCTCACCAACATAGGCTTTAAGGCCTCTAATACATTTCCAGCCAACTGCAAATCTCCAGCGCCAATAGCGGCTTCAACCTCAGCAAATTTTGACAGCGCCGCTTGGAAATTCACAGCTACTTAACCCGCACTTACATTGGCGTGTGGCGCAATACTCGCCCATGCCGTTCGAAGCGTGTTGAGTAAATCACCTACTTCTAACAATGCGTTCAAATCATTGTCTGAATTTGCCCGAAATAGTCGGCGCTGCATATAGTCATAAAGACCATCTAGGTTCGCCGCAATATCTCCACCCTGTTCATGATCCAAGCTAGCTTGAAGCCCACTGAAAATTTCGATACAGGCATTGATAGATCGAGACCTACCTTCAAAGTCATTACGCTCGATAGATCCTTGAGCCTGATTAATTCTGTCACGTGCACCTCGAAACAACATCTCGATCAGCTGATGAGGGTTGGCACCTTCTATCGCTGTTTCAACATCAAGTTGTTGGTATTTTTTAACTGTGTTTCTAACAGAACTATTCACGGCAGTATCCATCGGTTGTTCACTTTAGTTAGCGGTCAATTGCGACAAAACTTTAGCCAGTAAACGTAGCAACCACACTAATTTTTTCGGGTATAACCAGGTAACGAGTCCAACTGACCCTCTAAGAAACTGGAAGTACTATTTAGCGTGAAGATTAAAGCGTCTGCTGCGGCAAATCGAATTCTCATGCGATCTTCCAATAGACTCATTCGCCTAGAAAAATCTGCAGCTTCAGCTTCAATGTCTTCCACCAGATTGCCTAAACTGTCTAGTTTATTTGCCAGTCCTCCACCAAAACTGACAAAACTATCCAAGAAAGAGGCAATTTGGTTCATGACGCCGCGTACAAGAGTTACGCTACCTCGTTCACCAACGGCTTCTCCTTGCACTTGAATTTGAATACCCGAAGCTGGGTCAGCAACAGACGTTGCTTGCCTACCGATGGTCCCAGTCCCGACAGTAAGACCAAGGTCGCTGACAGTCCCAGATAGCGCAAAAGTTAGATTGACTGATGAGTCTTCCCCAGTGCTATCGGAAGTGATTTCGAACCTATTGTTAGCATTGTCGAAACTCACCGTAACGGCTAAGCCAGAACCACTCAGCGTGGTGTCAGCATTTATTTGCGTTTGAATTTCGCTCGCAAGATCTTCAGCAGTTAGGTACGCGCCAGCGTTTAAAACAATATCAGAAGACAATGTGCCATCAACACTTAACCGAAAGGTGTCGTTGGTAGCATCGATGGTCACGGGCGGTGTATCAAAACCTGCGATCGACGTGCCCACATACCTCCCTGCGGTCGCTGCCACTGAACCACTGGGTATGGAAAGGAACTGTCCGGTACCGATACCCTCAATGCCGTTGATTGTGCCCGCAACATTTTCTCCACTCGAAGCACTAACTGCGCTAATACCAAAGGTGGTGGCGGTATTGGTGTCCACATTGATGATGCCAACCGAAGAACCACTGCCATACGAGGTAGATTGAATGGTGAGTTGTTGATTACTAGAGTCATAGGTGACTTCAACATCAGCATTTGCTGTGCGCAAATTACTGTCTTGGTTAATCTGAGATTGTAACTGCACTGCCAGTGCATCACCGTCAGCATAGATTCCTTGGGCCAATGTAATGACTTCACTTCTTATTCCGTCTACGGAAATTTCAAAAGTGTCGTTGTCTGCATCAATAGTGATCGGTCCAGCTAAACCTGCCACCGTAGCACCGTTAATCTCTCCCTGGCTTGCTACTTGGAATATGTCGACATCATAGGTGCCCGCTTGGGTGCCTGTTTGAAAGCGATTAAATGTAATCTGGTTATCACTAGCTCTAGTTTGCTCGGCGAGCATGGCGACAACATCGGACGAACTAGCAGACAGCGCGTTTCTAAATTTGCTGTTACTAAACGCCAGTTGATAGTCTGAGTTTTGATCGGTAGATATGCCTAAATCAACCAGTGCTCGCACACTGCTCGACTCAATTTGATCTACAGCCCGGGTCATCATACGTCTTAATTGCGCTAATACTCCTCGAACTGTGGCATCACCTGTTAGCAATGCGCCGACCTTATCCTCCTGATTAAAATCTGTTAGGTCGTCTGTTAAAGTTTTCATTGAATTGTAGGCATCAACAAACGCCTGCATTCTTGTCTCGATACCTGTAATGTCTTCTGCAATTGTAATGGTGGCTGGTGCACCGGCATTATTTCCGGCAACACTAAAAGTTACGCCGGGAATGACCTCATCTATAGTATTGGTCTCGCGTGTAACCGTAATGCCATCAATGACCACGATCGCATCATCTGCATCTACTGTCTGTGTTAGGTTGGTGCCGGGAGTGTTTTGCGTGGCATTAAATGCCAAGCCGCCCAAACCAACAGCTCCCGACTCAGTCACCGTCAGCTCCATTGAATTGTCATCACCTGTTCGGTCCGAGGTGAGCACAAGTATAAAACCCTGCCCGTCGTTTACTACGGAAGCAATAACACCGACATCAGCGGCATTGATCGCATCTCGAATTCCATCGACGGTATTGTTGGTACTGTCTATAACGATCTGCCCAGAGGCACGCTCCGTGTTTTCTGTGAAGCTATCGTAGTTTCCACCGGCAAACGTTGTGGTCCCAAAACGTATGTCAATTGTACCCTCGCCAACAATCTGGTCGGCTGAGTCAAATCTAATGGTAGTCAACGTCTGTGCACGAGCGGTGGCAAGTACCTCTACAGTATGTATGCCAGGGGTCGCCCCTGCCTGGGATGTTGCCGTAACCGCTGCTTCGTTAGTCGACGAAACGGTATTGATGAGAAACGAATCGCGATCACCTAGGGCATCCGCCGCATTGGAGAGTGCGTCCAACGAACTGCGGATGGCACCAAAGGCGGATATTTTTGCTTCATACTCTGCGCGTTTAACGTCCAGCCGAAGGTCTGTAGATTCCCTTTCGGCGGCTATAATATCATCCACCAATTCCGAAGTGAGCACGCCAGAGCCAACGCCTAATGATTGAATAGATGCCATAATTTTTTACGGGTGAGCTTAATCTGAATCCAAAAAGAAAACAGACTAAGTACCCTTCCTAGATCCTTGTATTGATCAGACCCAAACTAGAGATCGCGTCACGAGCAACCTCAACTTGTGACTGCGCTTGGGTATGCGCATTCACATCATTCACATTCATGATGTCTTTCAAGTTCCGTGCCAACTGCAGTGCAGTTTCGTTGGGAATCTGACGAATGATTTCTTGAGTGGTTCGATCAATCACACTGACCACCGCTCGCCCCAGCTCCCTATCGACGGAAAACCTTAGGTCACGCTGTAGTGACTGTGCGTAGTCATTCAACTTCGCTACTGCTACATCAACACTTTGGGTTCGTGTTATTTCTTTGGCGGGCTTTTGTTGGGATTGCTTGGGTTCAACGGTGCTAGTCTGAGACGGCAAATTATTGCCATCGCTTGCACGCGCGTTTGCCGCAGATTTAGCGGCATTCACCTTGGTGGCATTTAACTCTGCCACTCGGGTTTTCAAATTTTCGATCGCGTTTATGTCGTTCATAACGGACCTCTACTAGTAGAGGTGGCGGCTAGTCAAGAACTAGCCGCTACCTAGCTTGCGCTTACTGAAGGAGAGATAGAATCAACTGAGGCTGAGCGTTGGCTTGTGCCAAGATAGACACGCCTGCTTGTTGTAGTACCTGAGTACGTGACAACTCCGCAGTTTCCTTCGCAAAATCAGCGTCAAGTATTCGAGAACGCGCAGCAGTCAAGTTCTCGACGTTGATAGCCAAGCTAGCAATCGTTGAATCGAGACGGTTTTGGATTGCACCCAAATTTGCTCGTTCACGACTAACTTTGTCTAGCGCGTTATCCACAGCAGACAATGCATCTTCCGCACCGGCAACTGTAGATACGTCGATTTCGCTGAGGAACTGACCGTCTGTAGCGCCACCAAATCCACCTTGCTCAATGCCTACAGCTGTAACACCACTGTCGCCGTTGGTGGTACCGCTTGCTACATCAAATGAACTGGCTGACTGCAAGGTTACAGTAGCGGTTACGCCTTCACCTGCTCCAATGCCATCTACCGCTTCGTCAAGACCTATGTCTGTACCCAAGCCAGCTGAAGCAACCTGCACACTGATGTTACGTCCGTCCACAGCGCTTAGGGTCAACGTTGTACCATTATCGGCTGCTACAACACCCGTTTGTCCAGATATCGCATTGATTGCATCAATCGCGAGGGTTCTGTTGGTTTCTTCGCTTGTTGTGGTTGTGATGCTAGACGTCGCAACCCCATTGATGGTAATTACGCCGGAAACTCCACCCGTACTTGTCTGCGCAGTGCCGCCAACAAGTTGTGTTGCGTTGACACTTGCGGTAACTCCAGATTGATCACTTACACGGTTAATCGCAGCCGCTAAAGCGATACCTGATGCAGATGCATCAGTACTTGAAGCGGTGTCATCGGCAGCTTGGCCAGCACCAACAGAAACTCCGTTGATAACCAAATCACCAGCGACCAAAGCGTTCAACGTTGCGCCTGCTTGAGCGGTAGTTGCCACTGCAGCTGTGGTACCACCAAACGTACCTACAGTAAGACCAGCATTTGTTACGCTACCTGCACCAGACCCGTCACCACCACTGATGACAATATCGCTGCCATCTTCAGAAACTAAGGTATATCCACCTTCAAATGTTCCTGCTGCGGCAATACCCGTAGAAACAGAAGTTACCGTACCGAATGCAACTGTAATATTTCGTCCGTCAGCCGCAACCAGGTTAACACCAGAGCTGGTAGATCCTGTATCAACAGCAACAACACCTGTTTGGTCGCTAGAAGAGTTGATAGCTGTGACCACTGCAGAGCGCGTTGTTGCCGCATCAGCAGTTGTGCTTACTGCGATGGCAACACCGTTAATGGTAATTGTACCGGTTGCTGCTGTTGTTGAGATGGCTACACCAGCTGCTACGTTTGCGTTTGTTTCCGCACGAACACCTGATTCGTCGGATACTCTGTTAATCGCAGCAACTTTCGCAATTGCCGATGCATCCGCATTAGCTGTAGAAGCTGTGTCGTCAGCAGCAGAAGACGGGGCAACTGCTACGCCGTTGATTGACAAGTCACCATTTGCAATGGCGTTGGCATTACCAACAGCACTGATACCTGCGCCGATACCACCACCTAAAGTTTCTGTGCTTACTTCATTAATTGAAAAAGCAACCACTTCACCAGCCTTGGTGCCGATTTGAACACTTGAATCAAACGTTCCGTCAAGCAACTTTCGGCCGTTGAAATTAGTTTGATCAGCAACTCGAGCAAGTTCCTCGATCAATTGCTTGGCTTCAGCATTCAAGGCTTGTCTGTCTGAATCACTGTTAGTGGCGTTAGCCGCCTGTAGCGCCAGTTCTCGTATACGCTGTAAACTTTCAGTCATGGCGCCGAGTGCACCTTCAGCCGTTTGGGCTAATGAAATACCGTCGTTGGCATTTCGAATTGCGACACCGAGGCCACGTACTTGTGCGGTAAACCGCGTGCTAATTGCCAACCCTGCTGCGTCATCTCGTGCGCTGTTAATTCGCAGACCAGAAGACAGGCGGTTGAGAGCGGTTAATCCGGCAGACTGGGTCTTGTCAAGATTTCGCTGCGCCGTGAGGGAGGCGATGTTGGTATTAATTACCTGGGGCATTATTTGCTACTCCGTTTGCTTACTCAAACATCCCTTCCGGCTTTAATAAACCAAGGAAAGGGTTCTCAAACGGGGTAGCGGCGTATTTGCAATTAACTTTAGGGAACTATTTCACATTTACATACTTAACGCAGTACATTGAACAAAGATAGGCGGCTGATGCGCACAAAGGTCTGCTGGGCCGCCTCAAGCACAAAGGACTGGTAGCTCAATTTGCTCACCGCTTCTGCAAAATCCAGGTCTTCGATACTGGACAATACCCCAGTAAGCTGTAGAGACAAATCTAGATGCAGATCACGTACGGCATCCATTGTGTTGAGTCGCGCGCCGATATCTGCTCGCACCTGCAAGACACTTTCCATAGCATCTTCGATCCCCACCAACGTACCGTCTACTAGGCTTTGAAATTCCTCCGGGTCTAGCGTGGCATCAATCCGACCGAGATTATCGGCAATGTTATATACCGTTTGGAGCAACCCCTGGTTTTTGTTTGTTTCGACAACAAACTGATCGCCCACTTGGGGTGCTCCGTCAATACGAAAGGAAATGCCTTGCGTAACAATAGGTACTCCGCTGGCATAAGGAACATTCACCAGTCCGTCTACCGGACGTTGATCACTCTGTCTAACTACCGTGAAGTTAGGTTGACCGCCGCCATCCGCGAGAGGCTGAAATTGAATCACCAATCGATCAGGATGCAGGCCATCTGCCAGATCGCGATCAACAATTTCAACAGCCCCTATGCTTGAGCTAGAAGAAGGGCTTGAGCTAGAAGAAGGGCTTGAGCTAGAAGAAGAGCCGCTGCCTAAGGTTTGTATGCCTGTGGCGTTTGTTACCTGGGTGTCTACGTCCACGAACAGGCGTTGACCACTGTCGTTGATGGCAACACGTTGCCCCCTATCAACTTGCAACTGACGTTGGCCGTTGTCGCCACGGTACTCAATCTCGTTGCCAGTCACCACAAAGGGCATCGTATCGGTATTAAAGCCGGCAAAGATGTATTGCCCATCAAACCCGCGTGTATTGACCAAAGAAAGCAGTTCTTCGAACCGCTCTTTCACTTCCGCAGCAATAAATCTCTGATCTGCAACGGTTTGTATACCTGAGCCTGCTTGAATCGTCAGCTCTTGTACGCGAAGCATAACGTCGGATATTTGAGCCAACACAGAGTCTTCAAGCGCCAAGCTATAATCTGCGGTATCTAGGTTACGTAAATACTGCTCACGAGCGCCTAGCTCTTGATTGATCTTCACCACCCGGGCAGCCCCCACGGGATCATCGCTGGGATTAACAATGCGCTTGCCGTAGGCGATTTGTTGTTGCGTACCAGCGACCGCCGCACCCAAAGCCTGTAGCTGAGTGGCGGCTTGTCGCTGTATCTCGAAGGAAGAAATGCGCATGAAGCGACCCTAATCTGGTTAAGACACTGACCTTAGAAGCACATTAAACATATCGCGTGCCACCGATATCACTTGTGCTGATGCGTTGTATGCTTGTTCGTAACGAATCAAATTTGCAGCTTCCTCATCTAAGTTCACACCGGACACACTTTCTCTATAACTCTCCGACTGCGCCAATAAAGCTGCAGCTGCCTGTTTGTTGACTGAAACCTGGCTGGCGGCGGCGCCAATTTCTTGTACCAAGCCCGCAAATACGCCAGCAAAAGTCTTCGGCGGATCGCCTACAATTCTCTCTTCAGCGAGTAGCGCTAAGGCGAGTACATTACGATTATCTCCAACTCCCTGACTATTAAAACCTATCCTATACTCGTCACCGGCTTGTGCAATACCGGACATGACAAGATCAAAGCCAAATGCGCTCGGGGCATGTACAGGGTTAGCGGCAAACAATCCATCAAGTTGAGCGGTCATCTGCGCG
>JAADHW010000383.1 GCA_013151695.1 Gammaproteobacteria bacterium
ACTGCTGGCTGCGGCATCGGCGTGGGTCGTTAAAGGTGAGCATCGATTGGGCTGCAACGTAACATTTCAGATTGGCACTCGCAATTGTACCTTTTTGGAATTCTACGTAAGTTGCTATTAATTCATGACTTTATTTGACATGTCGGACTATATGACTGCGCTGAAGACGAGCTGCTGCTGGCTGTACATCGAGCCAGGTTATGGTTTTCGGGTAGGCCAGCGTCGCTAACATTCTGCGAGTAGGTGCAGACAAATCACGAATCCTCAGTACGCTGATTTGCCTGTCAGACATGAGTGATTGCCCAGAATTAAATCAAACATGGGAAGTTAAATCCAACCTAACCACTAGAGATGGCTTCATGGACAGCCATCTTGGATGCTTGTCGCGATGGAAGAAAGCTGGCTAAGGTTGCCATGACCAAAACCAATACCAGCCACAGCAATACGGCAAACCACGATACATGCAGCCCTAAAGACATTTTGAAAGACATTTCGCCGAGGAAAGAGCCAAGAGCAAGTGACAAAGGCATGGATATAACAATTGCCACAACCCAACTCAGAACGGCTATAAACAGACCCTCATTAACGATGATTTTCGATATAACCGCCGGGGTGGCGCCGCTTACTTTTAGAATGCCCAGTTCCCGTGTGCGCTCTAGCACATTCATGCTCATGGTTGACATGAGGCCTAGCAGGCCGATGATAGCCAGCAGCACTGCTGCCATAATCAAAGTTGCAATGAGGACAACCACATGTTCACCCATGGCTGTTTTTAAGAGGCTTAACGGAACAGCTTTTTCAACGCTAATGTTGGCTTGTTGCAACACTTTTTCCATTTTTCTGATCAGGTTTTTGCGCTCATGAGGTTCGTTTGCTTCTGTTTCGATGCGTATCATCCGCGCACGACCTTGTGTGTTCGCAACCTTATCGAAAGCGCGGTCGGTGATATAGGCTACGGCGGACGAGCCTATCTCTTCAACGATACCCACCAGACGCCATGCTTTGTGCTCGCCATGAAGGGAAAGTAAAATTTGGTCACCCACTTTTGCCTGTGGCACTCTTGCTAGCGCAATCTGATTAAGCACCAAAGCGTCTGCGTCACCTTTCTGTAACCATCTCCCCTCAACTACAGGGTGTTTGATCAAGCTGGTTTCTGGCGGTGTCCCATAGAGAAAGAAACTGCCATGTCCGCCGTCGGGATAGGTGCGTGAGATGTCAAATTTACCCTCTTCAGCAAAAGCGACGGCTTCGTAACCCCATAACTCGACGCTCTTAATTTTTGACACTGTCTGCAGAGCGGTTGTGATTTCTTTTGTGTCGGTTGGATTGTCAAGAATAAACTCAACATCGTATGACCTATCAATGTATATACGATCTACCACTTTGTTCCAGCCATTGCTGACACTAAGCGCAGCAACGAACATACCGCCGCCAATTGAAAGTAACGCCAACGCAAGGTAGAGGCGGCCACGGCGACGAAACAAGTTTCTCAGAGCCATAGTCCACATAAGACTGAATCTTAGTAGCTTGCCTAATACAGTCGCAAAGTATCCACTTGGATTCGTATCGGTTGCTACGCCATTGTCCGAGACCGCCTCACGCACGCTGAGTATAGCTGCCTTGATGATGACAGGCAGAGCGACCAGGGGAGGTACAAGCAAGCCAGAGGTCACCAAAACAACATAAACCCATGCAGAAACGGTGTAGCTAAAAATGGTCAGGTTAAGCAGGTCTGCAACCATATCAACAAGCATGCCTGCGGCAAACAAACCAACAGGTAGTCCAATTGCGACAGAAACTAAACCAACCCCCACCAACATAGACAAGTACATAACCGCTATCTGTCCGGAACGTGCACCAACAGCCTTCATTACACCTATTTCGCGTATCTGGCGTGTTAGTAATGCGGCTACCATGGTGGCAACCAACACGGCGCTGAGCAAAAAGGCCAGAGCTGCGAAGGTAATAAGCAAAATCAAGACACCCATTATCTGTGTTTGATGAGGGTGAACTCGCGGTGGAGGTATGCGTAACTCGTGAACGAGATGTCCTTGGTTGACTAACGCAGTTGCCAGTGCCTGTGTTTGTTTGTCCACAAATGTGATATCGGTTGGATTACCCTCAAACTGGATACGCACCTCTTCTAGCACCGTCTTTTCACCAAGTAGGCCTAGGGTTTCCAGCGTGATATAGCCGTAACCAGTTTGATCTTGCCAAGCCGGAGCCAACGTCCCGTCGTGGACAATCCCGCTAATTGACACATTGGTCTCTTTGCCACTCTGCGTTCTGATCACAACTGAGCCGCCGGTAGATTGCCCTATGAGGCGTTCGACAGTTCGTTCGATTAGCATGGTGCCAGGCGGTGGAGGCCAAGCGCCTGATAGCCTGTGAAATGTATTCAGTTTTAGTTGGGCAAAATCTTCTACCACAAACAAAAGCATGTGCCGCCAGTCTTCGCCGATTTTTATTCGGGCGGTGACCACCGACCGTGGCTCAACATGAGCTACGCCGGGAAAATTTTGCGCAATACTAAGAATAGCTTCATTAACTGCCTCCACTTCAATAGTTGCCGAGGCGGGATTTGTGTCCATGTAGTTACGGGTTACTTCCCGTTCTAAGATAGAATAGGTGCTTAATATGGCGGTCACCCCGAAGACGCCTACAACGGTTGCGACCAGCATTAAAAACGCGCGCGTGCGGTCTCCGGCAAAATCGCGAAACATTTTTTTCCAACGCGGTGCCATCACGAAGACACTCCTTCAATTCTGCCATCGCTGAGTGAAATTACCCGTTCAACAAAGTTTGCAGCTTCACGCTCATGGGTGACGATGATGAGAGTTTTGCCTGCTTGGGAGAGGTTGGAAAATAGTTCATACACGGCGCTTGCCGTATGTGAATCAAGGTTACCTGTGGGTTCATCCGCAACCAAAATGGGAGGGTCATTTGCTAGAGCTCGGGCAATTGCTGCGCGCTGTTGCTGGCCACCAGACAAAGTGGCGGGGAATTTGTCAGCCTGGTCTGCGATACCCACTTGGTCGAGCAGATCGAGAGCCCGCCCGCGCCTTTGGTTGGTAGGGTAGGTTGCACAAAAGTCCATGGGTAACATCGTGTTTTCTGCGATTGTTAAGGTAGGTAATAATTGAAAGAATTGGAACACCACGCCTACGTGTTTGCCTCGCCACATCGCCAGCTTGGTCTCGTCTAACGCATTCAACCCTACGCCATCCACGGTGATTTGGCCTGTGGTTGACCGATCGATGCCGGTGATCATATTTAGAAGGGTCGACTTCCCGCTGCCCGACTTGCCGATGATGGCGATGTATTCGCGTCGCGTGATGGCCAAACTAATGTTGTCCAATGCGACAAAAGAACCGGATGGTGTTTCGAAAGTTTTGCTCACCTGGTGTAGCTCAATGATGTTGTCTTGTTGCGCGGATGTATTGGGGCGTTGCGTTTGTGGCTGAGGCATTTAGATTAATTCTCAATAACTTTTGGTGAAAGTTGTACGTGTGAGCAAGCCACATTGTCGGCGGGAACAGCATAGAGACTATCCACTGAGGAATAATATTTGGCGCGTGAGGAATTGTTCTACTGTATTTGAGTGTTCCTGAGCAAGCGCCCTTAAACATAGAGACATCACGTCACCATTGCAAAATAACACCTACCGCAGACTGTTCGCCACGCCGCCTTCTCCAGCTCCGGGTAGCGATCCTGCTTCTGGTGATGGTCAAGTCTTTCGCGAAGTGGTACAAACGAACAACCACTACTCGAAGCAGGCAACCATGACATTCCACATTAGAAAAAGAGCAACAACCCCTTCATCCCAGGGCCTATTTTATAGCCTAATGATCCTACCAATTCTCAGCTTTATGCTCGCGCTGTCTTTGCCCGTGAGTGCCGAGACGCTGGTTCTTTCATCCGCCCGTCTGCTCGACGTGACAACCGGCCGAATGTCTCTGGACGCCCGGGTAGTAGTGGTTAATGGGAAAATTACCAGTGTTAATCCGACTTCAGTTCCAGCAGATGCTCGAAGCATCGATCTTGGCGACCGTACACTCATGCCGGGTCTCATCGATTCACACGTACACCTGACTTCCAGCGGGGGGAACTTCCGCGAGCAGATACTCACCGAGAATGCAGCGGAGGCGGCTCTGCGCGGAGCCCGAAGCGCCCGTGTAACCCTCATGGCAGGCTTCACGACGGTACGCGATCTCGCACAACTCATACCCAGCCCGACGCTGATCGCGGTTGCTTTAGCAGATGCGTCTAAAAAAGGCTGGATTGCGGCACCCCGCATCATTACGGCAGGGCATGCGCTCAGCATAACGGGTGGACAAATCGACCCGTCGATGTGGGTCGGTACCGCCGAAGGCATATTGGAATTGGGGCCTGAATATGGCATTGCCGACGGCCTCGACGAGGTAGTGAAAGCGACTCGCTACCAGATCAAGTACGGCGCCAAAGTCATCAAAATTACGGCGACGGCGGGCATCATGTCTCAGCAGGATACTATCGGCGTCCAGCAGTATTATGCGCGCGGTGGTCGAAGAAGCAGCCCGCCACGGAATTCGCGTTGCTGCTCACGCAATGGGGGCGGTCGGAATCAACGCGGCGATTCGTGCAGGTGCCGCCTCGATCGAACACGGCTGGATGCTCGACGATGAAAGTATTCGATTGATGAAGAAGAACGGCACCTATCTGGTTCCAACCAGCAGCATGTTGAGCAGGATTTCTTTCGACAACATGCCATCGCAAGCACGGGCAAAAGCAGAGGTTGTCTTTCCTCTAGCAAGACAAAGCCTGATTAAGGCTTTCCGTTCCGGCGTGAAAGTTGCTATGGGTTCAGATGCTTCTATGATTCCCCACGGAGATAATGCTGCCGAGATAATCGCCATGGTCGAATTTGGTATGACGCCTCTGCGGGCCATTCAGGCAGCAACGATCGGAGCCGCAGATCTGCTGGGAACACCGGACCGTGGCCGCGTCGAGGCGGGCTTGTTGGCGGATTTGATTGCCGTCGACGGCAATCCGCTAGAAGATATCAGTACCCTATCGGAAGTCGCTTTTGTCATGAAAGGTGGGAAAGTTTACAAGCAGCCTGTTGAATAAAGTGAGCTGATTACTGTTTAGGGTTCGGTGATGGGATGTGCCACCCACACCAGGAGTATGTCAGTCGCCCCAGCGCGTGTCATTCGCACCAAATAGTTGTCATTCGTACAACTACGGGTTCTTTCCAGCGGAGAATGCGTAGGCTTGGTTCATGGCAAAAAAACTACTGATCCTATTTTTCATTGCGGGCGCGCTTAGCATGCTCGTCATGTCCTTGCACTACTTTCAATTCGAAATTTCGGGCTTGTTGCAGGGCAAACCAGTCGCCGAGCAATCCTGGTACCGGCTCGTTTTCAAGACCCACGTGTTGCTGGGAATCGTCGCGATCACTGTTGGCCCCTTTCAATTCATACAACACATCAGGTTGAGATTCAGACCCGTACATAAGGCTCTCGGCTACATCTATTTCGCAAGTGTCGTTGTCAGCAGCATTTCAGGTCTGTTGGTTGCCCAATTTGCCATGGGTGGCTGGGTTACTGCGCTTGGTTTTTCGGTTCTTTCAGTGGCCTGGCTTTTTGTTACTGTTGCCGCGGTGGTCGCAGCAAGGGCCGGTGCGCTGCAGAAACACAAAAAATGGATGTACATCAGCTATGGGCTCACTTTTGCGGCAATCCCGCAACGGACTTTGTTGCTGGTGCCCCTTTTGACTGACGCCCCTTTCATGTTGATTTACCAGTTTTCCTCATGGCTTCCCTGGATGCTCAATTTCCTGATCGCGTACCTCCTCTACCATCGCTCCATGCATAGAACACAGGCCCTCAGAGTATGAAAATGAAACTCTGGAGTAGTCTGTTTGTCCTGCTCATGGAGTTACCTGCATTTGCTCAAGGGCTGGGGCTTGTGATCGAAGTTGTTAACATTGGAACGTTACACGGCACGATACGTGCGTGCCTGACTACAGATAAGAAAGATTTTTTGTCTCGTTGTTCTGTATCAGAACAACAGGTTGTCAACCGGAACACAATGCTGATCGAGTTTGGTAACCTAAACACTGGTACCTATTGTGTCAGCCTTTATCATGACATAGACAACAACGGAAAATTGAATAGTGACGGTTTGTTTGGAATGCCTAGCGAACCCTACGGTTTTTCGAACAACCCAGGAAACCGGTTCGGACCCCCGCCATTCAGGAAATGCACTTTTGAACTGGTGACGGATCTAACGATAAGAATCAAATTGTAGTTGCAGTTGCTGTTGAAGCACACAGGTCCATAGTTATTGTGTCGTGTGCCAGCAAGTTCAAACAGCTTGTTCATGAACGCACCGCAGAGCCGCTATCGGAAAAATAGCTTTTGATGACTGGCATATATTTTCTTGAAACGGGTATTTTGTGATCAGTGTCCTCCAACCACAGCCTGAGTCCCTGGGCATTGCCAGTAATGTTCACAACTTTTCTGAGATTCACCAGATAGGATCGATGGCATCGCTTTAGATGATCGCTGTGTAGTTCCTGCTCCAGTCGCGTGAGTGCAACTCTATGTAACGTTTTCTTGTGCGCCTTTTCTTCGGCTGCGTAAACGAAAACGTAATTCCCCTGGGCTTCGACGAACAATAGTACGTTCTCGTCAATAACAAACGCGTCGTTGCTAGATTCGGTTGATATCGGAAATATGGCTAGGTCCGCCGCACCATCACTACTCTTTCCTGGTACATATCCGTGAAGTTCCTGTGCCTCCCGCAGATACATTCTTGTTTTCCGGTTATGCGCCAGAAGAACAAGAAAAGAGGTAGGAATTCCCCCCAGGATAATGGTCCTGGCGATAATCCACCAATAGTTTGACCAGCTAAAGGAAAGCTTCTCCAGATAATTAATATACAAGCCATTGAATGTCGCAATCGCCAACAGAGCCATGAGTAAAAACAGTATTTGATGTTTCACTTTCCATACCCGGACTGAGAAACATCCTGGAAACAGGTGGGGTAAGAACACAAAAAAAACGAGCAAAACACCAGTAGAGATAACGCCGAAGAAGAATATCTTGAGATTCTTGTTCTCATATTCCGCCACATTCAAATCGAAAGGTTGAAAAAAGACAAGAAAGCTCCCAATGAACAGCCCAAATGCGAGTGCAATCAGAACACTCCGCAGCTCTATTTCCGGTGGTGGATATTCCTGGTTCAGCATCTTGAACATCGTTCTGGCTGCCAAAAGCGACTAATAATGAATACTGCGCGAATTTTGCCCGCCAAATCAAGGTTGCGCCAATAACTCATGCGGTAAAATGGCGCGCAGTTGCAGTAGTGTATACAGCCAACAATGAAAATTTAGCAAACAGTAGGAAAACCTATGACTCAATTCGATAAGCACTCTACCGCAGAAGAAGTCACCGAGGGTATCAATCTGGAGGGACAAATCGCAGTTGTCAGCGGCGTTAATTCGGGGATAGGGCATGAAACGGCGCGCGTGCTTTCCCTTCGGGGCGCGAAAGTTTTTGGCACTGCTCGTACATTGGAAAAAGCAGCAGAAAGTTGTCGTGAAATTTCAGACCAAGCGGTGCCCATTGCTTGCGAGCTTACAGACCTCAATTCCATTGCATCTGCTGTGAACACTATTAAGTCGCAAGTGCACAAAATAGATATGTTAGTCGCCAACGCAGGAATTATGGCGCCAGCTAAGCTGGAAACTGTTGATGGTCTGGAGAAGCAGTTTGCCACCAATCATATCGGGCACTTTCTGTTTGTCACTGCCTTACAGGATCTTGTTGTCAGCGCCCGCGGGCGAATCATGATTGTTAGCAGCGGTCTGCATAGGCAGGCGCCGGTGGAGGGTATTCAGTTTGATAACTTAGACGGCAGCAAAGGTTACAATAAGTGGTGGGCCTACGGACAATCAAAGCTCGCCAATATCCTCTTTGCCAAAGAGTTAGCGAGAAAACTTAAAGACGTTGGGGTGGCTGTTAATGCGCTGCATCCTGGCGTTATTATGACTAAGTTATCGCGGCATATGACTGCAGAAGATCGATCCAGTATGGGTGGCTCGGTTGAGTTCAAAACAGTTCCTCAAGGTGCGGCGACAAGTTGCTACTTAGCCACAAATCCTGGTGTTCAAGATGTTACGTGCAAGTACTTTGCAGATTGTAGAGAGGAAGAGCCGTCGCAGCTGGCGCAGTCTGCAAGCTTAGCGAAGCAACTATGGGAGCGCTCAGAGCAAATCGTAAGTGCTGCTCTTTCCTGAAGCATAAATTGAACACCGTTAAGTTCAACCACTGATCTGCTGCTATTGTGTAGCAGTGCCTAACCCATCTATGAGAAATGGGGCTTTGTGGTAGAATCCGAGACCGGGAACACAGGCGGTATTGTTTCAACACCTATGCGGCTCGAATTTTATAATCTCAGACAAGTAAGCTAAACATGTCATATATCCCCGGCTACCATGCCGTTTATGTCTGCTCTAGCCTTAGGCGTCAAGTGAACTATTTACCCATCTTGCTGGCACTTATTTGCCCTGCAGCATGGTGCAATGTTGATCTTGCTAAAGCCGCCCTCGAACGAGTATCCGAAGAAATTGTGTATGACGGATCTTATCGACAAATCCCATATCCGAACGGCGATGTTCCGGCCCATATTGGCGTGTGTACTGACCTAGTCATCCGCTCGTATAGATCTCTAGGAATCGACTTACAACAACTTGTTCACGAGGATATGACAAGTCACTTTAACGCTTACCCCAAAACGTGGGGGTTACAGAAAGCAGACTCCAATATTGATCATCGTAGAGTGCCGAATTTAGAGGCTTTCTTCTCACGGCGAGGGCAGGTTCTTGCCGTCAGCGAGCAAGCACGAGACTATCAACCAGGAGATATTGTGAGTTGGCGTTTGGGTGGTGCCCTTCCGCATATCGGTATTGTCAGCCATCAGCAGGTGCCGGGGACGCAGCGCTATTATATGGTTCACAACATTGGACAGGGACCCAAACAGGAAGACGTACTATTTTCTTATCCGCTACATGGACACTATCGCTTCCAGCCGTGAAGTACCGATTTTCAGAGTGCTAGGTTTCATGCAAATTTCGCCCAGATCAGGATTGCTATAGAGTGACCTTGGTTGATGTTCATTGATTACGTTGCAACTCAATTGCTATCCAACCATGTATCAATGACCAAGTGTTTAACACGCGAAAATTCCCGCATGTTATTTGTAATCAACGGTAGGTCGAGGGCGATCGCGTGTGCTGCGATCCACATATCATTGCGTCCAAGCAGTTGTTTTTTTAATGCAAGTCGAATTTGTGCATAGGCAAGAGCCTCTGCTTCACCTAGTTCATAGATTGACAATGAACCCAAGAAATTTTGCAGACGAACCCGATTTGCCTTTGGTCTTGTGCTCTTCAATATGCCGTATTCGAGTTCGCCTACGACAATTACCGAAATCGCGCAATCGTGTAATGGTGCCTGCGGCTCCATACCGGGTTTACGGTTAATCAAGTAAATGCAACTATCCGTGTCGAGCATGAATGGCATCAGTCAAAGCTCGCTCGTTGAGGGTCTTCTACGATATTCTCCTCGCGAGACAACACTGCCTCAACTACGTCATTATCGAGCGGTGCGGTATTTGCCCAGAAATCTTCCCAGTCTGCGAAACGGGGGCTTAAAATAAGATTCCGGCCGACCTTACGAATGGAAACTTCATTGCAACCTTCTTCAAAGCGATATTTCTTCGGGATCCGGACTGCTTGAGACTTACCTGCCATGAACACTTTTGTGCTATCAGTTCGTTTTGGGGTTGCCATAAAACCTCCGCTTTAAAGGTTAGCCAGTATAGCGTAAAAAGAGATATCAAAAAGAGTTATTTGTTAAAATGTCGTTGATAAATATAAGGTCGATAAGCTGAGAGTGTGAAGTGAAGAGGCCACTACTCCCGCTGCTATGTTTGCGGCAGTTTTCACCATCCACACCAGCGCCAGATTAGCGGTAACACTGGTCACACCCCGTATGGCAGCGCACGCGGGACAATTCAGCTCGCCGACGTTAAATTTCAATTCCATGGTGATACTGCTCCCACCGCGCTAGTTTTAATCGTGGGAAAGGGATTCGATAATAGGGCAGCCGCTGACATCGCCGCTACCGGAACATTGATCGTTCAGACCTGCTAATACCGAGCGCATGCGTCGCAGATGGTTAATCTTGGCATCAATTTGCTCCAGCTTGTGCGTGGTCAGGGTTTTGACTTCAGCTTTCGGACCACCACTGTCATGTAAACCAAGCAACGTCGCAACTTCGTCCAGAGTAAAACCTAGATCTTTCGCTCGGCGGATAAAACGGATGCGCGCCACGCTGTCGCGCGCGTATTGTCTATAACCTGACGCGGTGCGGGCTGGTTTGGGTAACAGGTGGCGCCGTTCGTAGAATCGAACGGTGTCGATACCGACGCCGGCCTCGGCCGCGAGCTTGCCAATGGTCAACGGCTGCAGTTTAGAGTTGTTCATGAGGCTTATTCTACACTATGGAGTTAAGACCAGAGTCAAGACATTGTCTACGCTACAGTATTGAATGGGTGGCTCTCAGGACCTCGCAATCGGAGCTGGCTTGTGGGTCGCAAGCTCGGACGTCGGTGGCTGAACAATTGTTTTGAGCATCGTTGTTGTTTGCTCGATGAATACAACTCGCTCCTGCCCGGTGAGTGGTTCATTCCGAATAAGGCGCTCGACCAGCAGACCGATAACAACTGCTGCCAGCACTCGAGCGCGGGCTGCGGCATCATCACTGCCAAGCCAATTGCGGATCGGACCGAGAAATCGTTCTTGGATAGCAACGTTCAGCAGGGGAGCAGTGGTTGGCGAGGTGGCTGCACGCAGTAGGAACTGAAACCTGTGGATTCGCTCCTCGTCCCGATAGAGGTTGTCAGCCATCATCGTTGCAAGTTCCTGCGGCAGGGTGCGGTGGTCCCACTCGCTCGTAAAGTCGTCGCGGAATGATGCCTCCAACGCCGACGTAAACAGGGCTTCCTTACCACCGAAGTAACGTTTGATCAGCGCGACGTCAGCTCCCGCCAGGGCCGCGATGCCGCGTAGTGTGGTGCGGTCATAACCCAGTTGCGCAAACTGCGCCTTGGCCGCCTCGAGCATCGCAGCCCGAGTAGCCTCGGCATCGCGCTTTCGCGTGGGAGTGTCAGAGGCGAGTTGGGATGACAACAGGTAAGGTTTCAAAGCCATGTACAAAAGCCGAATAGCTGCGGGTTGGTTCACGTACCATCTCGATCACCGGGAAGCGTTTCATAATTTCTTCCCAGATGATGGTCAACTGCATCTCAGCCACTCGGTTGCCCACACAGCGATGCACACCAAAGCCAAAAGACAGGTGCTGGCGTGGTCGTGCGCGGTCGATGATGTAAGCGTCGGGATTCTCTATCACCGAATCATCGCGGTTACCGGAGATATACCACATGACAACGCTGTCACCTTTTTTTATCGTCTTGTCACGAATCTTGTAGTCCCGAAGGGCGACACGGCGCATGTGCGCCAGCGGCGTTTGCCAGCGGATGGTTTCTGAAACCATCGGCAGGATAAGGTCCGGGTTTGCGCGTAACTTGTCATACTGTTCTGGATATTTGTTGAGGGCATAAATACTGCCAGATATGGTGTTGCGCGTGGTGTCGTTGCCACCGATGATCAATAGCACGACATTGCCTTGAAACTCTTTCATGTCCATGTTTCGGGTCGCGTCGTTGTGCGCCAGCATCGAGATCAAGTCATTACCGGGCTCTGCATTTACTCGTTGGTCCCATAATTCCTGAAATGCAGCGAAACACTCGGCGATGGCTTTGCCTTTCTGCTCCCAACTGGTCACCGGTCCATGCCCCGGCCTATTGGTGAATATATCCGACCAGTAGGTCAACTTGCGCCGGTCTTCGAACGGGAAATCGAATAACGTAGCCAGTGTCATGGCGGTGAGTTCTTTTGATACCAGATCGACCCAGTCGAATTCTTCGCCAATCGGCAGGCTGTCAAGGATCTGGCTGGCACGCTCGCGGATCAGTGGTGCCATCTTTTCCAAGTTGGCTGGCGCGACTGTCGGAGTGACGGCTTTGCGACGCGGCATGTGTTCGGGTTCATCCATAGTAATGAAGGACCCACGTTCTGGACGCTTGCCGAGAATCTTCTCCTGCTCCGCCAGCACCTCGAGATTGGCAAGGGTGATACCTTCGGCTGATGAGAACACTTCGTTGTTGGTGTCCACTGCCATAATGTCCTCCCAGCGGGTGATGGACCAGTACGGCCCATACTCGCTGTCCGCGGTGAAGTGAACCGGGTCTTCACGGCGCAGCCGTTCGAAATAGGGCCAGATCGTGTCGTTCTGGAAGCGTTCGACATTGCCAGGATTGATATCGGCCAGTGGTATTGAGTAAGCCTCAGAAGTGTCGAGTTTTGCCGCGGCGGTCATAGTGTAATTTCCGATGTTGCTATCGCACTTGAGTATGGTTCGGGGGTATGGCCATGTCAATGTGCGTTGACTTACACTGCCAGTGGCCTTCTATGCCGGGTTCCTCGTAGAGATAGACGATCATTGGCGGCCTCGATTCTAAGGTACGGCCAACATCGACCTATTCAAGATTTTGTTTTGACGG
>JAADHW010000314.1 GCA_013151695.1 Gammaproteobacteria bacterium
ATCTTATGAGGCCTGACACACGACCGGTACCGATTGAACACCAATAATGATCAGGAATCTTCTTGCAAAAACGGGAGCATCCACACATGATTATTACGATCATTCAATGACCATGCTCTCACCTGATCCGGCCAGCCCAAAAGTCACGCGCCGGGTGATGACCATCATGCTTACCAGTGAATATTGATGGCGAAAGAACGTCGTCCGCTGACACAAGATGAATGGGAATTGGCTTTCCTCAAAGCGACCGCCAGCTTCCCAAGACAATATGCGGATCAGATCGTGACAGGTATGTCCGATGACGAACTCTCACAGGCTCTGCAAGCCACTCTGGGCATCTTTGGTGGCAGTGGTGGACCTGATCAGCTCAGTATCACCTATCAAGGTTCTGGCCTCAGAATCTGGGCAAGTTGGCATGTACATAATCACGTTTCCGAAAAGCCTTTGTTCGCAGGTAAGGCAACAATTGCGATGGCGCGTGAGCTTTATGGTATCGCCGATCCAGAGGATGGGCAGATGTGTCTGTTCTAACCAAGAACCCCGCCGGGAAATCGGCGGGTTTTGTTTGTTACACCGGGTAGATACGACTCAAGCAATATATATGAGGGTGCCCGAATTGATCCAGAACATCCTCAATATTCCTGATCATTCGTGGGGCAAATAGTGGGTCATAAATAAGTTGCGCCTCTTAACGTGTTGTTTTATATATATTATATTCAATAAATTGGCGGAGGAGGTGGGATTTTCGGACAACACGTCATAACCCCTTGTAGTCCTTAATAACATTGGCTAAATCAAGCTAACGTGTGTGGTAAACGTGTGTGGGAGTGACCTTGCCAAAGTACATCCAAAAGCGCCGTCGGGGGTGGTACGCCACGCTGGATATTCCAAAGTCACTGCGACCGCTGTTTAACAATAAGCCTAGGTTTTTCCAGAGTTTAAAAACCGACAGCGAAACCGTGGCTTCTCGAAGAGTGTTACCCGTGATAGCTGGCTGGAAAGCTCAGATTGAAGCAGCGCGTACAGGGACTGACGATACAATTGAAGACAACATCCGTGACTGGCAAGAGTTACTGAAATCATCCGCAAGCGAAGGCGAACGTGATGGTTACGACTACGTCCTGAGCGATATTGCACACGACATGGACAAACGTGAAGCGGGTTCAGGGGTGTCGTTCTACAAGGCTGTTTCTGGTGAGTATGTGACCACTTCCAAGTTCATAGAGGAATGGTTTTGCACACTCGATAACGAACCTAAGACCCTTGATATGAAGCGATCTGATCTACTCCGTTTAAGCCGACGATTTCCGCTCACTAAGGACGTAGTTAAAAGCGCAGTTGTTCGCTGGACGATTGATCTCAGGAGCCAAGGTGGACTATCAGCCGCGACCACACGCCGTATTATCTCAGCATGTCGTGGCTACTGGTCTCACCTGCAAAAGATTGGGATTGTGCCTGATGATATACAGCCGTTTGATAAGGTCGTTAAACCGCGCTCAAAGAAGAGCAAAGCAGAGGTTTCACGCACGTGGTTGCCATTCAAGCCGGATGAAGTGGTGTCTTTGCTTCACGCAGCAGTTGAACGCCCCGGAACAAATGGTCGCCAGCTCGCTCAACTGATATGGATGGGTATGTGGTCCGGCTGTCGGATTGAAGAACTCTGCGCCCTCAAAACCTCAGATGTATTCACTACCCATTTTTCGATACAAGATGCAAAGACACCTTCCGGTTGGCGAGAGGTCCCAACCCATAAAGAGCTGCAGCCGCTGATGGCCTCACTGTGCGCTAACAGCACAGATGGTTACGTCCTTTCCGCCCTCTCAAACGATAAATACGGCGACCGCTCTCCAGCAATAGGGAAAAGGTTTGGTAGGTTGAAAACCAGCTTCGGCTATAACGAACGCTTTGTCTTCCACTCCATAAGGAAAACTGTTGTGACTCAACTTGACCACGCGGGTATCAGGGAGAATGTGACGGCAGATATAGTCGGGCATGACATACCAACCATGACCTATGGATTGTACTCTGGGGGTTCGTCGCTCGCTGTAAAGGCTGAGGCAATCGCCCTTTTATCATATGCAAGTATTCAGCAATCGGTACGCGATCTTATGTAACGGTTGTTTGCCGTCAATCCTTACTCAATACCAAGGCAACCGAGATAGAAGAAGGGAAACGATCTCATTATTTCAAAATCCTTTATTATCAACTACTTGCAGCTCAAACGTAGTACATTGCGAGCCTTTGGTCATCATGTACCACACATTTTTCAGCGCAACGAAGCACCCCAGCTCGCGCAACGCCTGAGAGGCTCGAACTCTGAACAATTAGCCATAAACACCTGAATGATAACGATAATAATCAACATCGCCTTGTGGAAATGTACCAGCCGGATGTACCAGTGTAAACTTGGTTGCAGGGCCGTTAAACTTGAGATGTGTCATACTCAGCTTGGCCAAACAATTCTGGAGGCCAGCAATTTGGTGCCTAAGCATCAGTTGAGTCAAAAAACGTCTCAAGCATTTTTCCACGCTCTCCTGTCCATTCCAGTGCGTTGTTCAATCGTTCGGACGAGAACAAAGGGAGATCATCTTTTTGCAAATTATCTAACGCATGCTTTATATCTGTAGGAATATTACCGTGGCGTTTTTCGTATTTACTCTTCAGCTCGCAAATGACTTTGAGTATTTCTTGCGCGATCCCCCAGTCAATTTCCGCAAGCTCCTTGCAAAAAAATGTCATTGCCCGGAGGCAAGAGATTGGTTCCTTTTTGTTGGCGGCGAGGTCTATAGCACGAAGGTAGTTCTTTACGCCTTTTTCAAAGTTATCTTCTCGAAATGCGATAAGTCCGGTCGTTGCGGCATGGGATATTGATTGGCTAGGAGTTGGTTCGTTTGGATCGGCTCGCATTCCTTTTGCTGCATTTGCTAAGGCGTCGTGCGCTTGCTCTAACTTTCCGGCGTACGCCAATAGTACAGCTCTATTATTGTGAAGAGTGGGGTCGCTGGGGTTTGCTAGAAGGCCCATATCCGCTAGTGCAATTCCACGGCTCAACTCTTTTCGATCAATTGCAGCAATGAAGGTTCCTAGTATCGCAGGTCTCAGGCTAAACAGCTCCAGTTCCTGCCAGCACTCACAGCTAGCGAGTGCATCTCCCCAATTGCCATCAACATAAAACTTGTTAGCTAGAGCTTCGTGAGAACCAGAAAAATCCTCAATCGTCAACTTTTCGCGGCTGATATGGAGCTTCCTACTAGCCCACTCGAGTTGTGCGACGGAATTTTCGGTCGGATCAAGTGCGCCTTTCTGGAACCAGTTCGCAGCTTGTTTTTTCGATCCCCGTTCAAATTCAAGAGTCGCAATTTCGGAACTCAATTCTGATTTAGCTTGGTTCGGAAAGTTCCTATTTGACGCCAAACCCTTGAAGGCTTTCAATCCTCTTATCGGCAACCCAGCAATACTTTGACAAGCCAACAATGTCGACGCCAACCAAGGATCAAAACGGGTAATCGCTCTGCTACTTAGCAGCCTAACAGCTTCGTCACTTTTTTCTGAATGCACCAAAAACCGTGAGTATGCCCTCAATGTATGCCTGTCGTTTGGAGCCAAAATCAGAGCCATCTTCAAAAGGTGGTTGGCTTTGTCCAATTGGCCCAAGTTAACATGCAAAAGCGCGGTCTCAGTGAGCAGCCTTGAGTCACGTGGGTTAATTCTTAAAAGTCGTTTCCGATTTCCTATGTCTACTCGAATGTTAGCTTCAGAGCGCGGTAATTCCGGGTATTGTTCTTCCGCCTCTCCAATCAATATCTTATTTGCAAAGCGGCGTAGTGTATCCGTTGCAAACTCATCTTCAAGAATTGATCGAGCAGCAAGCTGGATTTCTTCATTTTCTATCTTGTTGAAAAGAACCGCGCTAGAAACCAATTCTTCTGCATTTTCAATTGTTGGTTCTCTTTTGAAATCCTCGCCAAGCGAACTCAAGTCTTCGTTTGCAGCTTTGGCGTCAGCTAATTGTCGCTGGATACGTCGTGGTGATGGAGTTGTTGATGCCGTGGCGGAGAATTCACCTGCTTTTAGCGAACGACTTAGTGAACGCCACCTAGGAACCATGTGCCTTGTTTCACTATCATTTATTTCCAGCATCTAATTTATCTTTTTTGGCTTGATCTCGGCTTCTTTGGCAAGGCGGTCAAACAGTGAAACGTATCGAGCAAGTACAAACTGGTTACGGTCTTTACCTTTTTCCAGTGGGTCTCCGCGCAAAGTTAGGTCTGGAGTGCAAAGTTCACTTGCCGCGCGGACTATATCAGCACTAATCGCCTCTGGAAGATTTTGAGATAACTCGTCCAACAATTGTGTAAATGCGTACTGTAAGTCCGGCAATATATCTGCATATTTCCCAATCCATCCGCCTCCAAAACGAGTGGGTCTCAAGCTCGTATCAATCTTTTCAATTAACATTTTGGATACACCTACACCAAAAGTGTAAAAAAAGATCATACTTCCCAGCATATAAATATCTGAACCAAGCCGCCTCTCTTTCCACCCATTGGCAACGGCTGAGTACAAAACCTCAGGGGGCGCGTAGGTATAGTCACCGGGAAACATTAAACCCTCGTGGGGTGCAGACACGTCTTGCCTCACAGACCGTCCCAAATCTGCTATTTTGAATTCGTTTGAATTCCTGAATGCCAACACGTTTGAAGGTTTTAAGTCTTGATGGGAAACACCATTTTGATGAAGCTGAGTCAATCCAACCGCCGTGTGGTGCATGGCCCTAAGCCACCACGCCAACCGTATGTCGGCTTCGACTTTATTGATACGCCTCCTTACGTCTCCCTCAGCAAGCTCAAAAATTAAGTAGGGTACGTTATCCTCAAGCCTCTTTCCCAGAGTATGCTGGCCACTTTCGATTGCTACCACCACGTGGTCCAACTTCTTAGCTGTGCAGTAGTCGAGTATATCTCTTTCAAATGCATGTGCAGACGTGATTTTCTGTAACTCGCCTAAGACGTCTGCCGCGCCCATTGCTTTCGAGAAATCCACTGCTTTTAGGAATGCTTTCCTGCCGTCGTTCTCAATTTTGTAGGCAACCGAGAAATTACCACCTGTCGCATTATAGTGATCGGGGGCAGTCGGGTCATTGGGGTCCCACCCAAATGCATCGACAACTATCCACCCCGTTTCCAGAGTTTCGCCCAGCATGCGCCACGCGCCTGCTTTTGCTAATAGGGACGGATGGAATTTGGGCTTGGTCATAGTAATACTAACTCTATTGGAATTCACACTTTATCTATTCCAACATAGATTACGACAAGTGCGAAAGAGTCAATGAATGCACAAATACAAAGTGAAACACACGCGAAACACATGCCTCTCAGACCTCTCTCAGCACCCTGTATACGGACGTCCTAGCAATCGCTAACTTCTTGGCTATCTCAGTTGCTCCTAGCCCTTCCTTCCCCTTCAGACGCCGCACCTCGTCAATGTCGATGGTCTGCTTACGCCCTTTGTAAACCCCTGCAGCTTTAGCTTTGGCTATCCCCTCCATCTGCCTTTCCTTGCGCAGGTTGGTCTCAAACTCTGCGAACACGCCCAGCATACCAAAGAACGCCTTACCTGCCGCTGTTGATGTATCCACAGGCTGTTCTGTTGCCTTGAGGTCGGCACCCTTGGCTTGTAGCTCCTTCACGATGTCCTGCAGATCACCTACCGATCTTGCCAGCCTGTCGATCCGTGTGACCACCAACGTGTCGCCTTCCCTCAGGAACTGGATCAATGTGTCGAGTTCTGCTCGCCCCGTCCTGCTGGCCCCGCTGACCTTCTCCTCGCGGATGATTTCACAACCAGCCGACGCCAGCGCATCCCGCTGAATGGTCAGGTCTTGATCTGTAGTTGAGACCCGTGCGTAACCGTAGATTGCCATGGTAGTGTTCCTTTTGGGTTTAAGACCCTTTCCAGTTAGTGCGCCGTAACTCTGGATACTACCCTAAAGGGACATGTATTTCGTCCTGTGTCACTGTGTTGCTGGAGTATACCTCAATGAAACAAGGGGAGTTTCCCCACGCTGAGTCGTTTTGACTCATTCAGGTATCACCTCGCACCCGCCAGTAATGTGGGACACCTCAACAGAAAGAGCATCGACACTATGAAAACCCTGACTATCAGACTTGCCTTCTTCCATATCACCTTTGTGACCGTTGCCTACCAGAGCTGGCAATCACTCAGTGTGACAACATGGTCCTCACCTTCGCCAGAGCTAGAACTATGCATGGGCCGTGTGAAGATGTACCTGACCGCTGGCCAGCCATCCGCTGCTTAAGCCTCACCCGACGGGCAAGGAAGGCCCCACAACCCCACTGTTGCAGGCTGGGGCTTTCCCATCAGCACACACAGCCTCTGCCCCTGCATGGGGGTTTATGAGCCGCCCAGCCTTATTAGTAAGCGCCTGATTAATAGACCCCAAAAACAAGACTGGAATTGCCATCAAAGGTTCGGTTTTCCTGCAATGGTGGGTGCTAGATTGACGGGATATCTACCCCCTGAATCCGCGACCCGCCGCCTCAAGACACACCCAGTTCCTAGCCCCTGCAAGAAGGTTTTTGATCATCAGAAGGGTGTATTATCGTCCGCTGCTATGCTGAATGGATTGACCAAGCCATAGCCTAGTGGTTTCAGAGCCTTCGCTAGGTTGTCGCCTGCACATTTGCCGAACAGCTCACCTGTTGCTTCCGGCCACCGCTTGCAGATGTTTGCCAACTCAGACCCAAAGCTCTCGCTCGCTCTGGCTATCGACACACGCATATGCTCCGCATCGTCGTAAGCGTCTGGATCATCACCTTTTGCTGACAACCGCGCCGCATTCCATGTATCTGGAATACACACATCCATTTCCAGTAACTTGCGCCGAACTTCACGCATGTTTCTGACAGTGCCTCTCGACACGCCGCACCCCGTAACGATCATCGGCCTTGTCCACACGTTGTCCATGACCCGCATCCACGCAAAGTTCCGCTGTTCACGGTCATACAGGTTCAGCTTCTGCTTTGTGTTTTCCAGCATTGAAAGCTGTAGGGCCGTGTCGCGGTCACACCTGTAGACATCGATCCTGATTGTCTTGGCCCACTTCGCCAACCTATAGGCTTCAAGCCTGTGATGGCCATCTGCCACAATAAGTTGCTTCGTTTCCGGCTCCTCCCAAACAAGCAAGGCATCCAGCTCGCTTCCCTGTTTCAATACGCCCAGCAAATAGTCCACATGCAGCGCATTTGTCTTGCCAGAGCGTGGTTGGAATGTGTCTTCGTCTGTTTCCAGTGCTTCAAGTCGCACCTTACGGCGCATCGCCCTTGGTAAGGCGTTGGTTTGTTTACTCATTTCGTATTCCTTGATGTGATTATGGTTTGCAGCAAACGCAAGCTCAGGGGGTCATTTGGCCCCCACTACTGCTTGACCCCTATGCTATCGCCTTAGCTTCCCACCCAAGCGACAACCTCAGCTTCTACTAAGGCTTCGCATAGGCAGTCAGTGCATTCCCGTTGCTTCATCCACTCCTCGTTAAGACCCGACCAAAGCAAGGCCCAAAGCAGTGGCCAGAGCCTCAGTTACGCCTCAGGCTATGCCCACTGGGATGGCGGGGTAGCGATCTCACGCCTGCTAGTACTGGAATGGTGGATGTAAATTCTATTCACATTGAGGCTGATGACGTGTTCAGCTCCTCGGCCATTGCTTTCGTGCGGTGAACTACCCTGCCTTAGCCAGCTCAGCCCGTGTCATCTCACCCGTGACCACCTTCTCTTGGCCCATGATGTAGCCACCGTTCTTCATAATGCTTGGCAACACCACATCCGTGACCCAGTCCTGAAAGACCAGAGCTGCAGGCTTGCGGCTGACGAACAGCAGCTTGTACAGGCCGCTCTTGCTTACGCACAGCATGCCGCGATTGGGAAAGCTAACCTCGTGATTTGCGAGACTAGACTTGGTGATGTTGCAGTGCTGGTGCTTGGAGCAGGACTTCAGAACAGCTGAGCTTGGGTTCTTAATTCCCAGCGCATCACACACGTCCTTTGCAGGGAACCAAGGCTCCCCGACCATGTCGATTACGCGGAT
>JAADHW010000317.1 GCA_013151695.1 Gammaproteobacteria bacterium
TTACGAAGTGCCGGTATATACCTCTAAATTGAGCATCAGCGGGTCATTCCCTGCAATCGACTCCGGTCGCGCCAACCCAGATGATTTGCAATTAAAGACAGGGAAAGCGCGCGTTGCAATCGGTATCAGCCATACTCAGGCCATCAAAACCGCCTCAACGTTCGAGTTAGGCGGCACCAGCACATCCTTCACAGCGGGCTCAGGACAATCCTGGATAGGCAGTGGAATTAGTGCAGTAGCAACCACCCTCTCGGCGAATGAAGAAACCTCCTTTAGTTTCGAGCTTGAAGTAAAGGGTAGCCACGAACTCGGGTTCACTCCTTTAGGCAACACGACACAGGTGCAGATGCGCTCAACATGGCCTCATCCAAGCTTCGGGGGCAGCTACCTTCCAGAACAGTATGAGATTTCAAACGAGGGTTTCACAGCAAACTGGAACTTGCATGAACTGGCTCGAGATTTGCCCAATAACTGGCGCGTAGATAGCGAAAACTCAGGGCTTGGCCAGCATTTGGGGACCGTGAGATTGTTCCAACCAGTGACCAGCTATCGCACTATAGATCGCGCCACCAAATACGGCATATTGTTTATTGCGCTTACATTCCTTGGTTTCATTTGCTTCGAACTGACTGCGAACCTAAAATTCCACCCTGTACAATACGGCGTAGTGGGGGTTGGCCTGGTGCTATTTTACTTAGCCCTGTTGTCGTTATCCGAACACATTAGCTTCGGGTTTGCTTACACACTATCCACCGCTTTACTGACAATTATCATGGGCTGGTATGTGTGGGCAATGACTAAGACTTGGCGATTGTGTCTGTGGATGGCAGCGATAGTGTCTAGTTTGTACACCACCTTGTATGTCTTACTGCAACTCGAAGACTACTCTCTTCTGGTGGGTACCGCTGTTTTGTTTGTGGGATTGCTAGCACTCATGTACACCACTCGCAGCCTAACTGTTGAGAGTTCTATGGTGACACACGAGTAATAATCGAACGGAAAATCAGTCCGCCCGGCGCTGGCGTTGACTGCGGCTAAGGCGTAATGCCTCACCTTTTTGCGCCAACTCAATCCGATTGTCAGCTGTGACTTCCAAGAAATGCTGTCGCCAAGTATGTTCACCCCAAACTTCCGCAGACACCACCGTAGTCATGGGCTTATGCACACTTTCAAACAAGCTGAGCGCTTGTTCGACAATGCGTTTTTGCATCGAGGTGTCCCAAGGTTTACCACAAGGATTACCAAGAGGGAAATCCACGTACAAGAAGCGCGGAACTGCGCAATATTCAACAATATCCCGAGCTGAGCCAATCATAACGGTGGGCATGCCGTTGGCTTCGAGGTGTCTAGCGATCAGACTAACAGTCTGGTGACACACTGGTCACAAGGGAACTAACAGCGCAATGTCAGCCTGATCTTCCTGCAAGCGTCGCAAGATCTCCGGGGCGTCCTTCTCATTTGTCGTATGATGGCTGTATTCGGTTGGCGCGCAATGAAAACGCGGCGCCAGGGCGCCTATGTAGTGGCTGGCAGCTAACTCTTGGAGCGTGCTGATGGGGCAGAAACTGTTCAAGTCATTTGTATGCGTCGCCTGCTTATCCCACGACAAGTCGTCTGTGAACAAACCTGTTGGCGGGTGTGTAGTGCTGCCTGAATCTACTTCGCGAGGCGCTAACGGTTCTCGTTCGTTGAGGCTTGCTGTGGTGACAAGCCCAACGCTACATTCGGCTAGAGGTTTTGTTAATGAAGCAAAAGGTGCGTCTTCATGATGTGCGTATCGGTAGGCTGTTTGAAACCCCTGCGCCTCATAATATTGTCGCGTCCGAACCATATAGTCTACTGGGTGAGTAGATTGCTGTTTACCAGATTGATTAAACTCAGACACTGATTTTCTTCACTAAAATTATCCTTGGCTATGATCACACGTCATTGCGTGGCCAGGCAAGCTGATTGACCTGTATCTTGCACACACCTTTTATGATGGATGGCATTGCTGACACTGAACAAAATAAATATGAGGCAAGGTGCCCTACCCATCGCGGGTGTACACATCGCCACAATGAAACTGGCGGAGTGCCAACTCAACTTCGTCGTTCTACAGTGGGAGCGGATGCTTCGCGACAGTGATCAACAAATGGCTTGAAAACGAGAATTAACAGTGTTCGGACAGTCTAGCGAAGACCTCGGCTTAAAGGAAACTTTCATGGTTGCACCAATAACAGTACATACTCAACACAACGAATCCACGTATACCTGCCCGATGCACCCTGAAGTTGTGCAAGATAAACCTGGGGCCTGCCCTATTTGTGGTATGGCCCTTGAACCGCGGACGATCTCAATACTCATAGAGGAAGAAAATCCTGAATTGAAGGATATGACGCGGCGATTCTGGCTTGCGGCGGTATTCACAATTCCCGTGGTGTTTCTTGCCATGGGTGACCTATTACCTGGCGCCCCTGTCTCGCAACTTTTTTCTGCTGAACTGCGCGTCCTTCTTGAGTTCGCCTTCGCTACACCCATCTGCCTGTGGTCTGCTTGGCCGTTTTATGTGCGTTTCGTCAAGTCAGTGCGCACCATGAATCTAAATATGTTTACGCTCATCGGATTAGGCGTGAGCGTTGCATATGTTTATTCGGTGATCGCCACATTTTTGCCGGGATGGTTCCCCGCGTCGTTTCGTGATGCCCACGGCGAAGTGGCAGTCTATTTCGAAGCCGCTGGTGTCATCGTGACGTTGATCTTGTTGGGACAAGTGTTGGAGTTGCGCGCGCGCAGTTCAACCAACGCCGCAATTCGTCGCCTCTTGGATATGGCAGCGAAATCCGCAAGACGAATCAACGCCGACGGCGAGGAAGAAGACGTGCCTTTAGATGCGGTTAATTTGCGCGATCGTTTGCGGGTCCGGCCGGGTGAAAAAATCCCAGTTGACGGCCGAGTTGTGGAGGGCACAAGCTCCGTGGACGAATCGATGGTCACCGGGGAACCCATCCCCGTTGAAAAACAAATTGATGACCACGTGGTCGGCGCGACCATCAACGGCACCGGTGGTCTCATTATCGAGGCGGAGAAAGTGGGCGCCGATACCCTCCTCTCTCGCATTGTCGCCATGGTTGCGGAAGCTCAGCGTAGCCGGGCTCCGATTCAAAAGTTAGCCGATTCGGTGGCGGGCTACTTTGTGCCGGCCGTCATTTTGATTGCAATTTCGACATTTGTTATATGGGGGCTAATTGGACCTGCACCAGCGTTTACCTACGGTCTACTCAATGCAGTGGCGGTCCTCATCATCGCCTGCCCGTGTGCGTTAGGATTGGCCACTCCGATGTCGATCATGGTTGCCACAGGGCGCGGTGCGTTCATGGGCATCTTATTTCGCAACGCCGAAGCCATTGAAGTTATGCGCGACGTGGACACTTTGGTCGTCGACAAAACCGGCACTCTCACCGAAGGCAAACCTAAGCTCGTCACAGTGCTTCCATCTCAGGCCGGCTTGTCTGAGCAAGCGTTGCTGCGATTTGCCGCGAGTTTGGAAAAGGGTAGTGAACATCCGCTGGCGGCAGCCATTGTCCAAGGTGCCCGAGAACACACGGTTGCTATGACAGACGTCACCGACTTCGCTTCGGTAACGGGTAAAGGCGTCGCAGGCCGGGTTGACGGGCAAGCCGTTGCGCTAGGCAACCGCGCCATGATGGTCGATCTTGGTGTCTCCATTGAGTCAGTACTCGAGCATGCCGATTCACTGCGATCCGAAGGGCAGACAGTAATGTACGTGGCCTTGGGAAGCGAGTTGGCAGGTATAATTGGCGTGGCCGACCCGATCAAAGACAGCACCCCAGAGGCAATCAAAGTGCTCCATGAGGAAGGCATTCGCCTGGTAATGTTGACCGGCGACAGCCAACGCACCGCAGAAGCGGTGGCACGTCAACTGGGTATTGACGATGTCGTCGCAGAAGTTTTGCCGGAAGACAAAGTGGCGGAAGTGGCGCGGCGTCAAGCAGAAGGACAGATTGTGGCCATGGCCGGTGACGGCATTAACGATGCACCAGCGCTCGCCAAAGCGCATGTGGGTATCGCCATGGGTACGGGCACCGATGTCGCCATGGAAAGTGCCGGGGTTACCTTGGTCAAAGGGGATTTACGCGGCATCGCCCGTGCGCGGCGCCTCAGTCGTGCGACCATGCGCAACATCAAGCAGAATCTGTTTTTTGCTTTCATCTATAACGCCCTAGGTATTCCGATTGCAGCAGGTGTGTTGTATCCCGTGTTCGGTTGGCTCCTAAGCCCTATGGTTGCTGCTTTGGCCATGAGCGCAAGTTCAATATCGGTCATCGCCAATGCCCTACGCCTTCGACGCCAATCCTTGTGAATGTTGAATGAAGCGCTTAAGGCCCGTTGGTTACTGACATACCTCGTCGCCACACACTCGGACACGGACTACAAACATTTGGTCTAACGTTAGGTGATACTAAAACATAGCTCAAAGTGGTTGATGAGGATGATACGCCAAAGAGAGATATGAGGGACGTATCACTTGATCGAAATTGACTGACCGTAGCGTAGCCGTTTTCAGAGGCCGGTTGTTTGACCAATAACATGCTGGGTTTATCACAGTGTCCTGCAGAACCAGGCTCGGTAACTCATCTCGGTTTCGAACGCTCTTCGGCTATGGATGACCGTTGTAGAAGAATTTTCCATTGCCCCATCCGCGGAAAAAACATGGGTACGTTGTTTTGGTAATGTTGGTATTCATCGCCATACTGCGCCAATACCTTTTCTTCCTCGCGTCGGGCGAGTAGGAAGTATGCGATGACAATGGCTGGAAATACGGTGATCGAGAATACTGTGGGCCAGTGCACAACACCTTCGCCGAACAAGCCAATGCCGAAAAACAAAAGTCCATAGCCGAACAGCATCGCAATCATCATACCGGTTTCACCAACGCCAAGCAGAGTTGACCATAAATTGGCGCTCAAGTGCGTCTGGTCCAAGCCGAAGAATCGAACCAGCAAATAAATGGTGAGTGGAAAACCGTACATTTCCGCATACAACGCGATGATAAAGGCCTGTACTAGTCCTGCACTCGCCCACTCTCGCCAGGTTTTCGGCGCGAGAAAACGATAAAAGAACCACGAAGCGACGACGATCATCAATGTCGCCATAACCCACGCGCCCGCGTGGGTCACGTTTTCAATCATTACTTGTTCATCCTTGCCTGATGGTTTGTCGCAACAACCAGCGCATGCGTTTGTTCATTACGCGCAAAGGCTACGAGGTGTATCCCGCTGACAGGTCAAGTCTTTTTTCCTCGCCTTTTGATAGCTGGGTAGGCGAATCGTTGTGCGGTCGTACCACAAGTTGACTTGTATCTAGCGCACAGGTTTTACCATAAGAAAATATACTTGGTTCGTGACAGATAGGGATGATGATGGACTGGTTAGGCGAAAATGCTTTTTTTATAATTGTCTTACTGCTGTGCGTCGGTATGCATTTCTTCCACGGTCACGGGCACCATAACGACAAAAGTGTGGACCGGCATGATCGAAACAAACACCAATGAGGAGAATCTCATGCTGAACTGGAGAATCGTTTGCGCGTCACTTGGTACGTGGGCGGCGGTGTCATTTACTATCTGCGTATTGTGGGGGCTTGTGACGCCAGAGGCGCTACACATGCACGCCTTTCTTGAGCAGATATTACCAGCCTTCAAGTGGCTGACCTGGTGGGGCTTCCTGTTGGGCCTGGTTGAGAGTGCCTTATACGGCTTCTATGCTGGTATTGTTTACGTAACGATTCACAATTTTTTTACGCGACGCTGGTATAGATAACTGGCCCTCGACCAATTTGTCGTTTAAAACCATCTGCAAATGTTGTTTTCGTTGCCCCACCTCTCAAATTGCCTCACCGCTTAACATGTGAGGCGACAACGTTTCCGCTGGAAGATCCTTTACTTGCATCATTGGCTCTCTTCTAAGATCCAAATTCGGACCTTAAATAGACCAGCAGCGCCTGTACATCCGCGTCAGACAACGTTGGATTGCCACCCTTTGCGGGCATCGCTAACATCGAGCCTGGGTTCTGGAGGCCTTTTGTAATATTTTTCATCAACTCGTCATCCGACTTTGCCAACGCGCCATCACGCTTCGTCAAATCTGCCACACCAGGAATTGCGCCTCTTCCGTTCGCCCCATGGCAGGCAATACAGGTTTGTCCGTATAGTTTTTTGCCAGTTGCAATACTGGCCTCGTCCGCTAGCACCCAACTCGCGCTAACCATTAACATCAGTAATGTTGCAAATCTCATATTCAGTTACTCTGTTGCAAAAACAACAGCACATCACGTGCTTCTTTACCGGTCAAGTTTGCTCGGACACGCATGTGAGCAACCACCCCTTGCCATTGATCATCACGAAGTTCACGGGGGTCACGCATATTGTGACAACGCGCACAAGTATTTGCCCAGGTTTTGGCACCGCGCACAAACTGCATCGGGTCTGCTGGTGTTGAGCCAGCCGTGTCTTCCGCCGTTGCATCCTGGTAAGCAAATAGTCCACCAAAAACCAGCGGCACTGCCAGTGTTACGATAAGTGGAAATTTCCAAGAATATTTCTTCATTGTGAGCTCCTCATCAATATCCGTATGCCACTTGGATCAACAAGCGATCGTTATCGGTCTTTTCACCTGCCAATCCATCATTAAATTCATAGCCCAACTTAATGATAGCGTTCGGGGTGAGTAGATAGTTGATACCAAGGGCCCATTGCTTCTGAGTTTCATCGCCATGGGGTGAGTCATAATCTGCGTAGCGCACGACACCCTCCCATTTGGCATCGCCAAACTTATAAGCCGTCTGAGTGTACCAGGTGGCCCATTTACCGCCTTTCGAAGCAACGCTTCCTGCGGCGTTGCCAACGTCTTGTTCAATGTACTCACCGCGAAAATCGAAATTGCCCCACTGATAAGCATAATCAACGCCAAATACCTGATAATCTCGGCTCGGATCACCGACCAAACCCAAGCCATCGTTCTCAACTATAGCTGCATCACCAAATGCCCCGGATATTCCAATCTCCAACTTAGGTAATGGAAGGATTGAGAGGCGTCCGCCAAAAACTTTTTCATCGTCTGCATCGCTGGCGAAACCGTCGGTGTCGATACCATGCAGCTCGCCACCCTCACCTTCAAGTCTGGGGCCATTAGCGACGAACCCTGAATAGGTGATCTTCACTTGCTCGCCAAGCGGCACCCCGCCCCGTATTTGAAGTCCAACATCTGTTAACGGCGCGGCACCATCGTGGCCAAAACCCGGAGGTGCGGACACAGACTTATTGATCCAGGACGGGTGTATATTCTGGCGAAACTGACCCAGAGGACTAATGAATTTACCTGCCACTAACACCGCATAGTCGTTCAAAAAGATGTCGATGGTGCTGTACTCTAAGCCTACTTCGGTCTGGCCATCGTCTCCGACGTTAACTTCAAGCTCACTCTCCCACAAAATGCGATCGCCATACTGGAAGTGGTATATCGGATTGAAATTCGCCACATCAAACGAATCCATGGCGTTTTCCTCGTCGGTGTATCCGACCGCGGCATAACCTGCAATGTGTGTAACTGCAGTGGAATTTTTCCACTCATTCGCCGCTTTTTCGGCGCGTTGCGCGTACTGTGTAGCTTTTACGATTTCGCTTTTTAGCTCTGCAGTATTGGCCAGAGTGCCGTCCTGTTTCGCCTGTTTGAGCTCACCCTGCAGAGCCGTTAGCGCCTCTGCCATGGCTGCGGTTTTTGCTTCAAGCTCGGCGATCCGTTGTGCATCAGACTGGGCAACTGCCAACACCGGCAGTAAAGCCACGGCGATGAACAGCACAGATGCCTTGCCTATGGATACTAGTTTCTTCACGATATCTCTCCTAACGTTTTACATGAGGCTGATACAAACCTGCACTATCCAAGGTACAAGTTATATCCAACATACACGTCAAGAGATTTCTATCTGGTCAAGTCAGGTAGTTAAAACGCCAGTAGCCGAGGACAACTTTGATCTTTCCTGAAGCTGCAGGACAAAACTGTAGACCACCGGCAGCACCAGTAAATTCAGTATCATGAC
>JAADHW010000272.1 GCA_013151695.1 Gammaproteobacteria bacterium
GTCGCATTAGATTTCGAAAATATCTTTGATTTTGGCATCAATACGTTCGGGCTTGCTCAAGCCTTGGAGTACCAGCAGGGCTTAAAAAAAAAGCGGTTCGATGAATTGGCGGAGCAACCGAAGTTATATGCAGCTGTTGACGATATCAGCGCCGGATACCGCCGAAGTGTTTACACCTCCCATTAGATTTATTACCGAATAGAGCCACGCCGCGTTTTTATCGTGCGGATTTTGGGACAGCAAGACCCGCAAAAGGTATTAACAACGTCCTAAAATTTTCCGTAGATTGTGTTTTGTTGAAGTTGATCCTAACTCAACCAAGGTATGCGGGTTTGATAGAGAGCAACTGTTCCATCCTGTAGCCCTGGTGATCAAACCGATGGTGCAAAAATACGGCGATAGGTATTTACCCCACAAAGAATCCAGCGGCTAGTCGAGCCTACCGGAAAGGTCGGTCGCCCGGATTCGGAGGGTTTGTTGTTCGGCCTCGTCTTCGCCGACGAGCAGTCAATTCAGCAGATTAATACCGTTATATCTCAAGGATTGACTCAATAGTCACCCATGCTCGTTTACCGGCACGAGATAATGCTCGAACCTGGTCCGCGCTCATATAGTCGCTAATGGCTTTGACGAATGCTGGGCGTCGACTGATCCGTTCGAGCCAGCGGGCTAAATCGGGCCGCCTGTCGAGGCAGAGCATTGGTGTCAGCCCTAGATGCTCAAGGCGCTTGATGTAGGGCACAACGGTAATATCGGCGAGGGAAATTGAATCACCTACAAGATAGGCTCGCGTGCTGAGCGCATCATTCACGTCTTCTAGCAACGCTTCGTGGACATGAAGTGCCTCTGAGAACTCCTCCGCCTCAAGTCCTTGGGTAACCGCAATGCGCCTGAGGCGTCGGTCACGAATGTTGGGCATTGAGCTCAACATAATTTCCAGTTGTTTTGCAGGTAGTGAGCGTAGAGCTCTACGCCCCGCAATCGTATATGTAATCAAACCGTTAGCTGGATGCACTACTTCGTCAATGCGCTTTATCCAACACCGCATCTGGTATCGACAAATTGGGTCGCTCGGGCGTAATACTGGTTTTGCGATCCAACTGTCCAAAAGCTCAAGCGTGGGACCCACTTCGGTTAGCACATATTGGCCCCAAACCAGGGTTGGTACGACACCCTTCGGATTGATTCGCCGATAACTCTCGTGATGTTGCTCGCCCTGCAACAGATCAATGAAGTGATCTTCCCAGTGCACACCTTTTTCAGCAAGTGCGAAACGCAATTTCTGCGAAGAACCTGACGTAGGGTAATGGTACAGTCGGGGTATTCCGGTTGGGACTGTCACAGTGGCGCTCGCCTTCACATTACTTCGCAATACATCGAATAATCCATCGTGTGTGTGCCGCCTTTCTGGATACCACTATCGTGACCTGTGTACGCACCGATGCTGCCAACACTCCCAAACAGTGTCACCCTCACGGGTCATATTCGACCGTCATGATGAACTGATTCAGATCGCCTACTTCCGTAGTTTCGTTGCTCTACAATCATCAACTTATTCCATTTACGCTATGAGAGAACTCACTCTTTCGTGTTCATGTTCATGTTTTGATATAAGAAGCGAGAGTTGTAGTATGTCTTTCCAGCTCGCGCATCACCTCACTTTCATCAGTTGGGGGAAGTGCAACGATCACCCTATCGATCCCCGCGTTTGCGTATTCTTCGACGAGCTTCGGATCACCGCTTGAAGAATACACACTGATCTGAGCCTCCGAAATTGAACGACCTGCCTCTTCGAATGCTAGGTGCAGTTTGGGGATATGCGACAGAATATCTCCATACCCTTCGATCGGTATCCAACCGTCAGCGTAGGCAGCAATGTCGGCAAACACTCCTTTTGTTGCGCGTGCACCAATGTGTATGGGCGGCCGGGGTTGTTGAATTGGCTTTGGCCAACTCCAACTAGGTTCGACACGAGCGTACTTTCCTTCATAACTGCCCACATCGTTTTGCCAAAGCTCGCACATCAACGCGATTTTTTCTCGCATGATTTCAGGTGCCTTAGTGATGTCCACATCGTGGGTAGCGTACTCTTCAGTATTCCAACCATAACCAATGCCGAATTCGAATCGACCATCCGATATCCAATCCAAAGTGGCAACGGATTTCGCCATAATAACGGCGTCATGCACCGGCACTAGAGCGATACCTGTACCCAAGCGCAGCCGCGAGGTGACACCGGCGGCTGCCGCCAAGGCAATCAGCGGGTCTGACGTTCGTTTGTACCATTCCGGAAGATCACCACCAGGCCAAGGGGTGCTTCGACTCGTGGGTAGGTGGGTTTTTTCGGGAATCCAAAGGGATTCAAATCCTCGGGATTCAAGCTCCGGTGCAAGCTTAGTGGCTTTGATAGTCTGGTCAGTTGCAAAAATCATCGCTCCAATTTCCATCGCCTTACTCCTTATTTGTTGTCCGATTCCGCTATGTTGATTAATACGTCAGCGTTGACTTCTTCACGAGCCGCACTTGCCAGTAACTGCTCTTGCGCGCTGGCATCCTCATGCGCTGCCGCCATCGCTCTGTAAACATCCGCGCCGGTACGCTCTAGCTCCGCCAACAACATCATTTGTTGAGCCATGGTTTTGTCTTCGAAAAGCGATGCCATGATTTCGCTGGGCGCTCGCACACGAGATAGCTTGTACGCAACCTTCGCTTTTGCAATCAACACACCGGTATCTGTTTCGACATCAACGTCGCAATAACTAATACTACGCCCGCGTTTGAGGACACGCGCATTGGCGATAAGATCGATGCCACGAGCCGCTGAAACAAAGGACAATGACAGATCAATTGTTAACCCTCGATACTGCTCTCGTTCTTCAACGGTACTCCAGATTGCAGCAGTGGCAGCGCTATCGGCTAAGCTGAGAATCGCGCCACCATGCACCACATCTTCAATGGTGGTGTTCGACGTATCAAACGGCAGCAGGTAGCGGGCCGAACCGCGGTCTGCGCTGACAAGTTCCATACCCAATTTTTCAGCAAGTGGTGAGTGACGCTTTTTCCACCATTCGTCTTCACTGGGTTCAGCCATGGCAATTTCCTCAAATTTCTACATCAACAATTGCGGGGAACTATGGCGGGACGAATCAGCATTCTCAATTACCTACAAGGTAGTATTCGTATGTGCCAGCGGTAACATCTGGCAACGACCCGAACGCCAATGAAAGCTTGGAATTATTTTTGGCACGCCCTCGATTTAACACACCACGATGTCTCGAGCGCCTAAGTTTAAATGCGAGGCGCCGTTAGCTACCACTCGTTTCGCGTCCGAGCGCCGCCAACAGCGGTTTCATCCAACGACTTATTTCAACGGTCTGATCGGCCGCTGCAAACCGCACCAGCAGATGTTGCACGCCTGCGTCTTGAAACTTGTGGATTTCCTTGACAACCTCCTGGATGGTCCCCGCACGGCAGCCGACTACTTCTTGGACAGCTTCCAAAGGTGCGTGATAGTACGATTCAATAAACTCGCGTAATTGCCGGCGAGCTTTATCCCCGTCGTCATCAATGACCAGCGTTAGTACGGAACTTGCGGTGATTTCTTCCGTTTTGCGCCCCGCCGCGATTGCACTGTTGCGAACAACTTGCCAGCTTTCGGCATACTTGTCTGGACTGGAACTGGTTGGCATCCAGCCATTGTATTGCTCACCGACGGTCCGGCATGTGGCATCGGTGCTGCCCCCTAACCAAAATTTTGGTCCGCCTTTTTGGGCCGGAGACGGTGGCACTTCGATGTCGTTAAGCTCCCAATATTTAGGTCGCTCGGGTGGTAACCCACCCCAGATTGCTCGACACCAAGCAACAACCTCATGACACCGGCCAATTCTTTGCGGGTAGTCGAGTCTCAATGCTTCTAATTCCTTTCGCGTTTGCTCGTTTGGAAATCCTGACCCTACCCCAACAATCAAGCGTCCCTCGCTTAGAAGGTCCAGTGTGGCCAACTGTTGAGTGAGCTGGAGCGGATGACGCATAGCAGGCAACAGTGTGGCGGTACCTAGTGTGATGTGATGAGTTACTGCCGCTATTGCCGCAAGTACAGTAATCGGCTCGGGCCTTGGGCGCCCCAGGAGAGAGTCACCGACCCAAATGGAATCGCAACGAAGGTCATCGAGCACTTTGGTGATTGCTATTAGGTCTCCCAATGGGTTAGCAGAATTGTTGGCGTTGGTGACGATATTGCGAGTAGGCAACATTACGCCGATTTTAAGCGTTCTGGATGAATTAGGCGGGTGTAACATCAAAGGATCCAGTCGTGATGTACATCCACTTCACCGACCCGGGACAACAGATCGCGCATCGAATGTCCAAAGCCGCTCAATAACCCCTCGGCGTAGATTATCGTCTGTTTCGTTCCACATATTGATGTACTCGAAAGCGGATCTGTTGGTTTCATGTTTGTATTCCTGTCTTGATCTCACTCAATAATTTCCAGGCTGTCGCCAACCAGGATCGTGCCCGGGTGACCACAATGTGCACCGACGCCTAAATTCTGATTTGCCTCTTTGACAATGGTACGTAAGACCGACTTATCGAAGGGTAGATCGTCTTGTGGCCGGACGGTCATTCCGCATCGCGGGGTGGGTGCGGAAATATCTAATATAACATCGCCGATCTTTAGCCGTTTACCTACCCAGTCGTTCTCGACAAGGCCTTCAAGGCCCGGAACCGTTTCAACCAAAAAATTGGGCCGAAAGCGGCGTATATCCCAATTGGCTGCCGGGTTTTTTGAAGCGAGATAAGAGATTGACGCCGTTGTCACTAGGTTGAGTTCTTCGTTGTCAAAGAATGTGCCCGGTATCGAAACATAGTCTAAAAGCACCTCGGGAAATTGGCTCAGGTCCGGCATTGGCTCACCGGGTTGGCGTGCAAATGCCTGTACCATTTCTGCCGCGAATTCTTGTTCATCTCTACTGTAGCGTTTGTAGAATGTTAGGTTGTCTGCGGGTTGTAGTGGCCAGAGTTTTGCTGAAAACCCGAGTAACTCTGTGAGTTTTGCTTGCATAGCATCACCATCGCTACCCAGTGTTTGGCCGTCTGGGAAGTAAATATCCACTGGTTGCTGAGCGTCATCATTCTCCGCACGGTCGCGATAACGCGCCCGGCATTGCATAAGTTGTGGATGCTTCTTACCCCATTGAATTTCCTCACGTACTTCATCACGAACAACCCAACCCCGGTCGCCTGCAATGCCCTCTGTCGATACAGTACAAGTTTGCAGCTTATTTCCTTGCATGGACTTAACAGGGAACTGCCAAATTTCTTTAATTACGCCAAGTTTTTTCATTTTGGATACCTATTGGATAGTTTTTTGCAGTTTGTGGAAGCTGCGCATTTTCAGCGCGCCGTTCACTAGAAATTTTTCCACTTCGATTATTTAGACTATTCGGGCGCTAATTTGGATGCCCCAACTTCAAACGCCGCTGGTGTACCAAGGACATACCGTTCTCCGGCGAACCAGCGCTTAACGTCCATTACATCCAAGCCAATACAAACCAGGGTCGACCAAAACATTAACTGCAGCCACAAATAATAGAACGTCCCGTCTTGTATCGATAAGGAAGGGCCAAGCACGTCGCTAAACAACCGCAGCCCGAGATAGAAGGTAAACGGGACCCAAGGAACATGAATGAGCCCGGCTAGACGTGTCAGACCACGTTGTTGGGTGATCATTAGGACAATGAGCGGGCCTACCGCAAGATAGGAAATCACTGCCCATACTGCTTCTGGCCGAGACAGAGAAAAGAACCCGACCCAGTATAAGACGTTGAGATACCATAACCATATCGCAACCCACGTTTTCATTGAGCGCCAAGACTGGAAGGCCGCAACATGGGTTGGGGTGGATGAATCAAATACCTGGCGTGTAGCAGTGTTCACCGCGTTTGTACCTCGCTTAAATAGTTATCAACAGCATTCCTAATTCACGGTACTTGCGTCAACTACCTCAGAGGTAGTTGGGGGTACTGCATCGAAGCGCAGAAATGGACGTACAACACAATTATGTTACGCGACTTAAACATCGAACTGTCAATTGGTCAGCAGGTTTAGATGATTTAAATGTTGTTGCTAGCTGACCAGCAGCTATCCCCAAATCACGGGATAGCAAGAATAATCGTCGACGCTAATAATCAAATTGTAGTGCGTATCGCTCTGTAACTTTTTGCTTCATAACTTTTTGCTTCGTAAGAGGGAAAGATCATGATTTTTCAAACTACTAGGAATTTCAAGCGTTTCAACCAGCTTCTGTGCTCGTTTCTGGTCCTGATCCTTTATCTGCCGAGTGCCCAGGGTGTTCTGAGTGATGGGTCTGACACGTCCTCCGATTATAAAGGTATCTTTGCTATCGGATCGGTGTGGTCGTTTGTTTCTATTTTTGACTTTGATACGCGACGTGTAACTCCGGCCATTATCGACATCGGCATAACCCATGGTCAGACGCGGCAGCCGGGCAACGCCTGCATGATCAACTATCAAGTTGGACCACTATATGACGTGAGTTGTAACAGCTCGCTGGGCGCCTATGAAGGAATCATGAACCAGACTGTACCAGAGGATTCTTCATCCTACCGACTACACGGTACACGGATGAAAAACCGAATTGCGGCGCTCATCAACGACAGCGGCAATGATGTAGGCATCGCGGGCCAGGTCGCCGTACCCAATCTGTATCAGATGCAGGATGTACACGGCTTTCTATTCGAACTCAATACTGCGATTACACGTGCTGTGAATGATGGCTCTTCGGTGATCAACATCAGTGCCGGCCTTCCTTGTCAATTGTTGTGGAATACCGAGTTCAGCCCTGACATTTGTACTTTGCCGGGGCGCGCCGCCTACTGCATAACGCCATTTACCCATGGACCACCCATAGAATTCGACAATTCCGCGAGTCTCGATGAACCCAGCTTCACCAACTATCTGCTGTCCCTGACACCCGTAATGAAAAGTCTACTCTGCACTGCTGCCGGAGTGGCTGTTTTTGAAGGGGACCTGCGTCAAAATATGTTGCAGGCGACACTCTACGCCGAACAACGAGGCGTTCCAATTGTTGCCTCTGCTGGTAATCTCTGGGGGCCTGTCACGTTGAACCCACAGACCGATGAAACTATCGATCTAACGCCAGAGCATCTGGCTGATGTATCAGATTGGAAGATTATACCGGCTACTTTGAGGGGCGTGATAGCCGTAGGCGCCGTGGATCATCCAAGTCAAGCGCTCGGCTACCCAAATGCAGATTTTCATGGCGACCGGGTTGATATATGGGCGCCATCCAATGATACCAGCCCTGCAGCTGCCTTCGTGTCTGGCGTAATCACCGTGGCGCAAGCAATCAACCCAACACTGGACCCGACCAATCCAGCGTTGTCTTCCCAGGTACGTATGGGCATTACCAATCGCGTGCGTTCAATGTTGCAATCTACTGCCTTTACTTCCGCCCATCCCCAGGTTGTAACAGACTCCTACCGACGCAATCTGATCAACCCCTATGGGTTTATACGCGCGGCCGCGGCAGATAGGGTTCCTGCCTTTGAGTCCCTAGGTTACGCACCGGTGACCGACGATTTGCTGACGGACAATGGCGAAATCTATCCGCAAAACAGTCCGTTCTGGAGAATGTCACTCGGTACAGCAAAGGTTACCCGTGCTGGCAGCATCGTTTTCGTTCCAGGCTCAAGACCTTACGTGGACACGGATGAGTTTCAATTAAGCTATCCTCGCGACTCCGGACCCTTTGCGGGAACGTTGGATCTCTACTATCTGCAAGGCTACGGTGATTTGAAACTTACCACTCCTGACGGGGAACTGACCCTATTGGAAACCCGCGATGCCGGTGTGGAAACGAGGCGTCGTTACCGGGTGCAAAACCTTCCGGCCGGCGCAAGGCTTAGAGTGACAGTTCGAGGTGTCAACGCTACAGACGACAATTTGTATCGGCTTGTGGCGTCGATTGAGGATAAGTACGACGGTCCCATGCGAGTACAACCGGATACCCGCGCAGAGGTA
>JAADHW010000376.1 GCA_013151695.1 Gammaproteobacteria bacterium
AGTTTGTTACGCGGACCAACAAAAGCTTGGTCTTGAGTGATGCAACGCTAGAAGACGTATTCACCCAAGATGCCTACATACAGCGCATGCAGCCACTATCGATACTTTGCTTACCGATCATGCATCGAAAAGAAGTGACCGGCATACTGTATGTCGAACATCGTTGGCTAACCGGCGTATTCACGGCACAACGTGTCGAAGTGCTCTCTCTACTTGCATCCCAAGCTGCAATTAGTATCGAAAATGCACGCCTCTATGCTGATTTACAATCTGCACGGGATGAGTACCGAACCTTATATGACAGCGCCATTGAGGGATTGTTTCGTATCAGTGGTGAGGGGCAACTACTCAGCGCTAATCCAACGTTGGCTTCATTGTTAGACTTCGACACCACCCAGGAACTACTTGTTGACTATCGAGACCTTATCCACAGGGTGTTTCTAAAAACCGACTCTGCGCAACGCTTTTTGTCTGAGCTAGAAGAGAAGAATCACGTTGCTGGGTTTGAAGCTCAAGGTATAACGCGCTCGGGTAAGGTTTTTTGGATGGCATTGACCGCACGAATTACTAAATATTCTGAGCAAGCCGACGTCATCGATGGTTCACTCATCGACATATCGCAGCGTATAGAACGCGAACAAGCCGACAAGCAACGTCAAATTGCTGAAGCAGCCACCGAGGCGAAGAGCGAGTTTTTAGCCAACATGAGCCATGAAATTCGCACACCCATGAACGCCATCGTTGGCTTTACCCGGTTAGCCCTGGACACCGAGTTGAGTCGTAAACAACACGAATACCTAACATCTATACGTAACGCCGGTGAGAACTTACTTTCACTAGTGAGCGATGTACTCGACTTTTCAAAAATCGAAGCAGGCAAGCTCACCTTAGAAGAAATACCTTTCTCTCTGGAAGAGACTTTAGCCGATGTGGAACGCCTATTTCGAACCGACATGCGACGCAAACGCTTAGAGTATAGGGTCGACAATTTTGCTTCCAGTCATGGCGAATTTCCTAATTCAGGCGCCCTCATTGGTGACTCTCTACGATTGCACCAAGTGCTGGTAAATTTAGTCGGCAACGCCCTTAAATTTACCGAGCAAGGTGAGATCACCGTTACCGCTCAACTGACTAGGCGACAGCAACAAAGCGTAGTGTTGGAATTTTGCGTATCAGATTCAGGAATTGGCATTGAGCCACAACAAATGAAGCGCTTGTTCGACTCATTTGAACAGGCAGAAAGCTCAACCACACGTCGCTTTGGTGGAACTGGCCTCGGTCTAACCATCTCCAAACGGTTAGTAGAGGTGATGGGCGGGAACATAGACGTTATTTCGTCCCCTGGTGTTGGCAGCCAGTTTACTTTCACCATTACTTGTCTCGCAGCTCCCGACGGCACTATTGTAGGTAGAAAGACCGGCACTACCAGAGCGTCTGCCAATGTTATTCTTCAAGGCAGGCACATTCTAGTTGCCGAAGACAACCCGATTAACCAGCAACTGGCATTAGAGTTTTTACAACGTGCTGGTGCAGAAGTAGACATTGCCGAAACAGGACGGCACGCCATTTCACTGGCCACCGAACATACCTACGACGCTATTCTGATGGATATCCACATGCCGCAAATTGATGGCTTGGAAGCAACCTCTACTATTCGTGAACACGGACTAACTCTACCCATCATTGCGGTGTCGGCTGACGCCCTAACCGAACGTAAAGCTGCCGCTCTGGCTGCGGGCTGTGATGACTATGTCACCAAGCCGATAGATTTTGATCAGTTACTCAACGCGTTAGAAATGTTGTTACCGGTAAAAGAAACCACAAAAAAGCGTCGCGCCAGCGATACCGAAACTCACCCACCAGATCAGCAGCAGAATATTGAGTTCGGCTTACAACGAGTCGCAGGTATTGATTTGGGTGAAGCCATTAAGAATCACAACGACAACATTGCCTTAATGACCAAGCTTATGGGTGACTTCGGTAAGTATTACGGTGACGCAGGTGCAAAGATGCGACAATACGTTAGCCAAAAAGAATATGACCAAGCCGAAAGACTAGCCCACAATCTACACGGGGTCGCTGGTAGTTTTGCGGCAACACGTTTGCAAGATGCTGCAAAAACGCTAGAGCTGGCCTTGGTTAACGCTGAACATAAAAATCTCTTTGGCCTGGCCCAAAGTTTCGAAATAGCCTTAGCGGAAGTTCTGGAATCAGCCGAGGCACTGGCCAGCAACGAAGTGCGCTTCAGAGCTTCAGACTTGAACGAAGGTGAAACGACTAGTCATTGACTAACGATCGCCACATATCACGATAGTCATAGTCTGTATCCAATGAAAGATTGAGACGATTATACGAACAAAAGTCACTGACCAAGTGAATAACTTGAACAATTCCTTTGTCGCTCAAACCACAGCTACGCAAGGATGCAATATCTTCGTCCGTAGTAGCCTTTGGATCAAGATTCACCTTCAAGCAAAATTCCAGAATGGTTCGCAAGCGGTTATCATCAACCGCACTGCTGCCTTGTTGAACTAACCGCTCAATGTCGCCTTCATCCGCTTCGAGACCATGATTTAATATGGTACAAAACGCTGCGGTGCAGTACGAACAACCGTTTGCTTTGGAGACTAAAATTCCTACGTGTTGAATCTCCTCCATGGACAATTCGCCCATTTGCCAAAGCACCTTGGTTGAACCCAATTTTGCTTTGAAGTATTCCGGGAAATTCATCTCGACGTAAAAATGATTGGGTACAGTGCCTTCCATTTCGGTCACCCAGTCAAAGATACCCTGCACTTCTGCATCGGTAATGTTGTCGGGTTTGGCTAAGCGTACACGTGCCATTTCACATTGCTCCTGATTGTTTATTCGATGCCGCTTGGTGACGTGCGAGTAGGCGCTTGGTTAGCGACCGATAGTCTGGTCCTACAACGGGCATAAACCACTGGGAAAAGCGTTTGAGAGCGCCCAAAGGCAAGTTTATATCACCTAGAAATTCGTCTATTTGATGGACGGAAAACGGAATTATGTTGGTGCCCTTTGAGTGTTTGCCATCGGTCCGTTGTTCCATCCATGCCAGTCGTGCGTCTATATCAGCACGCATGTGAGAATCTGCAGGCAGCGAAATATTTCCACTAAAATACTCTATCAGCCACAGCGCCCCAATTTCAGCACTCAGCTGACTAAAGAATGAGGAATTGTAGCCGTTGAAAGCAAGCGCTGGTACATCTAACGGTAGCATCGACCGATACAAGCGGAAGTTTCCTTGAGCATCGGTAATGCGAGAGGTTGTCTGCGCATCAAAGAACGGCACCAATTGTTTCCAGCCCGTACCGCAAATTATAACGTCCGCCGGGATAACCTCGCCCGTCGACAGTACTACTTCACCGGCGCGCAATTCTGCAATTTGTGTGTGTTTACGTACCGACAGATTACCGTCAGCAACATTTTCATAGAAACCTTCAGTGACTAGGCTAACGGTGCTCCGCGCAATTGTTTCTAGTGGCTTTTCTGGGTGTAAGCCAATCTCACGCAGATGTAATTGCTTCTCAACCACCGATTCCACACTACCCAGAAGAGCGTTACGAATTGGCAACCCCACACCGTGTAGAAATTTGTCAAATCCACGCAGGCGAATATATCGAAACAGTCCTTCTCCCAAACGAGTGAGGAACAAATACTTAAAGTTAACGATGTTCTTCAACTTCTTTGGAATCTTCCAAATCAGATTGCGCGCTAGCACAGTTGTACTCGCGCTTGTAGCAACCGTCGCATTCGCCACATCGCAGGAAGATTTACCATATCCAACAATCACCACGTGTTTGTCGATTGCGTCATCTATATTAGTAAACTCACTGGTGTGACAAATGCGTCCACCGGCGCCGGTAAAAGCATCCACGCCTCGGTAGTCTGGAATGAATGGAATAGAAAAAATGCCATTGCAAACGATCAAACGGTCGAAAACAAGTTGCGTCGCTTCACCGCTAGCCTGCTCTATAGCTAAGGTCCAAGTCTCGGTAACATTATCGAATTGCGCCCGGGTAACAGTTGTGTTGAGCATGATGTCATGGTCGAAAGAGAAATGCTCAGCGTAACTTTGCAGGTAGGCTTGAACTTGTTCACCGCTAGGCCATTCAGGGTAGCTGCTTGGCATGGGATAGTCGGAAAGCTCATAAGTCGTTCTGGGGTTTTGGGTTGTAAGCCCGGGGTAGCGCCTGGATGCTGACCATACGCCCCCTACATCCGGCTCCTTTTCCATCACGGTGACGTTAAGGCCAAACGTTTTGAATACTTTGGCTGTGCTAAGACCAGCAAATCCTGCACCTATAATGCCTACTCTGCTTCCCATAATGATCCTAGTTGCTACCTAAAAGTCTTTCTGCAGTGTCAGCAGCCATTGTCGACCACGGTCGAAGATCCCTTCGTAGGCTTGAAAGGCAGTGCCATACACCCCGGTAATCAGATATTCCTCGTCGCCCAAATTCTTTCCATACACAGCAACGGAGAAATCCTCATTGGCATTTCGCCAGGTTAGACCCAAATCGATTATCGAATAGGAATTGGTCTTAAGCTGCGGGGTATTAAACGCATCATTAAAAGTGTCATCTCGAAAAGACCAATCTACGCGAGTGGTGAGAAAGCCACCAAACAACCCTATCTCTTTAGAAAGACCGGCACTAGCAGCAAAGTCTGGCACACGTTCGAAGTCAAAATTCTCACTGATAAGTGTGATCGCAGTATCGATGCTGTCGTAGCTGGGATCGAGGAACGATAGGCTAACTTCAAATAACCAGCCATTTCCCGGCGCAGCCAACAACTCCACTTCTAATCCGTCAATACTGGCTGTGCCAATATTTTGCGTTACAGGTGCAACACTGTTAAACACCTGAATTTGCAGGTCTTCATAGTTTGTGCGAAATACGGCCATGTTCGCACGCAAGCGATTGTCAAATGCGGTTAGCTTAAGTCCCACTTCGATGACATCGACGAACTCTGGGTCGAAGGTAGGTATGAGGTCGATATCAGGTGTGCCGGGAGGTGCGGTGAAACCAGCAACAACGGGTGGGAAAACTCGTTGGGTAAAACCACCCGACTTAAAGCCTTCCGAATAACTCGCATACACAAGTGTGTTGTCTGTTACGTCAAACGAAAGATTGATCATGGGTGTGAATTCGCTGATTTCTATTTCTTTCTCTAACAACGGCAGAATTCGTGAGCCTGCCTGCAAAAATGGTGCATCCAGAGCAGCCAACGGGTTTCCAGGAGGAACTACTTCGCTAATCCCAGCATAGAAATTCTGGAAGATGATCTGATCAGGCAGGAACGATTTTGTTTCATCCGTGTACCTCGCCCCAAGCGTTAAGTGCCAGCGCTCTGATAAGTCAAAGGTGCCTTGCGCAAACAGCGCAGTAGCCTGATTATCAAATTTACCACCCGAACGGAAATTCGAAACTGTGAAATTGAGAATATTGGCATTGTCTCCATCTTCATTGAAATAATAGAACCCCAACAGCCAATTGAATCGGCCCTCGAACGATGTACCCAGCAATTGAAACTCTTGGCTGAATTGTCGCTGCTCTAGAAAGTCGACAAACTCTGAAATTCGATGGGGCGAATGGTCTCCATCCCGACCAAATTCAGCGTCCAAATCACGAAATGCAGAAATCGATTTCAACTCCAAATTGTCATTGATAAGCCAACTCAGCGTAGCAGATGCTGCGAACAAATCGGTTTCTGAAAAAGCCGGCGCTGTGCCTGCATTGGTACCATCAGCGCCGATGTATCGTGAGTCATAACAAAGTGGCGCTGCTGGATTGGAGGTAATTCCATTGCCTGCCGCATCAGTGACCGCGCAAGGCATACCCGGACCAAGTGCCGCTGTGGTTACATTATGAATAAAAGCCATGGGCGGGGGTGGAGCCAACACCACACCACTAAGCTGGCTAAGATCAGTAAAGTCAATATCAATGAGTTGAAACGCAGGACCAGACTCTCGATCTCTTGAGGCTTCTATCGTCACCAGCGCATCGAATCGATCAGTCGGGTTCCAATCAAATGTTAGGCGAGCCGTTAGAGTATCGTCATCTCCCAACTCAACGCCATCAGTTCGAGAGACGTAACCATCTTGGTTAAACGAACCCACAGACAGGCGGCTTTTGAGCGTCTCTCCAAGTGGAATATCCACTGCCGCTTTGAAATTTAATCGACCATCTGTTCCCCCTGTTACAGCCACCGAAGCGCCAAATTCATCTTGGGGCTTAACCGTGGTGATCGAGATTGCACCACCAATAGTATTGCGTCCAAATAGTGTACCCTGGGGACCACGCAATACTTCGATGCGTTCAATATCGACCAGGTCAAGGAGCGCGCCAACAGAGCGAGCGACATACACGCCGTCGACATATAAACCCACACCGGGTTCAGTCGTCGGCAGGAATTCTTTTTGTCCAACACCCCGCAGGTATATAGCCGCAGAGTTTGATGCACCACCAAAGCTTGGGTTATTTTCCAAAGTTAAGCTGGGCACAAACTTTGCAATATCGTCCAAACGCGAGGCACCACGATAGTCAAGAGCTTCTCCGGTGAAGGCGGACACTGCCAATGGCGCATCTTGCAGACCTTCCTCACGCTTACGCGCGGTCACAACAATTTCCTCTAGTAGTGATTCTGCACGAGTGTTACTGCTCTGTTGAGCGCTGACGACATGAGTATTTGTTAGACCAATTGCTGCGAGAACACACAGCAAGGCAGCTTTTACGTTAAGGTGCATCATTTTCTCTCCCCTGGTTCCACTGATTCCTCTGATACAGAGGCACCCGACGACGATATAAAGGTAATACCGAAGACAAGTTGACCTCGCAGACTCTGCCTAAGTTTTGCATCGCTTAAGCTCGCCAACTATTCGTTAAGCGCAAGCATTGTGCGAATAACGCCGAAAAATCCTCCTTTTTTGCAGTATTCGCACAATGCCTGCACTATTCGCATAGGCAAAATACGTCAATGGGTGACACTCTAGCCTGAACAACATTTACGCTTGGAGTGGTTATGTCGAATTTATCCGGAAAGGTAGCGATCGTAACCGGGGGCGCTGCATCCATCGGTGCAGCGATTACTCGCAAACTACATCAAGACGGCGCAAAAGTTGTCATCGCTGATCGCAATCGTGACAAAGGCGAGGCCCTTGCCAGGGAACTTGGTGACGGTTGCAGCTATATTACGACCGACATTACCAACGACGACGACCTAAAAAATCTCGTCAACATGGTGAGCAACACATACGGCGGACTGAATATTGTTGTCAACAATGCCTGCTCCTATGACGACGACGGTGCCAACACAGATCGCAAAACCTGGCTCAATACAATCAACACCAATGCCGTGTCCGCAGCGATATTAGGCGAGATAGCTCGACCCTTGCTGAAACAATCTGCTGGCAACATCGTCAATATTGGTTCTGTATCCGGTGCTTTTCCACATATCGGCCGTTGGGCATACCCAGTAGCAAAAGCGACACTGCGGCATTTATCAAAAACTCAGGCGGTTGAATATGCACAAGACGGCATTCGCGTGAATTTATTGATGTTGGGACACATTTGGTCTGACCCATTCGAGGGCCTGACTGGAAACAACCGACAGCACGCCGATACGGTTTCAGTCCCGTTCAATCTAATGGGCCGAGTTGCGGATGGATCCGAGGTGGCTAACGTGGTCTCCTTTGTTGCGTCGGATGCCGCATCCTACATGACCGGCGGCGAAATTCCGGTTGACGGTGGCTACAGTGCCATGGGACCGGAGCAACACACGCCCCTGATGCCCTTACTTATGCAAGGCAGTTCTGCGACATCACCATAACCCAGTAGAGGTTGTAAGAAGGGGGACCTGTGGTTGCAACATCAGAAAGTGCCTACGATTTTGTTATCGTTGGCTCAGGCATAAACTCGCTAATTTGCGCCGCGTTGCTGGCAAAGTCTGGGAAATCGGTAGTTGTGCTTGAACGAAACGACCGCCCCGGTGGCTGCATACGCAGCGAAGAGCTCACC
>JAADHW010000256.1 GCA_013151695.1 Gammaproteobacteria bacterium
TGGGTGGTTGGCATTATGGGCTTCGAGGACACATGGATGCACTCGAGAGAGCCGTTGCTCTTTTAGGCACGCAGCAACTCACAAATTACCCTCGGCTTTGGTTAGCAAAAGTATACTTAGCTTTACGTCACGGCGAGATTGAGACAGCCGGGCGTATCCAGTGTGAATTGATGGACTTTGTCGATGAAAATGCAAGCAATGATGTAGAACTGCATAGTGAATTGTCGATACTCCAAAGTGTCATTAACGTCTATGCAGACAATTCAATTTCCGACGAAGAAATTCATGGACTTGAATTGCTTGGCGAAGTGCTGCTTGGGGATAACGATCTTATGCACGCCCTACGTTGCAACTTATTATGCGCCATGTATGCGCAGCGTGGGAATTTCAGTGATTGTATGGCCGTGGGAGATAAAGCGATACGTCACTTTAGAGTGATGGGTTCGGTCTTTGGTGAAACTTTTATTTACTTCCATGAGGGGTATGCAAGCTTGCAACAAGGGCGCGTTAGAGACGCTCAAGCTTTGTACGAAGTGGGTCACGATTTGGCCATGGACCACTTTGGTCCTGGTAGTGATCTGGTTGCTATAGCGAGCGCGTTTCTGGCGGAAACTGCCTACGAGACAAATAATTTACATCGAGCCAGTCAATTTCTTTCTGTCGCGTTGCCCCACATTGAACGTTCCGATGCCTGGCTGGAAGTTTACGTTGCCGCATATACGACGGCGATGAAATTGTCTAGATCGAAATTTGCCCTGATGAGTGCCCAGGAAGTACGGGAGCGAGCCCGGTCTACAGCCAGCAGCAGAGGGTTAGGTCGCCTTCGGCAGATTGTTGACTTACAGATGGTGGAGTTCGAGCAATGGAAACTTTTGGAATCAGGGGTAGGCCTTGACGAAGTGAGCTGCATTGAGTTACCAGCAGGTACTGTAGAGCACCCAACCCTGCGCCAGCTTCGGGTGACTGTTGCCGCTCGCGGGCTCATATCAAAAGGTAACGCTTCCGCCGCTATTGATCTGTTGGAGAGTGAACGGGCGATTTGTTCGCAATTGCTGCTGCTAAGACCGTATATAGCGTTCACAATTTTATTGTGTGTCGCCTACCGAAACACTGATCAATTGGACAAATCTATGGCGGCTTTCGAAGCTGCGTTGTCACCGTCTCTATTTGAAGGGATTAAGCGTCCTTTTATTAACGAAGGTTCACTTTTGGTAGGGTTTATCAAGGAATTTACTGAACGATCACACAGCCGTCGGGGAAATCGACTCAGAGACAGGTTTGTCGCTGAACTCTCTATGGAAATCAACTCGAATAAGCTCATCGATGACAATTCAGATTCATTAAGTCCGCGTGAACGAGAAATTTTGCGGCACCTTGTACAAGGGCGCTCGAACCGCGAGACCTGTGAGGAGATGTCAATATCCATTAACACGGTTAAATTTCATGTGAAGAATGTCTATGAAAAGTTAGGTGTGTCCGATCGAAAGGAAGCCGTCAACGCAAGTATCCGACGAGGCGTTATCTAGCTTGTTGGAGCCAAGTTACCTACCCACAAATCTCGGCTGCCTACCCGCAGTAGGTGTTCTCCAATGTGTGCATGCCCTGCTAGCGTAGCCGTATAAGAAACCGGGCTGACGGCAATTTTGGGAGTGCTGCGTGAGAATAGGGGTAGATGTTGGCGGGACGAACACCGACGCCGTGTTAATGCAAGAAAATAAGGTGTTGGCTAGCCACAAGGCTCCGACCACAGAGAATGTGAGTGATGGCATTGTCAGCGCCATCAATGCAGTTTTGAGTGGTTCGGGGGTGGCAGCTGCACAAATACAACATGTGATGATTGGTACGACTCATTTCACAAATGCATTCGTGGAACGGAAAGGTCTGTTGTCCGTGGGTATCATCAGGATTGCACTGCCATCGTCTCGAGGGGTATTGCCGCTGACAGATTGGCCTGTTGATTTATCTAGGACCGTGGGCAAACACCATTTCCTCATTAAAGGGGGATATCAATACGATGGGCGAATCGCTGATGAGTTAGATGAAGTGGCGGTCGCCAATGCTGCGAAGGAAATCCGCCGGAAGGGGCTGAAGACAGTTGCGATTACGGGCCTTTTTTCTCCGGTTAATTCTGCCATGGAATATCGTGCGTTAGAGATAGTGCAGAACGAGTTACCAGATGCATCTATCACGCTCTCATCAAACATCGGCAGGGTTGGAATTTTAGAGAGAGAAAATGCGGCGGTTATGAACGCGAGTTTGGCCGATCTTTCTCGCACGGTTGTCCAATCTTTCCACGACGCACTCCGAAAACTCAAGATTGATGCTCCTTTCTATGTGAGCCAAAACGATGGCACCTTAATGAGTTCCGCTTATGTTGAGAAATATCCGGTTTTGACCTTTGCATCAGGGCCGACAAACAGTATGCGCGGTGCTGCCTATCTATCGGGTCTCAAAAATGCGCTCATTGCGGATATTGGTGGGACGACAACTGATATTGGTGTGTTGGTTAATGGTTTTCCAAGGGAATCGTCGATCACAGTAGATATTGGCGGGGTGCGAACGAATTTCCGGATGCCCGACGTACTTTCGCTCGGTCTCGGCGGCGGGTCGCTGGTCGAGACTCGGGCGGGTAGGACAATGGTGGGTCCAACTTCGATAGGCTACCGACTTCTTAAAGAGGCGATGGTGTTTGGCGGTCAAACTATGTGCGCAACGGATCTGGCGGTAGCAGGTGGGTATAGCGATATTGGTGACAAGAACCTGGTTAGTAAGTTGCCGCGTGAACTTGTGAGTCAAGGTATCAAGCGGATCCATGAAATTGTCACTGAGGGTGTTGATCGCATGAAAACAAGTTTCGAGCCAGTTCCGCTAGTGCTTGTGGGCGGTGGATCGGTATTGATCAGAGATGACATACCTGGCACATCTGAGACGATCATTCCGGATAATGCCGGTGTAGCCAATGCGATTGGTGCGTCTATCGCGCAAGTCAGCGGTGAAACCGATCGAGTGTTTGCTTACGACGCAATGGGACGAGAAGCATCCTTGCAGACTGCGAAAGATGAAGCTAAAGCGCGCGCTGTGGATGCCGGAGCAGATCCAACCACAATTGAGGTATTGGATATTGAAGAGGTACCGCTGGCGTACATGCCAGGAGGGGCGGTGCGGATTCGGGTAAAGGTTGCGGGAGAACTTGCAGCAACTCGCTGATTTTTGCAAACGAATGGGAAGATAAAAAACATGAAGGTATCTCTTGATGACCTACCCGACATAGCAACCGGAGCGACCTTTTTAGGCACAGGTGGTGGTGGTGATCCGTATATAGGTCGTTTGCTGGCGATGAATGCGATCAAAGAATTTGGTGCTCCGGAATTGATAGAACCAGATGATCTCGATGACGATGCTCTAGTTTTTACTATCGCGATGTTGGGTGCGCCAACCGTGCTTGGAGAAAAAGCGGCGTGCGGGGATGACATCGATCTCGCCGTAGAAAAATTAGCACAACGCCTTGGACGACAACCGGATGCGCTTGTTGGAATCGAGATTGGGGGTATAAATTCTCTTTTGCCTGTCATGGCAGCCGCGCGATTGGGTCTGCCGCTGGTAAATGCCGACGGTATGGGTCGAGCATTTCCGGAGATTCAAATGGTGACGTTCAACGTATACGGTATTTCATGTACACCTCTAAGCGTCACCGATGATCACCTTACTTCACTCGTGGTAGACACTAAGGATGCAAAGTCTGCAGAAGATTTAGTCCGCGTAGCGGCAATGCAGCTCGGGCTGAGTGTCATTCTTTCCAGCTACCCAATGTCTGGAGCCGATTTAAAGCGGACGGCGGTCAAGGGTACTTTGACTATGGCGCTCGAAATAGGTCGAGCCATCACCCAAGGGCGTAATGATGGGCGACCGGTTGAGGCACTAATCGACTATCTTCGTACCACAACTTACTACAATGAGTGCAAACAACTATTCGACGGCAAGGTGACGGATATTAAGCGAGAAACCACACAAGGATTTAACGTCGGCGCATGTCAATTGGTGTCGCTTTCCGACCCTTGCGACGTCATGGAAATCAGTTTTCAGAATGAGCACTTAGTGGCTCGCCTCAATGGCAAAACAAAGTGTATTGTCCCCGACTTAATCTGTTTGGTTGATCGTGAAACGGCTGAACCTGTTCCGGTAGACGGGCTGAAATATGGGCAACGTCTCAAAGTGATTGCGACCAGCGCCGCACCAATAATGCGTACGCCAGAATCGCTGGCGGTTTTCGGACCCCATGCATTTGGGTTGGATGAGGCTTTTGTGCCACTCGAACAAATTGAATAGCTTAAGGGAAGTATTAGCATGAGCATAGATATACGATTGATAACCCCAATAATTACTAAGGGAATACGCACGTTAGAGGATGTGCGACCCCTCGAAAGGCAGGGCCTCACTGTCAGCCATAGCCTCCTTGAATCGGGTCCTTCGTCGATAGAATCAGAGTTCGATGAGGCGCTAGCCGTACCTGATTCAATCAGAGTTGCCATCGAAGCGGAACACTCCGGCGTTGATGCAATTATCTTAGATTGTATGGGAGATCCAGGTATCTATGCCTGCCGTGAGGCCGTGAGTATACCGGTTTTGGGTGCGGGTCAGACGTCTATGCACCTGGCCAACATGCTTGGACATCGGTTTAGCTTTATTACGGTGCTCGATCGTATACGGCCAATGATTGACAAAATTATCGGATCCTACGGCCTAAAAGACAAATACGCTTCTTTTCAATCCATTGACACCCCTGTTCTCGAACTCAGCCATGATTTGGAAGCGCTGAACGAGGCGTTGTCCGAAAAAGCGCTCATTGCGATAGAAAGTGATGGTGCAGATGCCATCATTTTGGGGTGCACTGGTTTCCTGGGGTGCGCCGATGCCATTCGCGCAAGCTTGCAGGGCCGTGGCTACTGTGTGCCAGTGATTGATCCTATTCCCGCTGCTGTGCATATGGCTGAAGCGTTGATTAAATCTGGACTCACGCACAGCAAAGTTAGCTATCCAGAGCCAAGCTTGAAGGTTATTTCGGGTTATTCAATTCCGAAGTACAACTCGGCCGCTAACTAGCTCTTGACCAAAATACTCAGTACTTGGGGTTCGGAAGCCTACCCGAACCACAGTCCCACCCTACCCAGGGGAGGTGTTCTAGCCTTTAATTCACCCTGCTATGTTTAGACATCAGCCAGGAGAGAGCCATCGGCTGAGACATACCATCGATCATTAAAGGGGGAAAACAATGATAAAAGCCAAATATTGGCCGCAAACACTCGTGGGTTTAGTTGCGTTACTTTTTGCCGCAAGCGGACACACAGAATCGGTAGGCTATCAAATAGAAGAAATTGTAGTCACTGCTCAAAAGCGTGAACAAAACCTTAATGATGTTGGGATCGCAGTGTCGGCGTTTACCGGTGATGATATTCAACGCTTTGGCATGGCAGAACCATTGGACCTTGCAGCACAAACCCCGAACCTAAACATAAACAATACGTTTGGTAGCGGCATTGCAAATATAAGTATTCGGGGCATCGGATTGAATGACTATGCAGTCAACAACAATCCAGCAGCCGGAATTTATATCGATGAAATTTACCTTGTCTCCCCAGCCATGCTGAATTTCCAACTGTTTGATCTTGAGCGTGTTGAGGTTCTTAAAGGACCCCAGGGCACCCTTTATGGCAAGAACACAACAGCCGGTACCGTTAAGTTTGTCAGTCGTAAACCAACGGAGGAAACAGAGGGCTTCCTTAACATCGACTATGGCCGCTTTGACCGAGTGGGTATTGAAGGCGCTGTTGGTGGCCAGCTTGCAGATGGCCTAGGTGTCCGCGTGGCAGTGCAATCTGTGCAGCAAGGGGAAGGGTATCTAACAAATAGAACAACGGGTAATGACGTTGGAGAAATTGATCGCACTTCCTGGCGCGTAATAGCTGATTGGGCACCGAACGATAAAGTTAATCTTGTGCTTAATGTACATGGTGGCCAGGACAAGTCCGACCCTATCCTTTTCAACATAAATAATTTGTTAGATCCTGCGGATGATGGGTTTTTCAACAATGAATTCAGTTCTGCCGGTGGTGGACCGATTCGGCAAGATGTCAAGAGCAACGGAGCATCCTTGGTTGTGGACTGGAATCTATCGGAGCAATGGTCGGTAACTTCAGTCACTGGTTTTGAAGACTATTCTCGCTTCTACCAGGAAGATAGAGATGGCTCTGCATTGGTGCATCTTGATGGATTCTATGACAATGAAATTGAGCAATTTTCCCAGGAAATTAGGTTCACGTATGTTAGTGAGAGTCTAGTTGCCATCTTCGGCGGATTTTTCGGTACGGATGAAGTAGATACGCGAGATCAATTTGATGCAACCGACCTGTTGCCTCTGTTCGGACTGGGCGGGACAACGGGTGTGGGTAACTTCTACAGCCAGGAGACTGACTCCCAGGCACTCTTTGCTCACACAGAATGGCAATTGAGTGATGCGTTTCGGCTCAATCTTGGTTTGCGTTACACCAAAGACGAGAAAGAATTCTCGAACGCATTTACGTTCATCGTAACGCCGGATCTGGCGACCGGTGGTGGTGGCTTATGCCCGTTGCTGCCTGCAGGCCCTGGTGTGGTATCCGTTAGTGATGGTCAACAGATACAGTGTTTCCCTGCGGTTTCTAGCAACAATGATGAGACCGATTTATCCTGGAAAGTGGGTGTAGATTTCACCGGTGTGGAAAATACGCTCATCTACGGGAGTATCAGTACAGGCTTCAAGTCAGGTGGGTTCCAAGGGCAATTAACCTTCAATCCGGCTGATCTAAATGGCTTCGATGAAGAAAATTTGTTGGCATACGAGGTTGGGTTTAAGGTTCAATTAGCCGATCAGAGATTACAAATAAACGGCGCAGTATTTTATTATGACTTTGAAGATATGCAATTCTACGGACCATTATTCGACTCACCTTTTGGGCCGTTGTTTGGTATTGCCAACGCAGGTGACGCGGATGTAATGGGTGCAGAAATTGACCTAAACTGGCTTGCTGCTGAGCGTCTTAACATAAAACTTGGGCTGGGCTATTTAGATACAGAGATCACTTCGTCTGTGCTCCCGGGTGTTGCTTCGGGTAGCGAGCTACCGAATTCTCCAGAATTAAACTTTAATACTTCCATCGACTATGCCTGGAATATAGGGGGTAGCTTGGTTGGCGATCTTCTAATTGCTGCAGCGTACAAAGATGAAGTTAGTTACGATATCGTCCGGCAACCCCCCGAAACATTGGAAGATGGCTATTGGCTGGTTAATGCGCGCATCGGTATCTCCGGTATTGATGGACGCTGGTCAGCCTACCTTTGGGGTAAAAACCTCACTGACGAGCGCTACCGAACGCAAGTCAGTACCACGAGTGTCGGTTTCGCAGAATCCTGGGGTTTGCCAGCTACCTATGGCATTGGCTTCCAAGTGGGCTTTTAAAACCCAAGAACTGTAAGAGCTGTGCGCATAAACAATGTTTATGCGTTTTGCATCCAGGCCCGCAGCGCCTGGCCAATTTCGTCCGGCGAATCCTCTTGTATGAAGTGACTCCCTTTCACCGTCACTTCTTCCTGGTTGGGCCAGGTTCGGCAAAAATCTCGCATATCACCGACTAATATCGCGCCTGGCTCAGCGTTAACAAACAGTTTCCGAACGCCACTTTGAGCCAGATAAGCGCGATAACGATTTACCGTCGAAATAACCGCTTCAGGCTCATTATCCAGAGGTATTTGTCTTGGCCAGGTGAGTGTTGGACGTCTATCTTCCCCTGGGTTCTCAAAGGGTTTGCGATAAACCACCATTTCCTCATCGGACATATCCCGAAGAACAGCCCCAGGAAAAACGTTTTCAACAAACACGTTGTTGTCTAACACCATAGATTCACCAGCAGGTGAACGAAAGCCGCGAAACACTTCTGTTACTGAATCCGGACATTGCTCCCACGTCATGGGCATAACAATAGCTTCCATATAACAAATACCCTT
>JAADHW010000313.1 GCA_013151695.1 Gammaproteobacteria bacterium
TTTGGAGGCCTACAAGGATAAATACCGCCCCGACTATCCAGATATTGTGAACAGCTTTCCATCCATAGAAGTTGGCCAAGAATCCATGGCTGTGTTTATGCTCAGCGCTAGATGATCGCATTGAGATAGCCGAAACACTCTCGCCTATTTTCTAATTCTCTGCATAAGGGTAAGCTAACTCGCTGGCCCTTCTTAACAGGCCATTTTCATTTGTCAGACACCAAGAGGACGTCCGTAGTGAGTAACCAACTTAAGTTCTACATTAACGGTGAGTGGGTTGATCCTTCCACCAACGACCGCCTAGATGTGATTAATCCAGCCACCGAACAATCTATCGGGCAAATTGCCATGGGTGGGCCGCAAGATGTTGATCGTGCGGTGAGCGCTGCGCGCTCAGCTTTTGAAAGCTACTCCCAAACTACTAAAGAGGAGCGCATTGCGTTACTCGAATCAATTATTGATAAGTACACCCAGCGCATGGGCGAAGTGGCAACTGCCATCAGTCAAGAGATGGGCGCACCATTGGGCTTGGCTAATGCAGCACAAGCTCCAGCCGGTCTAGGTCACTTTATGACAATGCTAGAAGTGCTGAAAAATTTTGAGTTTGAAGAAGACATTGGTACGTCTCATATCATTAAGGAACCTGCCGGTGTTTGTGGCTTGATCACCCCGTGGAATTGGCCCCTCAATCAGATCGCATGCAAAGTGGCGCCGGCTTTGGCCGCAGGCTGCACGATGGTTTTGAAACCTTCTGAGGTTGCTCCACTTAATGCTATTTTGTTTGCCGAAATTCTCCATGATGCGGGTGTGCCTGCCGGCGTATTTAATCTGATAAATGGCGATGGTCCTAGTGTGGGTGCACCCTTAAGTGCGCATGAAGGGGTCGACATGATGTCGTTCACAGGTTCGACTCGCGCCGGCATCGAGGTGGCGAAAAATGCAGCTGCGACGGTAAAACGTGTTGCTCAGGAATTGGGTGGCAAGTCTGCGAACATCATTTTGGACGATGCTGATTTCGCAAAATCCATTTCTAGAGATGTATTTGGTTTGTGCATGAACTCTGGCCAGTCTTGTAATGCACCTACTCGAATGCTCATTCCCAACGCTCGCATGGATGAGGCTGCTGCCATAGCTAAGGCCGCGGCTGAAAAGGTCAAAGTTGGCGACCCTACTGCGGAAGCTACCATCCAGTGGTTTCAGAAGTGCAATTTGATAAAATTCAGAAGCTGATTCAACAAGGCATTGACGAAGGTGCCACTCTAGAGACAGGCGGCACCGGTCGACCAGATGGTCTGAACGCTGGTTACTATATTCGGCCCACCGTGTTCTCCCATGTTACGAATGACATGACCATCGCTCGGGAAGAGATTTTTGGTCCAGTTTTATCGCTGATTGGCTATACGAACGATGACGATGCAATCCGCATTGCTAACGATACGCCTTATGGTTTAAGCGGCTACATTTCATCTGCAGATCCAGAGCGTGCTAAAAGAATGGCGCGATTGATTCGGACAGGAAATGTGCATTTAAACGGTGCGCCCCTTGACAATAAAGCACCCTTTGGGGGCTACAAACAGTCGGGGAATGGGCGTGAATGGGGTGCACATGGGTTCCAGGAATTCCTTGAGGTGAAAGCTATAATGGGCTACAACGCCGCTGGTTAAGTTTACAGGGCAAACTAACTTAGAGAGGGCTTGCGAGCCCTCTTTTTATTTCGCTAGTGGCAAACTAAACCATAACAAGATTGATGCGATGATATGAATCCTCTGACTGGTATTAATGTAGTTTCATTAGAACAAGCCGTGGCCGCACCCCTTTGCACACGACGTTTGGTGCAAGCGGGTGCGACAGTTTGGAAGGTAGAACGACCAGAAGGAGATTTTGCGCGGGGATACGACACCGATGTTTACGGGCACAGCAGCTACTTCGTGTGGCTCAACGCCGGTAAGAAATCTATTGTCTTAGATCTGACTTCAACCAGCGATTTGCGGTTACTAAAAAAAATGATAGCGGCCAGCGATGTGTTGGTGCAAAACCTTAAGCCCGGCGTTTTGGACAAATTGGGCATAGACCTAGAAGCACTACATCTTCGATACCCCCGCTTGATCTCCGTGTCTATTGCGGGTTTTGACTCCTCAGGACCGGGTGCGCGACGCAAAGCATATGATCTACTGATGCAGGCTGAATCTGGGTTGGCGCATATCACCGGGTCGAAGCAAGAGCCGGGTAGGGTGGGGGTTTCTATTGTAGATATTGCCACAGGTATGTATGCCTACGAAGCTGTATTAGAAGCATTGTTAGTACGGGCACAGTCTGGCAAAGGTGGGGCTCTACAGGTATCGCTCTTTGATAGCGTAGCCGATTTACTCAGTGTGCCTTATTTGCTTGAACATTATGGAGGTACTGCGCCTAAGCGTGTCGGTTTAGCTCATCCTGGTATTTGTCCCTATGGGGTATTTAGTTCGGCAGATGGTGTAGATTTTATTTTAGCTATTCAGAATGAAAGGGAATGGTCGCGCTTATGTGCAACGGGGTTGCAAGATCCTGCACTATATTCGGACCAGCGTTGCCGCAACAATGAAACCAGAGTGGCCAATCGTGAATTTGTTGATGACCGTTTGAGAACATACTTTAGCAATGTGGCCTATGCTGGGATTAGTGCACGACTGGACCAAGCAGATATCGCCTTTGCCCCGGTTAACTCTATAGACCAGCTGAAGCTGCACGGTGACTTTCGAACCCAAGAGGTTAGGGTGGGCGAGGATATTGTTAAGCTACCCGTCGTGCCCGGGCTACCCAAACCGGAAAATCTAGAAGTGCCGTTTATTGGACAGCACACTCAAGAAGTCATTACTTGGCTCGAAACACTGGGGAAATAGTGCGACTATTCGTCCCATGAAAACATCAAGAAGACAGTTCCTTTCAGTCTCAACCAAGGCAAGTATGACGCTGCCATTTGGCTTGTGGGCCTCATCTGTTTTAGCGCAGCAGTTGAATGGTGTTGAGAGATTTCAAATTCCGAACAAAGTTGCACTACGCTTACTAAGTGACAGGCCACTCAATGCTGAAACACCCGCGCATCTGTTAGACCACGATACCACGCCAACAGCGAATCTATTTCTACGCAACAACGGTATCCCACCGACCCAGATCGATGCTGACACCTGGTCTTTGAAAATTTCAGGCGAAAGCTGCTTACGTCCAACCACTTTTTCAATCGAACAGCTTAAATCTCGCTTCGAGACTGTTTCGTTTGACTTGCAGTTGGAGTGTGGTGGTAACGGACGAGCCGAATTTCGGCCGCGCGCCAGCGGCAATCAATGGAGTACAGGCGCCATAGGATGCCCTCGTTGGACGGGTGTGCGAGTGCGGGATGTACTCGATTTCTGCGGCTTGAGGGATAATGCCCAATACCTAGGCTTCTTAAGTGCGGATAAACATTTGTCTGGTGATCCAGACAAGGTGGTCATCTCTCGCGGTGTGCCTATATCCAAAGCGATGGAGAATGAATCACTGATAGCCTTTGAACTTAACGGAGAGCCAATACCGCTTTTGCATGGTGCGCCCTTGCGCCTGGTATGCGGTGGGTGGCCTGGGTCTGTTTCAGGCAAGTGGCTAACACAACTGTTAGTGCGAGACCGTGTGCATGACGGTGCGAAGATGGGCGGCAGGTCTTATCGGGTGCCTTGTGCGAACGTCGCGCCTGGTGCCGAGGTAGCCGACGATCAAATGTGTATTATTGAATCGATGCCGGTGAAGTCTCTGATTACTTTTCCTGCGTCTGGCCAAAAACTCAAAGCAGGTAACCGCTACGATTTTCGAGGTCACGCTTGGGCAGGTGACCTCAAGGTGGTTCAAATGCACACCAGTATTGATTACGGCGTGACGTGGCAGGTGGCCGAGCTTGCGAAACCTGTAAACAGACTGGCGTGGCAACAATGGCAAACTCAATTGAGTTTCCCTCAAGCAGGTTTTTTTGAGGTGTGGGCTAAAGCGACCGACGACTTGGGTCGCAGTCAGCCCATGCTTGTGCCAGGTTGGAATCCTAAGGGCTATTTGAACAACGCGACTCATCGTATTGCGGTTCAGGTTTCGTGAAGTACTGCTGGGCAATCATCTTGGTGGCGTTTGTTTCACCCGTTGTGGCAGACACCCCTGGCTCGGGTAGTCAATTTATTCAGGCGGCCGGGGCTGACTTGGTTCAGGGACACTGCACCGCATGTCACTCTGCATTGATTGTGACCAGCCAGCGGGGTGATGCCGCATTTTGGTTGAATACCATTCGATGGATGCAGAAGACACAAAACTTATGGGCAATACCGGCGCAGCAGGAGCAACAAATTGTTGCTTATTTGGCTAAGCATTACGCAGAGCAGGAGTGGGGGCGCCGCCCACAATTGAGCCCACTACTTTTGCCGTAGCCCACCACCGATATTGATCTGGCATCTTGGAACGTCCAACTTGGAACGTCCAACGATTTCGCGCAAACTACGTGCCTCACTAATTTGGGAGGATTTGCGTGAGTTCTATATCAACAAATTCATCATATGATGCCATTGTCGTCGGCGCCGGGTTTGCGGGCATTTACATGCTCTACCAGTTAAAGCAGCAGGGATTACACGCACGTGTGATCGAGGCGGGGGATGGTGTTGGAGGCACTTGGTTCTGGAACAGATATCCGGGTGCGAGGTGCGACATTCCGAGTATGGAATATTCCTACCAGTTTTCAGATGAACTACAGCAACAGTGGCAGTGGAGTGAAAAGTACGCCACCCAAGCAGAACTGTTACGTTATGCCAACCACGTGGTTGAGCGATTTGATTTGGCTGATGATATTCAACTCAACACAAGAGTGCTCGCCACTCACTTTCAAGATAGAACCCAGTCATGGCAAATTCAACTGGATGACGATACAACCCTCCATGCTCGATTTGTAGTGATGGCGACTGGTTGTTTGTCGGTTCCAAATGTGCCAAATATCAAAGGGTTAGACGACTTTTGTGGCCCAACTTATCATACAGGGCAGTGGCCTCATGAAGGTGTCGATTTCACCGGTAAAAGTGTGGGTGTGATTGGCACAGGGTCTTCAGCTATACAGAGTATTCCATTGATAGCCGAACAGGCTCGCTCGCTCACCATTTTTCAACGCACGCCGAATTATTCAATTCCTGCACATAACGCACCCTTGGATGAAGAATATGTACGTTCTGTGAAAGAAAATTATGCCGAATTTAGAGCGGACAATTGGCAACGGGGTTTTGGTGCGAACTTCCGCGACAATGACACCTCCGCACTTGCGGTGACTGATGAGCAGCGCCTAGCCGAATATGAAGATCGCTGGGCCCGAGGTGGATTGGCTTTCTTAGCGGCCTTTAATGACCTGGTTTTTGATGATGATGCCAATGAGACTGCTCGAACCTTTATCCAGGGAAAAATAGCAGGGCTAGTCAACGACCCTGAGCTGGCGCAAAAGCTAACCCCGAATACCCCGGTGGGATGTAAGCGTTTGTGCGTAGACACGGATTATTATGAGACCTTTAATCAATCTCATGTAGAACTTATCGACTTGCAACAAGATCCCCTGCAGGAAGTGAATGCTCAAGGTTTAGCAACTCGCAACAAGCAATACAACGTCGACTGTTTGGTGCTAGCCACTGGTTTTGATGCCATGACAGGTGCAATTAGCAACATCGATGTGCGTGGTGAGAATGGCACGACATTGACTGAAAAATGGGCCGAAGGACCTAAAACTTATTTAGGCTTAGCGACCGCTGGCTTTCCCAATCTATTCTTAGTGACGGGTCCGGGCAGCCCCTCTGTGCTTTCAAACATGTTGCCTTCAATAGAACACCATGTGGAGTGGATTGCGCAGTGTATCGAGCATATGACCACCCATCAGCTCACCCGCATAGATGCGCAAACCACGGCACAAGAAACTTGGGTAGATCATGTAAACGAGGTTGCCAGCGCAACCATCTATCCCAATTGCAACTCTTGGTATTTAGGCGCCAATGTAGAAGGGAAGAAGCGTGTGTTCATGCCATATCTGGGCGTGCCGCCTTACTTGGAAAAGTGTCGCGAAGTGGTGGCCAATGGTTACCAAGGTTTTTCTTTAACATAATCACTATTGGAGGTTAGGAGGTCTAAATGACTTATGATGACAACAACATTTTTGCCAAAATCAGCCGCGGCGAAGCACCTTCGTTTAAGGTATTTGAAGACGAGTACTCATTGGCGTTTATGGATGTCATGCCCCAGGTTGAGGGGCATACCTTAGTCATCCCCAAAGACAAAGCAGTGGACTTGCTTGATTGCGACGCTGAAATACTGGGTCATACGATGGTTACGGTTCAAAACGTGGCGGCAGCAGTGAAGGCGGCTTTTGTTTGTCCTGGAATCATGATCGCGCAGTTGAACGGCGAGGCTGCGGGGCAGACTGTATTTCATCTTCATTTTCACGTCATGCCAAGATTTTCTGGTATCGAATTCAAGATGCATGCTAAAGGTATGGAAGACTTCAGTAAATTGCAGCGTCATGCTGATCTCATTAAGGAGCAACTCTAAGTGTTGAATGATTTGTCGAGGGAGCTTGTACAGGACAAGCAAGAGTGGGTCGAAGCGATAGATGGCATCTATACAGAATTTGGTGAAGCGGGTGTTCGAGAAATTTTACGCAGCCTGCAAGATCATGCCCAAAGCTTGAATGTTCCGTTAAACGAGGTCAATTTAAACACCCCCTATGTGAATACGATTTCACCAGACACACAACCCATCTATCCCGGTGATGTTGAGCTAGAGCAGCGTATCGAAAACATTATTCGCTGGAATGCTGCAGCGATGGTTTTACAGGGCCAAGATCAAGGCACTGGGGTTGGTGGCCACATCGCCACCTATGCTTCGTGTGCCACTATGTTAGAAGTAGGTTTCAACCATTTTTTTCAAGGTTTTGATGACAATCGAGACCCAGATATGGTTCTTCCACAACCTCACGCAGCGCCGGGCATATATGCACGCGCATATTTGGAAGGTCGGCTTAGTTTGAAGCAGCTGAGCAACTATCGTCGTGAGTTAGGAGCAGGGGGCGGGCTGTCTTCTTACCCACATCCGCGTAGCATGCCAGCATTTTGGGAAATGCCGAATGCGTCTATGGGGTTGTCCACACCTGCTGCGATATACGAGGCGCGTTTTGCGAAATATCTAGAAAATCGAGGGCTGAAACCTAAGAGTTGTCGTAAGATATGGTGTTTTATTGGTGACGGTGAAGCTGACGAACCTGAAGTGTTAGGCACTATAAATATAGCGGCTCGCGAGAAACTCGACAACTTAATATTGGTGGTCAACTGTAATTTACAGCGGTTGGACGGCCCCGTTAGGGGTAATGGTAAAATCATCCAAGAGATGGAACGGGTTTTCCGTGGTGCTGATTGGGAAGTGATTAAAGTCATATGGGGGAGTGGTTGGGATGGATTGCTAGCGCGGGACAAGAAAGGTGTTTTGCGCAAACGTATGGACGAGTGTCTGGATGGCGACTACCAAATGTACTCGGTATTGCCTGGTAATGTTCAACGTGAGCATTGGGTTGAAGGCAGCGCTGAACTAAAGAAAATGATGAACTCTCTTACCGATGAAGAGGTTCGTGGGATTAAACGTGGTGGACAAGACCGCAAGAAAGTCTACGCCGCCTTTGATCGGGCTATGCAAACCCAAGGTAAACCTACCGTCATATTGGTGAAAACGGTGAAAGGCGACGGTATGGGTGCCCAGGGTAAGAATACGGTTCACCAGTATAAGAACATGAGCGGCGATGAGCGCATCTCGCTGGCTAAAGAACTAGGCATTCCAATTTCTGACGCAGCAGCCACGGCGGCAGAGTTTTACAAACCCAGTAAAGGCTCTGCAGAGCTTGTCTATTTAGCTGAACGTCGAAAAAATTTGGGTGGTCCCGTACCGCGCCGCCGGCAAGAATGCAGCGCATTGCCGGCGCCTCCTTTGGAAGTGTTTCAAGATGTTCTTAATGGCGGTGGCGAACGAAAAGTGTCGACGACCATGGTTATGGTGCGTTTGTTATCAATGTTATTAAAATTAGATAGCCATGGTAAATACGTTGTACCCATTGTGCCTGACGAAGCACGCACATTTGGCATGGACGGCTTGTTCAAAGTAGCCGGCATATATGCACCAGAAGGGCAAAAGTACAAACCCGTCGACGCAGATACGCTATTACCTTATCGAGAAGTCGCCGACGGCCAAATTCTGCAAGAAGGGATATGTGAAACCGGTGCGATGGCCTCGTTCATGGCCGCTGGGTCCGCTTACGCAGTGCACGGGCTGCCGATGATTCCTTTTTATATTTTTTATTCCATGTTTGGATTTCAACGGGTAGGCGACATGATATGGAGTTGCGGCGACATGATGTGTCGTGGCTTTCTGTTAGGGGGTACAGCGGGTCGAACCACTTTGAACGGCGAAGGTCTACAACACGAAGACGGACACTCTCAAGTACTTGCCAGTACGGTGCCTAATTTGCTCAGTTTCGATCCAGCCTTTGGATACGAACTGGCTTTGATCATACATGATGGCATACGCCGGATGTATGAACTTGAGGAAAACATTTTCTACTACATCACCTTGTACAACGAAAATCATCTAATGCCAGGAATTGGTGAATGTGTGGACAATTCACACACAAATAAACAGGTGGTGATAGATGGTGTTCTTCAAGGCGGGTATTGCTTGTTGCGCAACGAGACTCATAAAAATGCGCCCACGGTTCACTTGTTAGCCAGCGGTAGCATTATGCAACAAGCGCTTACGGCGAACCAGTACTTGCAAGAATTGCAGCTTAATGTTTGTGTTTGGAGTATAACCAGCTTCACTGAGCTTGAGCGACAAGCGCAAGGGTGCGAAAGAACAAACCGACTCAATCCTGCTGATTCAATACAACAACCGTATGTGGCGAAATTATTTGGCGATGAGCAGGGTGTATTTGTAGCTGCCACAGACTATATGAAAAAAGTGGCAGCTGGCATTGCACCCTGGATACCCGGACGTTATGAGGTGTTAGGTACAGATGGCTACGGGCTAAGTGAGTCTCGAGAGCGCTTGAGGCAGCACTTTGAGGTGGGTCATAAAGACATCTGTTTTGCTGCGTTGTCCGCCTTGCTTCGAGAAGGGCGCAAGTACTTATCGCACAAATGGATGCCCTAGGTGTGGATGCGTCGCAAGCCGACCCTCGTCTGCGCTAGAAGCGGTTTAGTTATGATCTTAATAAACAGGAGAAAGATAGATGGATAGTTTTGCGGGGAAACTAGCAATAGTTACCGGTGGTGGTACTGGCATGGGGCGAGAGTTAGTTTGTCAGTTGATAGCACAGGGTGCTCATGTGGCTATGTGTGACGTGTCTGCCGAAAACATGAAAGAAACCGTGAAGCTTGCCTCGCTTGCGCAAGATCAACAGCTTACTAGCCATCTTTGTGATGTCAGCAGTGAATCTCAAATAACCAACTTCCGTGATGAAGTTGTTGATCAGCACCACGCGAGTCATATCAATTTGCTGTTCAATAATGCCGGTATTGGTGGCGGCGGAGAGTTCGCCACGGGCGATCGTGATGAATGGGAAAGGACATTTGCGGTGTGCTGGTATGGGGTCTACTACGGCTGTAGGGCTTTTATGGACTTATTAATGGCCAGTGATGAAGGGCACATTATCAACACCAGTTCGGTCAATGGGTTTTGGGCATCTATAGGGGCCAATGTTTCACATACAGCCTACGCAGCGGCAAAATTTGCAGTTAAAGGATTTACCGAAGCATTGGTTACTGATTTACGCTTGAACGCACCCCACGTACGTGCATCTGTTGTCATGCCGGGCCATATTGGAACCTCTATCGCACTAAATACTGCAAAAGTACTGGGGCAAAATGACGCGTTGAATCTATCTGCGGAGGAAGTCGCGGGTGTTCGTGAACGTTTATTGGCCGCCGGGTTGCCGGTAGATAATGTACCAGACGATCATATCCGAGAGATGATTCATCAACGTGCAGTTGACTTTCGAGACAAGGCGCCAACCACTGCCGGGCAGGCTGCCACCATCATTCTCGAAGGTGTGCGAGCTAAGCGCTGGCGAATATTGGTGGGTGATGATGCCATTAAGCTAGATGAGATGGTCAGGG
>JAADHW010000108.1 GCA_013151695.1 Gammaproteobacteria bacterium
GGGGTAAGGAAAAGTCTGGCGCTTGATGGCCAATCTCAAGCGCACTAGGCGCGTTACTGCTGTAGCCATAGCTATTGCTTAGAATGTCCATGGCCGGTGATTTTGATGAGGCCTTATACATGGGTGCAGTGTTTGTGGCTGCGCCAGCGGCATAGACGCTAAACGCAGCGGTTAACATGACAACTGATACAGCAATTGACACAGCAGCTGACATCAATAGAAGGATGAGTTCCCGCACGCTGCTCATGGGCCAACTTTCATGCATGAAGCGTGACACTTGGTCACGCAACATTATCGGCTCTTCGCTAAATCCGAAGTTCATGCGCATACTTCCTAGCAGTATTAATGCATAGGGTTAATGGGTGGCCAGTTTTCTTTAGCTTCAAGAATTATCTCGCCTATTTCTTCGACCCCCCACAAACCTTCAGCAAGGTCGCGCTTTGCGATCGGGGTTAATTGCCAAGAAAGCAATGACACGCTATTTCCGCCGACTAAGAATTGGCGACCAGAAACTTCTTTAGCTTCGTCTGTACACAACCAAACAATGGGTGGTGATACAGCTTCAGGTGGGAAATTCGCTTGCATTTCTTCAGGCAGAATATCTGTGGTCATGCGTGAGGTAGCGGTGGGCACTAGGGCGTTCACAGTGATACCGTACTTTACACCTTCGAGCCATAGGCAACGCATGAAGCCGGCAATACCAGCTTTGGCTGCACCATAGTTGGTTTGACCGAAGTTACCCAGTAAGCCCGAAGTAGAGCTTGTCATGATGATTCTACCGCCGTTACCTTGCTCAATCATTTTGTCGTACGCGATCTTCGTGGTGAGGTAGGTGCCACGTAAATGTACGTTTAGCACGGTGTCCCACATGCTATCGTCCATTTTCTTGAAAGACTTGTCCCGCAAGATACCGGCGTTGGCGATCAGAATGTCGATCTTGCCAAACTCGTCGATAGCGGCTTGGATCATCGCCTCCGCCTCGGCACGCTCGGTGACTGAACCGTAATTGGCGATAGCTTTGCCACCTGCAGCCTTTATTTCTTCCACAACGTTGTCGGCCATGGATGAACCGGCACCTGTGCCGTCACGCGACCCGCCGAGGTCATTGACCACAACGCTTGCACCCTCTTGAGCGAGCAGTAACGCATGTGCGCGGCCTAAGCCGCCACCAGCCCCAGTAACCAGTGCTACTTTGCCGTCTAGCATTCCCATATGATTAACTCCTGTGATTTAAATGGATTCGCCAAGTTTGAACCGGCAGATCTTATTTTTATATAGACAGCCACCGGAACCGGATATTTTAATGATATTTGTCGACGGTGTAAAAAGTGATGTTTAAATATTTTTTCGTTAGTTAGAGGAGAGACATTGGACGACTTACTAGATTTCAGCGGGCAAGTCGCCTTAATTACCGGCGGCAGCCGGGGTATGGGTCGTGAAATGGCGTTAGCGTTGGCGCAAAGAGGCGCCGATGTGGTGATCACTAGCCGTAAAGCTGACGCCTGCGCAGTGGTTGCGCAAGAAATTGAAGCACTTGGCCGTTGTGCGCTGGCTTACGGTTGTCATGTGGGACATTGGGATGAGTTGCAGGGTTTGGTGGATGCGGCTTACGAAAAGTTTGGGCGCATAGATGTGTTGATTAACAATGCCGGTATGTCGCCGGTGTACCCAAAACTCACCGATGTCTCGGAAGAACTTTTCGACAAGGTTGTTGGGGTTAACTTGAAGGGCCCGTTTCGGCTGATGGCACTGGTTGGTGAGCGCATGGCGGCTGGCGAAGGTGGCAGCATTATCAATATCAGCAGCACCGCCTCGGTGAACCCATCTCCCCATTCTGAGCCTTATGGTGCGGTTAAATCAGGTCTTAATGCGCTCACACGCTCCTTTGCATTCGCCTATGGCCCCAAAGTTAGGGTGAATTGCATTGTTGCAGGTCCGTTTCTGACTGATATTTCTAAGGCATGGGATATGCAGGCATTTGAAAAAAATGCCAAAGCAAACTTGGCTTTGCAAAGAGGCGGTGAGCCGAATGAAATTGTTGGGGCGGCATTATATTTGGCCAGTCGCTCTTCAAAATTTACCACAGCAACGACGATACGGGTTGATGGCGGAACCGCCTGAAGAAGAGGTACCAGAAGAAGTAAATGCATCGCTCATCGATGTATTGGATCTGCTTGCTCAGGAAGTGGAGCGGCTCAAGGTGGGTTTAGAGTGGTGTCGGTTGTCACAGCATGCAGATAAAGAGCGCCTCATCAGTTGGTATGTTCAGCAGATAGATATGCGGCAAGATCGCTTGGAAGAGATGAAGGCGGTCATTCTTGCGAGTGGAGATGACGCCGTTCACTGATTAACCTCGATACACAAGTGACCACTTCGGCTGCATGGTCTCGATGATATAGCTTGGACAAGGTGGCCAACCCTCCAGGGTTGGCTAGATTCACCTCAACCAAGTAACCCCCACAGGTGTCGATCGCAGCGAAGCCAACATGTTGTTGGCATAGATCGCGGTGAATTTGGGTGACCAAGAGTACCTCAGCCTGACTCAGTTCATGACCTATGGTGTTGGCGTGGGTTGCCAGATTAGCTGTTAGGGCTCCTTTTTGCGGAACACGGCGATAGCTGCCAATAATCTGCGATCCACACACTATGGTACGCACCTCACCCTGCACGATATCTTCGATATAGCGTTGCAGCACCCAATAACCTGGACGCGATTGCGTAGCAGCAGGGATCTCGTCTGGATGTTTAATATGCTGCACATAAGCTCCGAAACTTCCTGCGGGAGGCTTCAAAACCCATTGCCCACCGTGTGTTTTCGCAAACTCCACAAGTTGTGTGGTGTTGACAGAGACGATGGTGAGGGGAGCAGTATCCAACCACGCAGATTTCCCGTGTAGCCCCAGTAGGGTGTGTATTGGGGTAATCAAATGATGCTGTGGTATAAGCCCTAAAAGTTGTGCACGATCGAGAAAAGTGCGCCGCGGGCCAAAGCCTATTGGCCAAACGAGGTCTACTGATGTGGCAGCATGTTGAGCGATTTTGACTTGATTGTCTTGATGGTGAACATCGTCGTGAGAACAAACGATAACGCGCCATCCGGCATCGGAAAATGCCTCGGGTAGCCGTATGTGGTTGTCGTTGTGGTCTGTGCTTGGAGAGATAAGAAATACAATGGATGGCGTCATTATTGGCTGCTTCGGTTGCACATTGTTCTAGGTGTGGGCTATTCGCTTTTCTGATGCTTACTCACTAGAATTCGTATTTATGAGTACCCATAGCCTACCAGACTACACGTTGCCAGCGGAGCAAGTGCCGCTAGTGGCAGCTTGTGAACTCGATTTTGGTGAGCGCGATGAGCTAAAAACACGAATTGCTCAGCGCTTGAAACACCTTGGCGCGACGTTAATTGCCCACTACTACGTAGACGGAGACATCCAAGACCTGGCCGAGGAAACCGGCGGGTATGTGTCAGATTCGTTAGCCATGGCGCGTTTTGGTCGCGATTGTGACAGTGACACGCTGATTGTATCTGGGGTTCGATTCATGGGCGAAACGGCGAAAATTCTTTCGCCGGAAAAACAAGTTTTTATGCCCACTTTACAAGCTGAGTGTTCTTTAGATCTAGGCTGCCTGCCGGATGAATTTGCCGAATTCATTACGCAACATCCAGATCGTACGGTGGTGGTTTATGCTAATACGTCGGCCAAGGTCAAGGCGTTGTCAGATTGGGTGGTGACCAGCAGCTGTGCATTGGAAATAGTCTCACACCTAAAAGACCAAGGCGAAAAGATACTGTGGGCCCCGGATCAACATTTGGGACGTTACATACAATCACAAACCCAGGCGGATATGTTGTTGTGGCGAGGTGCATGTGTGGTACACGAAGAGTTTAAATCTCAAGCGCTGATCGATCTTTGCAAGGTGTACCCAGATGCCGCAGTATTGGTGCATCCAGAATCGCCGACTGCGGTGATTGAATTGGCAGATGCAGTGGGCTCCACCAGTGCCATTATTAAGGCCGCGCACGATTTACCTAACGACATTTTCATTGTTGCTACCGACCGCGGTATTTTTCACAAACTTAGACAGTTGAATCCTGGCAAACGTTTCATAGAGGCACCAACCGCTGGAGATGGCGCAACCTGTCGAAGTTGTGCCCATTGTCCTTGGATGGCTATGAATGAATTGCGAACCTTAGATAGGTTGTTGGACGACTCGTCTTATCGTGCACAAAATGAAATTCATGTTGATGCAGATTTAGGTATTCGTGCCAAACGGCCCCTCGATAGAATGCTCGCCTTTCAGCAAAGATAGCGATTTAAGACTACCACCCTGCAATAAATTAGCTTTGATGCTGACGAATAGCGGTGCGAAGATTTTGAATTTTTTGGGTTAATTTGGCGGTCAGCTGGGGATTGCTGCGTCGAACTAGTCGCTGGGCATATTCCAGGTGTTGAATGGCACGGTGATAGGCGCCGTGAAAGAAAAAGTACTCAGCACGGGCTAGATGTACCCCGGTGATATTTCCCGCTAGACCTGCAGTTTCAGCGAGCTCGTACCAAACATCGATGTCATTGCCGCGCACCTTAGATTGACGGGTAAGCACTGCTTCTGCTTCTTCGTGCAGGGCATCTGCGTTGAGGGCTTTGGCATACAGCATGGACAACGGTGCGTTGTCAGGGTTGAGGACCAACTGGTGAGAAGGTCTCGCGCAAGCTTGGTACGGTCGGCTGAAATCAACAATTCCGCATAAGCTGCGTTGTACAGAATGCTCTGTGGATTCAGGTTGAGGAAGGTTTCTACGCGATCTAATGCTTCATCATGGTCGCCATTTTTGCTCAGAGATAAAGCAAGCCCATAGTTTGCGGCGCGGTTACCCACATTTTCCTTCAGCTGTTTGCGGTATAAGGTAATCCCTTGTGCAGGGTTTTTCTGGTAATGCACCTGGGCGCGAACGCGCATCAACTGGAAGTCTAATGAATCTTGCAACTTCCCTCGGGGGAGATCCATCGCTTGGTTCCTGGCATCTGTGATACGGGTTTCAGACAGGGGGTGGGTACGCAAAAATTCAGGTAGTTTGCGAGTAAAGCGATAGGTCCGCTGCATGCGCTCAAACATACGAGACATCGCGGCCGGGTCATGCTCGGCTCGAACCAGCGTGTTTAAGCCAACGCGGTCAGCCTCGGTTTCGCGGACTCGACTAAAACGCAGTCGTCTGGCTTGTCCGGCAGCCTGCACTGTACTTAGGGCGGCGATTGCCGCATCACCCCCTCCGGCAGCACCAACAATTAAAGCTGCAATGAGTGCGGCGATATTGGGTAGTGCGTTTGCTCTTTGTTCTTCTACTCCTCGTGCAAAATGACGCTGGCTCAAGTGGGCAAGCTCATGGGCCATAACAGAAGAGTACTCGTGAACATCTTGGGCCACTAACAACAGACCGAGGTTAATTCCCACGATGCCACCCGGGACAGCGAAGGCATTAATTTCGGGGTTATCTACGATAACCACTTGTAGAATTGCTTCACGTAAACCGGAGTGTTGAGCAAGGTTGTTGAGGTGACCTGATACAAAGTACTTAATCATCGGGTCATTGGTGGTGCGTAGGGTGGAATGTAATTGTTTAAGAAAGGCTTGACCAATTTGCTTTTCGAGTTGCGGCGAAATTGTCCTAGATGAAGCATCTCCAAGGCTGGGTAGGGCGGGCTTACTGCTGGCAAAAACGTTGGCACTCATGGTGCCGTCCAGTACTAGATACAATACTAAAGCCGTTATGCACGATACGTGCTTAAATTGTCTTGTTGTTTTTAGCATGGCAGTAATCATACGCCTTTTGTGGATTTCAGTTGCACCACGTGCGTGTCATACTTTGATCCCATATGGATACAGAAGTTCGAGAATTAGACGTAAAGGGGTTGAATTGCCCGATGCCGCTGCTAAAAGCCAAAAAAGCACTGAATGAAATGGCCGCTGCCCAACGCCTTCGCGTGTTTGCCACCGATCCTGGCTCCGTGAGAGATTTCGAAGTGTTTGCACGCCAAAGTGGTCACCAACTGCTGGAATCAACTGAGGCGCACGGCATTTACAGTTATTTGTTGCAGAAGAAAGCGTGAAGTTTCTGCATGTCATAGAAGACTGGCTAAATCAGCATTTCTCCAACGAAGAGGCCATTTATTTAGTTGTATTGATCACCGTTATCCTCGTGGCATTGGCTACTTTAGGCAGTGTCCTGGCGCCGGTGTTAACCGGCTTGGTCGTTGCGTTTTTGCTACAGGGTTTGGTTAAGTCCCTCGAGCGCTCAAAAATGCCACGACTCATGGCGGTGTTGGTTTCGTTTTTTCTGTTTCTCAGCATCGTGTTTGCACTGGTATTGGTGGTTGTTCCTTTGTTGTGGCAACAACTGCAAGGGCTTCTAGAGTTGCTACCAGCCGTGGTGGGTCGTGCAAGAGAAGGTATGGAAGAGCTGGCGGTTCGATTTCCAGAATATGTCACCCCAGACCAAATATCGTCCCTTCTTGACCAGGGCGCGCGCGAGCTAGGTAACATCAGTGGTAGCGTGCTTGAAACGGCGTTTTCCCAAGTGTTTTCTTTACTGGGCTTGTTGCTCTATTTAGTCTTAGTACCCATCTCTGTGTTCTTTTTTTTGAAAGACAAAGATCAGCTGCTCGAATGGATGGGTACGTTATTGCCCAATGATCGCCCATTGCTGATCGCAGTAGGCAACGAAATGAACGAGCAGTTAGGAAACTACGTGCGCGGTAAGGCCATAGAAATATTACTGGTTGGCGCAACGACGTTTATTTGTTTTAGCTTGCTGGGCTTAAATTATGCAGCCTTGCTGAGTGTGCTGGTTGGCATATCGGTACTTATCCCCTTTGTCGGTGCGGCATTGGTGACTATCCCTGTGTTTATAGTTGCGGTTATTCAATTCGGTTGGACCTGGGACTTAGGTCTCGTGATGATCGTTTACGGTGTCATCCAATTTCTAGACGGCAATGTGTTGGTACCTTTGTTATTTTCTGAAGCGGTAGACCTGCATCCCATCACTATCATTGTTGCTGTATTGGCATTTGGTGGGCTATGGGGTGTGTGGGGTGTGTTTTTTGCCATTCCTTTAGCGACGCTGATTAAGGCCATATACAAAGCATGGCCGCGGATTGAAAGGCGAGATGCGGTGGACGAAGCGCCTAGCAGTTGAGTTGTTATTAGACGTGGGTTGTTACTCATGCGTCGCCTGCGTACCATTCCGCTTTTCTTTGCTTAGGCCATTGGCATGCTAAAAGGCAGTATCGTTGCACTGGTAACCCCCATGGCGTCCAACGGGGACGTGGATTGGGCTGCATTAGACTCACTTATCGAGTGGCATATCGAGCAGGGTACTCACGGTATTGTACCTATGGGCACCACGGGTGAATCGGCCACCTTAGATACGCGCGAGCACCTCCAAGTTATTAAACGCACCATTGAGGTGGTGAATAAGCGTATTCCAGTGGTTGCGGGCACTGGCAGTAATTCCACCAGCGAAGCGATTCATCAAACCCAAGAAGCGCAAGCTGCAGGTGCCGATGCTTGCTTGTTGGTTACACCTTATTACAATAAGCCCACCCAGGAAGGTTTGGTGCACCATTACACCGCTATTGCCGATGCCACCGATATTCCATTGGTCTTATATAATGTACCCCCGCGCACCGCATGTGATATGCAAGCTGACACCGTTGCAAAACTCAGCACCAACCCGAAAATTGTGGGTATTAAGGAAGCCTGTGGTGACGCTCATCGGGTGGCGGATATTCGCCAGCTAGTGAGTGACAAATTCTTCATTTTATCTGGAGAAGATGCACAAACGTTACAGATGTTTGATTTTGGTGGTGTGGGTGCTATTTCTGTCACCGCCAATGTATTACCCAAGGAATTGGCTGACTTTTGTAACGCCTACCTAAATGGGGATCGAGATGCTGCAGTTGCTTGGGATGAAAAGTTGCAACCTATTCACGACATTCTCTTTTGCGAACCTTCTCCAACACCAACCAAATGGGCATTGCATCTGATGGGGAGAATCGATACGGGTATCCGCTTGCCTTTGTTGCCGCTAACACAGGCAAATCATGCACAGTTACATCGTCGACTGACTTCTGTAGGAGCCCTGTAGTGCGGTACTTTTCTCAAGCTGCCGTTGTAATATTGGTTGTTATTAGCCTGACATCTTGCGGCTGGATGAATGACGGAGAAGGTTTGATCATCAACCCAGATGATGACTATCTAGACGCGCGACAAGATAGCGTGCTGGTTGTGCCAGATGATCTTGCGAATTTGGAAGATACAGACCCATTCCCAATTCCGCACACGCCTGCTTCTGGTAACCCGCGATTTTACCCTAAGCGACCGCCGTTGCCGGATGCTATTTATGCCAACGAAAATAGAGATGAGGTGCGCATCCAACGTTTAGGCACAAGGCAGTGGCTGGTGATCCCAGAACCTCCCACTACTGCTTGGCCAAAACTCAAACAGTTTATGGCTGACAATGGCGTGGCAATTGAGTTTGACGCGCCCAGCGTTGGTCGGCTCAACACGCAGTGGTTAAAGATTGATGAGCCAAGCTATCGTGATGTGGTCAGAACTCTGCTTAAAGATGCAAAACAAGCTGCCGGGCTAAATGTGGGTCAAGATCGTTTTCTCATCAAAGTGGAACAAGGTTTAAGACCACGTACCACAGAGATCCATATTCGACATGAAAACGATAGCCTGACATTGCCAGTTGATGACAGCATCGTTAGCTTGGATGTCCTAAATTCAGATGTGGTGGTAGCAGAAGCTGATCTGCTTAACGAGGTTGGTGCCTACATTGCAGCAAAAGTTGCTGAACAAACGGTGTCTAAGGTTGCCTTGCAAATTGGTAGTTTGCGAAAATCTGAGCTTTCCCGGGATGACGAGGGTTTACCGGTCCTAAAACTCTACCTAGATTACGAACGCGCATGGGCGACCATGGGCCAGGCATTGGGCAATGCAGGTGTTGAAATTTCAGATCTCAATCGACAAAACGGCGTGTTTTTTGTCAAAGTGAACGAGGCAACCTTTGGCGGTGAAGAGGAATCGCGCTTCCTGTGTCGGCTTACCTTTTCATGTGAGCGCAACGAGGGTGTAGATTTGCAGATACGTGTGGTTGGGTCTGCGGAGCGTGTTTTTAATGTCAGCGTGTTTCAGGCTCCAGGTGATGAACCGGCGGACCCAGAGCTGGCGCAACAAGTTTTGGTATTGATCAAAGAATTCTCAGGCTAATGGGGTTTGCCTCCATCGGCAGTGGCTCTAGGGGAAATGGAACGCTCATTTCTCTGGGACGTGATGCATGCAGCGACGAATGTAATGGCCGGGTGTTCTTGGTCGATTGTGGGTTTTCGCTCAAGCAATGTGAAAAACGTTTGGCGCAACGCGGATTGAGCGGTGGCGATATCGACGCCATCTTAGTGAGCCATGAACATGCTGATCACATCTCGGGCGTGGCGCCGTTAGCTCACAAGTATTCAATTCCTGTGTATGGCTCCTATGGAACCGTTAGAAAATTACCTATGGGCCTGCATGCCCACACCTTTGACTCAGACGTGCCTTTTAATGTTGATGGCGTGCTCATCAACCCTGTGTGTGTGCCTCATGATGCGCGCGAGCCGACACAATTTGTCTTACAAGATGGCACCGAGAAGGTGGGTGTGTTGTCTGATCTTGGATCAGTGACACAACATGTGGTGGCGCAATTTAGTGGATGTACACATTTGTTATTAGAAGCTAACCATGACCGCGGCATGCTTATGGCTGGTAGTTATCCAGCACAGCTAAAACGCAGGGTGGCAGCAGACTATGGGCACTTGTCCAACCAACAGGCGTTGCAGCTTTTGCAAGACATTGCGCACGAAGATCTGCATGTGGTTATTGGTCACGTCAGTGAACAAAACAACGATGTAAAAATTCTGCACGCACTGTTCGAATCGATGCAATCGAAGGTCAAATCGCTGCGAATTGCTACCCAGAAAGAGGGCTTTGATTGGTTAGGTGTGCGCCCTTTGATTCGGCAAATATCCTTTAGCGAGGTGTTGTAAGATGCGCACTTCATTAACAACACCAGAGTCGGCTTAGTCACCCATGGATGCAGTTTCTTTCGATATAAATCCTCAAACATTTCAATCAGACGTCATTGAACGATCTAACACGGTACCAGTGCTGGTGTTGTTCTGGGCAGATCAGGCAGCCCCTTCAGTACAGACCAAGCAAATGCTCGAGGGTCTGGTGGCTCTATATCAGGGCAAAGTGTTGTTAGCCCTAGCTGATGTGGCTAAAGATCAAACTATCGCTCAGCATTTACGAGTACAAGGATTGCCTGCAATCCGCGTTTTGCACAACGGTAAAATAGTTGACCAGGTTGATGGTCCGGTAGATGAAAGCCAGTTGCGAACCATGCTTGATGCGTTGACTCAATCTTCAGCCGACCTGCTTAAGAATCAACTAGATCAGGTCATTGCCAGTGGAGATTGGGAGACAGCGTTGAGTATTTTGCAACAGGCGGTTCAAGATGAGCCGAATAATGCTGGGTTCAAGGTTGAACTTGCGGATGTGCTGATCAGAAAAGGCGATCTTGATGATGCCAGAACTGTGTTAGTGGGTATCGCTGAGGACACGGCTGAGATCGACCGTCCGCAAAATCGCTTAGCGTTCGCCGAGGAAGCGGCAGGCCTGGAAGCGTTAGATACACTACAGTCGCAAGCCGAAGCAGACCCAAACAATTTAGATCTTCAGTACCAACTTTGTATTCGTTTCATTGCTGATGGGCGATTTGAAGAAGGTCTCGATTGCGCGATGACGATACTCCAAACAGATCGAGAGTTCCGCGATGATATCGGTCGTTTGACACTAATTCGTGCGTTCGCGGTGATGGGCAAAGGTAATGATGTATAGCCACACGTTATCGACGTCGAATGTTCAACTTCATGCATTGATCAAATCTGTGTACTAAAACGTGCGACTTCGAAGTGTGCTCCTGAAATGTGCACTTGGGCACGTTTTGGGACCTCCCCCTTCCTTATCCTAGTGTCTATCTGTAGGCACACACCGGTATCAGCGACATGGATGCGCAACAAACACCTCGTTTCGTGCTCGAAGCGGAAGAATATATGGTGGAACTCTCCAACTGCGCTGCGCAAAGCGGCGATAACCTCGTGCTTGGGAAAAATGCAGCCAATGACTTTGTGCATGCCGGCACTCACACCTCTCGTGTACATGCCTACATAGAACTTTCTAGAAAAGACTTTTACTTAGTTGATACCAGTACCAATGGAACTTTTGTGCAAACCGAAGATGAGCGTGTCGCCTTTGTGCACAGAGATAAGATCCGCTTATGGGGTACGGGTTGGATCTCTCTCGGCCAGCCTTTGCACTACACAAAACCCATTCATTTTCGGCAGATACAATGATGCAGTGGTCGGCTGCCAGTCATACGCACTGTGGAAATTCTCGCAAGAACAATCAAGACGCGGTGTTGTGCTCTTCGGCGCAAGGTTTGTGGGTTGTTGCTGATGGCATGGGTGGGCATGAAGCCGGAGAGTATGCAAGTGAGTCTATTGCGCAGTCTCTTTCTGAAGTCACCCTCAGTGCAAATTTGAGTGATTGTGTGGATGCGATTGAAGACCGTCTTTTAGAGGTAAACGATCATCTTCGGCGTCATGCGCAGATACATTGCGATGGCAATGTCGTGGGCAGCACTGTGGTTGCATTCATCACTCGCGGTGAAGTGGGTGTGGTGTTGTGGGCCGGTGACAGTCGTCTGTATCGTCTCCGCGGCGATGCCATTGAACAGATCACTCGGGACCATAACCCCATATCGGATTTGCTTGATACGGGTGCCGTGAGTGAAGCCGAAGCCATCGAAGCAGACACACACATTATTACCCGCGCGGTGGGTGGGCAGCGTGATCTGCATTTAGATGTAGCGGTATTTGATGTCTGTGATGGCGATACGATGTTGCTTTGTAGTGATGGGTTGTATCGTGAAATAAGCACTCAGGATATTGTCACCAGCTTACGCATGGAAGTGGCTGAGGCTGCAGAGCAACTCTTGGACAACTGTCTTAGTGGCCCGGCACGAGACAATGTCTCGCTAGTGGTTGCCAGAGCTGGAGGCGAACATGTCGAATTCTAAAACGCCTGAATCTGATGTGCCTACAGATGAAACTGTCCTGCGTGACGATGTCACCATATTGCGTGATACCAGCACCTCGATTACCTTGGGTACACAATCAAGCTGGCGCAGTGGTCAATATGTAGAGGTTGACGGTGCTGATGGTGAAGCCCCTAAGGTTCTCAAACAAAGATTTGTTCTTGAGGAAAAAATTGGTAGCGGCGGCATGGGTAGCGTTTTTCGTGCTAAAGACCTGCGTAAAGTGGAGGCGCGTGACAATCAGCCCCACGTTGCTATTAAGGTACTGAACAATGATTTTCGGCAGCATCCAGAAGCGTTCATAGCTTTAGAGAGAGAAGCGTCTAAATCTCAAGGATTGCGCCACAACAACATTGTTTCTATTTTCGATTTTGACAAAGATGGCGACGTGCCATTCATTACCATGGAATTGCTGGAAGGCTGTGAGTTGGCAGAGCTGTTGCGGGCATATCCCAATGGTCTGCCTGTAGATAGGGCCTGGTCTGTAATTCGCGGCATGGTACAGGGGCTTGCTCACGCCCATAGTGAAGGTGTAGTGCACGCCGACTTCAAGCCTGGAAATATTTTCGTTACTGATCGCCAGGTGGTGAAAATCTTAGATTTTGGTATTGCTCGGGCTATGCGCGCAAGCGACGAGGCAGAAGATACACACTTTGACCCTGCTCGATTGGCTGCGTTAACCCCAGCATATGCTAGTCGAGAAATGCTCAACGGGGATAACCCAGAACCACGAGATGATCTGTTTTCGCTTGGGGTTGTGGTTTATATGGTGCTCACTGGGCATCACCCGTACGGGCGATTGCCTGCAACCGGCGCGGCTAAAGAGGGCCTCAAACCAGACCGAATTAAGCAGCTTTCAAGACGCCAGTGGCGTGTAGTGGAAAGTTGTTTGCAATTTAACAGACAACAACGGCCCGACTCCGCCCTTGAAGTGTTGGATTGTTTGTTCGCTAAACCCGCGTGGCAAACCTGGGGAGTGGCGGCTGCGATTAGTTCCCTCGCTGTTGGATTGTTGGTCGCAGGGGCAGTCAACAATGTTGAAATTAATGAAGTACGTGAGGAGGTGCGACAACAAACCCTTGTTGAAGCACAGTTAGTGCGAATAGAAGAGCTGTTGGCTACGCCTACCTTTGATGAGAGCTGGCAGCAGCTATTAAAAAGCGAATTACTCACCTTGCGCACTTTGACACCCACGCAAAGGCACAATGAAGTGGTCTTGCAGAAGGTGCAAAAGGTTTTCACCAATCACGTCGGTGCAGCCGCTGATGTGGTTGAGGCGTTAAAGCGATTGCAGTCTGGGGCGCAGCTTAGCCCTATGCTGGGTGGAGCGGAGATCATCCACCAAAGATTGCTCAAGGACATGGTTGATGCGCTGTCCGGCGCTGTGAATGAAGATTGGGCACACGACATACAAATTTACTTTGCATTATCTGAACAACACTTCCCAGCCTCTACGCAACTTGCTGCTTTGCGGCTTGAAATTGTTGAACAAGCTCAGCGAGAGCTGCCGCAAATAGCGGCTAATTCCCAGGCCGAGTTCGCGCAGAAAGTTTGGCACTATTTCACCGGCCGAGTATTTGATGAAAATTCTTTACTCCAGACAGATCAATACTTGACCCAAGCATTGGCCAAAACCCAGGCTGTTGAAGCGAAGAATCAAGCGGTAAAGACACAACGACAACTGCTAGCTCAGGCCGACAACTTGCTACAAATAAGCTGCTTGCGCCTAGATATGCAAGCCATATCGACACATTTGAACAGCGTAGCAGATGAGCACCCACAGCAAATATCCGTGTTACGTCGTCATGTCGCAAGCCGTGTGAACGAGTGTGTTAAGCGTCTTAGTAGTTTAGATTCAGACCGAGCTTGGGCACTCAATAATAGTGCACAAAAGTACCTAGGAGCGGTTGCAGGATTGGTAAGCCTAGACCCATGTTCAATGCACTATTTGGTGGGCAACGGACGTCAAACAGGACGCGGCGGCTATTGTGAAGACCGCGTCATTGGTGAGTCAAATGGTCCTAGACTAGTTGTCGTGCCGGGCGAAGATGGTGATAATTTTGCGGTTAGTAAATACGAAATTAGCTGGCGCGATTTTAATCAATACTGTTCCGATACGAGGTTATGTGATCTTGTTGAGAAGAATCTAGAGCTGCCGGTAAGCGGCATTCACATTGAGCTGGTTGAGTCCTACGCGCGATGGTTGAGCAAAGTCACTGGCTACTTATATCGGTTGCCAACCTTGTCAGAATGGATACATGTGGCCAGCGGAGTGCCAGATCCAAATCGCAATTGTTTGGTCGAAGTGGGTGGTGTACGACACGGCGATAGGGTGGTTCCCGCAGACAGTGGCTCGGCCAATGACTTTGGCATTGTTCATGTACTAGGCAATGTACAGGAACTGATTAAACAAGATGATGAATATGCAGTTGCAGGTGGCTCCTATGGTGATCCATTAGAAAAGTGTTCTGTAGCCACGCAGCGTGTGGCAGGCCGTCAGGGTGATGCGACAACGGGCTTTCGCTTGGTGAGGGAGGTGTCATGACCTTACTGCCTTTTGTTCCTGAAGTGATTCGTCTTCGCCGTGTGGCCAAAGCCTGCGCTGCCGGTGAAATGTCTCGTACCCAATATCGTGAGACCAGACGTCAGGTCATTGCGCAATTACTCCAGCTCTCGCCACAACAGGAAGACACAGTGCCTAGGTTTGATATGGACATCACCCAGCGACGACAGTTTGTGCCGGTTGCATCTAAGCAAGTGCCTGAATCTCGCTCATGGTCATTACCGATGTTGTTAATTTTATTGATGTTGATACTGACCTTGTTACCCAACTGGGTGTGGTCGGCGCAACTGAGTATTCCGGCGGTTCAGGATAGAGACCCGAACCCTAACTCATCATTGCGTATCGAAGTGACGCAGCTGAGTTGGCACCTAACAGATCAAGTGGACGATATCGATCGAGCAGCAATTGAGCAGCTATTACAGCAACAGCTTGCCGCCGCGCGGGTTGAAAACTCGCCGCAAGCGCATGGTTTTAGTCGGGCTGAGCTAGAGGAAGTGGGGCGCTTTCTAAATGCCTTGGGCGTGCATGATAAAAAACAGCAGATCAACCGTTCGGATATTCAAGATTTGCTCGCCTTAGTGGCAACGCAGAAAGAACGGCGTGGTGTCTCCGTGGTGCAACTGGAGAACATAGCTCAAGCCCTACAAGTTCAAGTCAGGCAGCAGGGTTATCCGTTAGCCGTGGCTTTTGTACCCAGCCAGCAGGTCAGCGATGGTGTGGTGCATTTGCAGGTGATGGTAGGTGTGCTCGCGCAGGTTGAATCGGTAAACCAGGCAATCGCTGTTCCCCAAGTCGTTGAAACGTTGGTGGGGCATCCCGTCCGGGAGGACCTAATCGCAACCCGCTTGAACGTCGCCAATCGCAACCAGCCCATGAGGGCGCAAGTTCGGTTTGTACCGGGCGAACAAATCGGCGAAACACGTATGCTGTTCACACGTAATGAGTCCAAACAGTTCAGTGGAATGGTCCAAGTTGACAACTACGGCGTAGAACAGATTGGCCAAGAACGGTTGTCATGGAGGGGTCAGTTTTCCAACTTGTTGCGCGCTGAGGATGTGCTGTTGTTGTCAGCTTCCAGCACCCTGAGCCCCACTGACCATCAGTATGGTTCGGTTGGGTATCGTACACGTGTGTTAGACAGCCGTTATGAAGTGCAAGCCTCGGTTGGCTACGTTGACATGAGTTGGGCAGATATAGACCGACCTGGCATCATAGATATTCAGGGGGATGGGGTGTTGGTTGATTTTAAACTCACCGACACACGTACTTTCACCCGAACTTATCGTAGTGAATGGATCTACCGGCTGGGGTACCACGACCTAGATTGGAATGTCGGCAGTCAAAGTACATGGTTTACCAGCGCTGCTTGGAGCGGTCACAAGCTTTGGGATGATCACGCCGTAGCAGTGCAATCGGATTTCGAGTTAACTCTAGGTGGGGTTGATGAGCAGCGTCGCGGTCAGGACAGCACTTACTGGAGAGTTCGTGCCGAGGTTGAAGGTTGGACGCCAATCAACTTACCGTGGACGCAACTACGAGCAAAATTGATAGTGGGTCTGCAAGCGCAGTTCGCAAACGATTTGCTGCCTGCAACTGCAAGGCTGAGTGCAGGCGGGCCAGACACCAACCGCGGTTTTGATTCTGCCATTGGGATGTTAGATCAGGGTGTCACGTTCAGCAGCTCACTGCGTTTCTCTGCGCCGGTGGGTGAGTGGTGGATGTTTGTTGACACTACCTTTGGTGAGAGGAATGGGGGCGAAAGAAATGGGGGTGGAATAAATGGGCGAATCAAATCTTCGGTGCATCTGAGTAGTTTAGGTGTTGGATGGGAAGCAAATTTGCTAAGAAGCGAAACAGGTATCTTAAGCACTCGATTTACTGTGGGTATTCCAATTACCCGTAAGCAGAGTATTACCAGGAACGATGATGACACACAATTTTTTTGGACGCTGCGTTTTGCCTACTAAGCTCGGCCCAGCCTTACTTTTTTGTGTATCTAGTCTTGCAGCGCATGCTGCGCCACTAGATCAATTGGAAGGGGATATGGCGTTGGTGTTTGAGCATGCGCAAAGCGCCTGGGCAGAATCTTTAATTAGCCAAGGGCCCAATATGCTGCCTTTGGATGAGCAGATATTTACTGACTTATCCCCAATTCTGGACAGCCCTCAAAGCATCAAATTGCCTCCGGATCAACTTCTGACAGACTAGCCGGACAGTTCAATTGGCATAGTCTAGCAGTTGTATTGAGCCGCGTTAAAATGTCGTAAAATTGACTGAGGATCTAGCTGTCCTTGCCTACCTAGTAAGCGATCACTAACTTTCGTTGTGTTTCGTTTATACACAGCGCCGATAATGCACAGACTCAACGGGCAATTGTTGGTTTTATCTAATCTACTCGATTAGTTCGTGCTTCTAAGCCATTGGTTTATATACGAATAAGTACCTTTTTCTTCCAACAATAAAATTTCGCGAGATGAATGTGTCGGAATTGTAAAATCGAAGGCTAGAAAGTTATCCTCATAGTTATCCACAGGCTGAGAGTAATGATTGTGGGTAAAATTCAGCAGGTTAGAATGAGGTATTCGTAACCAGTGGGTAGAACAGATGGCGGGGGATGACAAAGAACGATTAGCGCAGAAGCTCACGCAATATCGCGATAGAGGGGTGACCCAGGTAAAGCTCGGTCTCACCGACATAGATGGAGTGATTCGAGGAAAGTACGTCAGCCTGGAGAAGTTTGCGGGCTTGCTCGAAAAGCAAGGTGGTTTTTGTGACTGCGTGTTTGGGTGGGACGTGAACGACCAGCTTTATGATGCCGTTCAATACACCGGCTGGCACACCGGTTTTCCGGATACCGGATACCGACTTTTGATAGACAGTGAACGTTGGATACCTGACGAGGACTGCCCTTATTTCATAGGAGAGTTTGTCGAACCTGATGGGTCGGCTCATGCGCTTTGTCCACGCACGCGATTAAGTGAAATTGTGAAGAAATTTAGCCAACTTGGGCTGAGTGTTCGGGCTGGTTTTGAATATGAGTTTTTCGTGTTTGAAGAAACACCGCATAGCGTTCGAGACAAAGGTTATAGGAATTTAGTACCGCTCACGCCGGGGAATTTTGGTTACTCGGTGTTACGCACGTCGGTAGAATCAGACCTTTTTGCTGGGCTGATGGAATACAGTGCTGCGTTGGATTGCGATCTTGAAGCGCTCCATTGTGAGACGGGACCCGGTGTATGGGAGGCGGCGATGAAGGCCAAGCCGCTGCTTGAGGCTGCGGACCGAGCCTGCCTATTCAAGACATTCACTAAGGTGTACCTGCAGAAGCGAAACCTCATTGGTACTTTTATGGCCAAGTGGTCTATGGACTATCCTGGGCAGAGTGGCCACTTCCATTTCAGCATTGAAGATGAACATCATGACAATCAGTTTTATGCGGAAAACAAACCCGGGTATATGAGTGATATGCAGCGTCACGCGGTTGCGGGGTTGGAACTCTATCTACCCGAGCTGTTGTTGATGTTAGCGCCGACCATCAATAGTTACACCCGTCTGGTTAAAGGTGCGTGGGCGCCTACAGCAGCAACTTGGGGTATCGAAAACCGTACCACTGCCATTCGTGTCATTCCTGCCGGACCCTCTGCGCAGCGCATCGAGTGTCGTGTCGGCGGGGCTGATGGCAATCCATACCTTGCGGCGGCAGCTGTGATGGGTGCGGCTCTGCGGGGAATTGAGGACAAACTTGAACCCACCCAGGCAGTCACAGGAAATGCTTACGAGGTTGAAGATAGCCTCGATGCCAGCCGTCAATTTCCAACCAACTTACGTCAGGCAGCGGAACTATTTGTTGGTTCGAAGGCTGCGGTTGAGTTGTTTGGTGGTGAGTTTGTGGACCATTTTTACCGCACACGAGTGTGGGAATGTGAGGAGTACGAACGAAACTTGAACAGCTGGCAACTAGAACGATACTTTGAAATTATATAGGAGCCCTCTGATTGTTGAACTGATCCCATGCAAAACTTCCACTTAGGCATTTTACAAACCGATTCGGTAATGACTCATTTTCAAAGTGAGTTTGGTGATTACCCGGAAATGTTCCGTACGCTCTTCGATACAGTTGATGTCAATATTCAATATTCAAGTTTCGATGTACAGCAAGGTTTGCCCGCGCAGGTTAACTGCGATGCCTATTTGATCACCGGCAGCCGCCACAGTGTTTACGACAACCTAGCTTGGATCCAATCTCTAGTGGCATTCCTAGAACAGGTGTTACGGGCGAAGAAAAAAATCATCGGTGTTTGTTTTGGCCACCAACTTATGGCGCATTTTTTTGGTGGGCGGGTCGAGGCCAATGCCTCAGGATGGGCCGTGGGTATTCATGAAAGTACGCTGGTCAGAAAAGCACACTGGATGCACAACAATGCGCGGTCTTTCCAATTAATATCGAGCCACCAAGATCAGGTTTGCCAGTTGCCCAGTGACGCCGAAGTATTTGCCACCAACCAATTTTGCCCAATCGCTGGATTTACCATGGGAAACCAGGTGATCACGGTGCAAGGGCACCCTGAGTTTGAAAAGAGCTACGCCCAATCATTGATGAACTATCGTCGTGAGTTATTAGGTGAGGTGGTCTACCAAAATGGCGTTGCGAGTTTAGAGAATTCAATGGACCCTTCACTGGTGGCACAATGGATGCTAAATTTTGTCCGCCGATAAGCCACCAATAAGGTTTGAATCCTTTCGTCGCCAGGCCCAGGAAATGGTTAGTTCGCCGGGCAGGGTGCAAAGTTTGGCGGTGCAGGCGACGCGTAAGTTATCCCGCGCCAGTGGGGAAAAACTGCGAGAAGTGCGTGAACAGATTGTCTTAGCCATTGCACTTGTTAAGGCCTGGGTGAATGGTGACTATCGCCAGGTGTCAACTAAAACCATCGTCGTACTGGTGGCGGCGCTGTTATATTTTGTTGTGCCGTTGGATGTTATTCCTGACTTTATTTTTGGAATTGGGTTGCTGGATGATGCAGCAGTATTGGGTTATGTTTTTTCCCAGGTTCAAGATGAAATTCAAGCCTTCTTAGTTTGGCAGTCTGGAGAGCAAGAAAAGGATGAAGATTCTGCGTAGAAGTATTGGTTTCATTTTGGCTGCCGTGGTTTTGAGTGGCTGCAGCATTAAGATGGCGTACAACAATATGGACCGTCTTGTGCGCTGGCAGGTGAACGACTATGTCAGCCTGGACAGTACTCAAGAAGAATTTCTCGAGACGCAGTTGAACCATTTTATGTCTTGGCATCGACGTAGCCATCTGCCTTTGTATGCTGACTATGTGGTGTTGTTGTCATCCCAACTCACAGATCATCCCAACGAAGCGTCTCTTAAACGAATTTTTGCTCAATTGTCAGTGTGGAGTGACGAGGTTGAAGCAAGGCTTTTGCCCACTGTTATTGGAGTGTTGGCTAACTTGTCTGATATACAGGTTTCTGAGCTTGCCTCAAATATGCAAGATAACAACACAGAGATGGCGCAGGCAGATGGCGACGCTTCCATTGATGAAATTCAAGCCCGTTGGGCAGACGATTTAAAAGACTCGTTTAGCCGTTTTGCTGGGCGCCTAACGGCGTCGCAAAAAAGCTACTTGAAAACGCGCTCACGACAATTTCAACCCGATGGTGTGTTGTGGGCGCAGTATCGGACTCGTTGGCAGGCAGATTTATTGCTGCTGTTAAAGCAGCGAGAAGATCTAGACGCGCTAACTTTGGGATATCAGGGGCTGGTTGAAAGGCGGGAGTCTTATTATGGGGAGGTACTGTCCAATATAAACGAGCAAAACAACATTTTGAGCCGTCAGGTTGCTGCCCATCTCCTGGCTAATATGTCTGCTAAACAGAATGCTCGATTTGTCGAAAGCATGGAGGATTTGGCGCAAGACTTCAGAGAGCTTGCCACGCAAAGCTGATTTTTCAGTTCCACAGGTAGAAACGGCAGGACTATTACTGGAGCTTCGACTCACTGCTAGTTTCTAGTCGCTGCGGCTGCGACGGCGTATTAGTGGCTTATCGTCCAACACCAACCATGCGACCAAATAGACGGCAATTGCTAGTTTCGGGAAAAACAATCCGCTCACGATGGCGCCGACCCGAATCAATGCTGGGTCTAAATTCAAATGATTAGCGAGCCCTGCACATACACCGAAAAACCATCCGTTGTCTTTGTCTAGATGCAGCTTTAATTTGCTCATGAATTGGTTCGACATTGTTTATTCCTTATCACTATCTACTGAGACTGAACTGGCTTTAAAGTCTCTGTGGTTGCACTGATGGTCGTTTCGGAAGGTACATATGCTTGTGCAACCAGTCCGAAGCATAAAAATACAACCACAAGCAGCAACATTGCCCACCCACTGCTGCGAGGGTGAGAAATACGCGAAAGTCGAAAGTTGCCTGTCATGTTGAGTCCTTTGCTGTACAGCGAGCGTTTTTATCTAGTTCTGTTTAGTAGTTCAATACAATAGTCGTGCCAATTTCGAAAAAGGTTCTATTCGTGCTTAGATCGGTGGTGTGGGGAGTTCCTGGGTGAGTTATTGTCAGACTGATGGTTATTTTCACCAAATAGTGGTGATGAAATCGGGGGTATCCGTGTAGCATGTCCTAAAAATTTACTAGGAGAAGTTATGGATCTGCACTTTGCATCAGCGTGGGAGATTGTGGCGGATTACAAGCCCAATAGTGTTGCCACCGTATGTGATGGAGAGGCGTTGACCTGGCGGGAATTCGAACAACATGCAGCCTGTGTTGCGGCATTGTTACATGAACACGGCCTGGGTCCAGACTCCAAGGCGGGCCTGTATCTACATAATTCTAATGAATACCAAGAAGCCCAATTTGGCATATTTAAAATTGGCGGATGCCCAATAAATGTCAATTATCGCTACAAGTCAGATGAACTCGTTCATTTACTCGACAACTCAGATGCAGAAGCCATTTTCTTCCAAGCGTGCTACGCCATGCGAATTTGGGAGATCAAAGATCGGCTACCGAAAATTAAACTCTTTGTACAAATTAATGACGGCACAGAAGCGTTATTAGATTTTGCGGTGGACTATGAACGTTCTGTTCGCAACTACAATCCGTTACCTCGACAACAACGAGACCCCGATGGCATCTATATGCTGTACACAGGTGGAACCACCGGCTTACCGAAGGGGGTCATGTATCCAGTTGGTGGATTTACTGGATTCTTGGCGGGAATGGGGGCCGCTGCACGAGATCTGACTCCCCCAACCGAATTGTCTAAGTATGGTGAGTTTGTTGGTCAGATAGAGAGTCCTCCCATATGTTTGGTTGGATGTCCTTTGATGCACGGAACCGGTGCGTGGTTGGGCAGCTTCCTAACTTTGTTGATGGGTGGCACGGTGGTGACCACTTCTAAACTAGGCTTGGATGCGGATCTTTTTTGGAGCATGACAGAAGCGCACGGGGTCACAGACATCGTCATCGTGGGAGATGCATTTGCGCGCCCGATGCTGGCCGCCTTAGATGCGGCGAAGCAACGTGGTACTCCCTATGATATCTCCTGTCTTAAACAAATTTGTTCCAGTGGCGTGATGTGGAGTAAGGAGACCAAACAAGGGTTGCTCGCGCACCATGATATGGCTTTGGTAGACATTATGGGTTCGTCGGAAGGTGGCATGGGCAGTTCCGTAACCACCCGGGATGAAACCGCGCAGACCGCGAAGTTTAAGATGAACAAAGGCGTCAAAGTCATTTCCGATGACGGCCGTATGGTGGAACCTGGGTCTGGAGAGGTAGGCAAGCTTGCCACCTCTGCCTTTGTACCCTTGGGGTACTATAAAGATGCGGAAAAATCCGCCGCCATCTTTCGAGAGGTGGATGGTGTGCGATACAGTTTCCCCGGTGACTACGCAACCATCGAAGCAGACGGCACAATTGTATTGTTGGGCCGTGGTAGTGTGTGTATTAACACCGCTGGTGAGAAAGTATTCCCTGAAGAAGTAGAAGAGGCCATAAAACGACACCCAAGTGTTCTAGATTGTTTGGTGGTTGGGCTTGCTGATGAGCGTTTCGGCGAACGAATTGTTGCAGTTACTTCTTGTGTTGAGTATCAAAAAGTTGAAGAAGCAGATTTGATCGAATTCGTTCGCGAACAATTGGCAGGATACAAAGTGCCTAAGCAGGTCCTGATGGTAGATGTTGTGAGGCGAGCAGCCAATGGCAAGCCAGACTATAAATGGGCGAAAGCACAGGCGCAGGCAGAATTAGGTGGCGCGGTTGGATAAGGGACCTTTATCTGGTGTTAGGATCATCGATTTAACATCGATGATATCGGGTCCTGTCGCAACCATGATGCTGGCAGATCAAGGTGCTGACGTGATTAAGGTAGAAGCTCTTAGTGGCGATTTGGTCAGAGGGGCTGGCCCCAATCGTAGTGGCATAACATCGACGTTTATTTCTTCCAACCGTTCCAAAAGAAGTATTGCGCTGGATCTGAAACAATCCGCGGGCGCGCGCGTGTTGAAAGACCTGTTACGCGATGCGGACGTTTTTGTACAGAATTTTCGCCCAGGAACGATAGAGCGAATGGGTTTTGACGAAGCGACTGTGCGGGAGCTTAGTAGCAACATTATCTATGTGTCCATCAGTGGGTTTGGGGAGCGGGGGCCATACGCACATCAGCGGGTCTATGACCCTGTTATACAAGCATTGTGTGGGCTGGCCGCCATCCAGGCTGATGGTGAGAGCGGCCGGCCAAAAATGGTGCGCACTATTATTCCAGACAAAACCACTGCAGTGACAGCAGCCCAAGCGATCACGGCAGCGCTGTTTGCTCGAGAGCGTAGTGGCGAAGGGCAACATGTAAAATTAGCGATGCTCGATACCATGGTGGCTTACTTATGGCCGGAGGGTATGGCTGGACTCACGTTAGTCGGTAAGGAGGTGAAAGCAGCCAGGGCGCAGCTTGCCCCAGATCTTATCTTCGCAACCCAAGATGGATACATCACAGCCGGTGCGGTAGCTGACAAAGAGTGGCAGGGCATGTGTCGGGCACTGGGTCGTGTTGAATGGATCGACGACCCGCGTTTTTTAACCATTAATGATCGTGCGATGAACGTGGCTGAGCGATTGAGCCAGACCGCCAAAGTGTTGGCGACCAATACCTCGGCCTATTGGCTTGCACGGCTAGATGAGCAAGGTGTGCCCTGTGCACCGGTGTTAAGCAGAGAGGAGGTGTTAACCCACGAACAGGTGGAGGCCAACCAGTTGATTGAAATGTCTGAACATCCCATCGCAGGTACTATTCGACAGCCCCGACCAGCAGCCATATTTGACAAAACACCTGCCTTTATCCGCCGTCCCGCCCCAGGGTTAGGAGAACATTCGCGAGAATTGCTTGCCGAGCTGCAATACGGGGAAAAGCAGATACAAGCACTCATTGACAAGGGTATTCTCGGCGAAACATAGGTTAATGACCTACAGCGGTTAAAAAACTGGCAGCTTGGCCAACTTCGACTAGATTTAATAAAGGATTCTTAGGACAAGCCAACACTATACATGCCGTCATTATTTGATATTCCGCTGGATGAATCGGTTGAAGTGCTGAAGCGCGTGTTGCCGCTTATGAGCAAGCAGCGCGTGCCTACCATTCCGCAAAACTATGCCATTTGGTACGACTTCGTCACTGATCGAAATGACGAGTTGACCAGTTTGTTGGCCGGAAGAATTGAGGCAGGTAAGAGTTTCGACTCCAAAGCTTGCAGAACCATATATGAGAGATTTTTTCTTGATGAACTCCACTCTGAAGTTGATGAAATACAAGGAGCAGTTCGCGGGGCGGTAGAATCTGTACTGGCCGAGCTGGGTAGTTTGGGGGAAGACATTTCGCACTACTCCGAAGTGTTAGGGGATTGCAGCGAATCTCTTCAAGAAAACCCAACTACGGAAGAGCTCAACAAGTTAGTGGTGGAGTTGGTTCGTGAAACTGCTCGTACTAAATCACGCAGCGAGGAGGTTGAAGGGTCTCTGCATGGCATGGCTTCAGAGCTGACCGAGTTGCGTGCTCAAGTTGAAAGGCTGAGTCGAGATTCGCGAACAGATGCCTTGACCGGTGTTGCTAATCGCCGTGCCTTTGACGAAGGTATTAAACGCATGATGAAAGAGTCAAACGACGGACATAGTTCGTTGTGTCTTTTGTTGGCAGACATAGATCATTTCAAATCTTTCAATGATACTCACGGGCATTTGGTGGGTGACAAGGTATTGCGCTTTGTTGCTCAGGAAATGGAGCAATGTGTAAAAGGCCGCGATCTTTTGGCCAGGTATGGTGGTGAGGAATTTGCCATATTATTGCCCAATACACCGCTAAGTGGCGCCAAAATGCTAGCCGAAAGCATACGCGCAATTATTGAGGCTCAACGAGTGAGTGGAGACAATGGTAAGGAATTAGACAAAGTTACTATTTCCATTGGCGTATGCCAATTTCGACCGGGCGAAGAATTTACATCCTTTATCGAGCGTGCGGACGAATGTTTGTATGCTTGTAAAAATAATGGCCGTAATATGGTGATGAGCGAGATCGAGTTCGCCGAATACAATGCCGGACTAGAACGCAATCCTTAATCTTAATTCTAGTCAGGGCATACACTGATAGTCACCTGCTAAGGCGTATCGAACACAGTTGCTACCAACGTTAGAAACACAATGCTTACGCGTTTTTCCAGTGGGTTCTGCATGTTTGTGTCCTTTCCATTCTTCACACAGTTTTATCGCTTCTTGCCGAGCTTGACCCCAATCGACATCGGGTTCTTCCAGGTATAGATAGGGTGCGCCCATGGTGACGATCCCGCGCTGTCGATCGAACGATATTAACTCCGCCGTTTTTGATGTTGGAATGGATATTGGTAAGTTGTATGGGCTACAACCCAGTACGGCTATCGCTAAGACCGGTAAGACTATTCGGCTCATGACTCTCTCTCGCTCCTTCTGTCTCTCTTTCTCTTTCTTTCTCTAGGCACTTTTCAGATTCGCTTTGCGTTCTACTGCTCCTCCGACGCTAATGAATAGTGGACCCACACAGGCAAAAAGTAAAAGTCCGGTCAGTATGAAAAATGCGGTGTTGTAGCTGCCGGTCGCATCATAGATATAGCCTGCCAAAGGAGATGCGGAAAGCACAAACGGAAGTTCGATCCACCGAAGTACGCCGTTGGCCAAGGCAAACGATGCGCTGCCTACTGAAGTTGATATGGAAAAAGTGCGCAGCGGTGACATGCCTGAGTAGCCGAAACCATAGATGCCCGCAGCCAAGATTGCGATAGGGTAAGTGTCCGCTTGAGTGAATGCGAGCAAACCGGCTGCCTGGCAGACTAAGGCGATCCAAATGCTCACCCGCGCGCCAAAAAAATCTGATAGCCAGCCGACAATCGGCTTACCAAATGCCGCCATGAGCGCAGCACTAGACAACACCAAGGCGGCCTGGTCTGTGCTAAAACCGATGTCTAACATGTGACCAAACAGATGCAGCATGACTGCCGCGAAAACGCAGGTCATGGAGCCGAAAATCAACCCGATGCTCCAGAATGCACGCGTCTGTAACAATTCTTGCCAGGTCCATTGGCGCAAGTCATTTGCTGATGCAACGAATGGCTCGGTCTGCTTGGCGTGATATTTGTGTCCGTCGCGGACCTCGCCGATATCTTCTGGGCGATCTTTCATGAAAAAGTAGACCACAGGAAACAGCGTAACGGCTGTGGTAATGGCGAAAATATTGTAGCCATAACGCCAGCCGTACGAGTCAACTAACCAAGTGACTAACGGCGGCATCATGATGCCTGATAAAGAAGCGCCCATGACCGCAAATGCGATTGCTCTGCCGCGCCAATGATCAAACCAAAAGATTACCGAGCGATGCCAAGCTAAGCCGCCCATGCAACTGATACCTACTCCCATGCCTAAGCCGACAACGAGGTAGAACTGCCAAATATTTTCAACCGCACCGAGCAAGACATAGGACACCGAAACAATCCCTATACCCCACATGATGACAACACGGGGTGAGTTGCGATCTAGATAGCTGCCGAGTTTAGGGGCGATGATTGCCACTACAATCGCGGCGAGAGAAAACCCTATAGAAATAGTCATACGGCTGCCATCCGCGAGGGTTTCGGCAAGTGCAGGTAAGAACACGCCCCTGGAGTATGCATAAAAACCTGTGCCGAGAAAACCGAGTAAGCCAGCTATTGCGACCACTACCCAACCATAGAAATACTCTCGTGGCGGATTGGTCTGAGGTTGCTTGATTATCCTCTCCTTAGGAACGTGTTAGGGTCGCCCTTATCAATCACTCTACCATTGGTAAGGCATCTATGATCGATCTTTACACCGCTTCAACACCCAACGGTTGGAAAGCGTCTGTTACTTTAGAAGAATTACAGCTGCCGTACGCTGTGCACCCTGTCAACTTGTCATCGGCGCAGCAGAAGGAAGAATGGTTCCTAAAGATGTGCCCCAATGGTCGTATACCCGCGATCGTAGATCGAGAACAAGGTGATTTCGCGGTTTTCGAGTCCGGGGCCATCATGATGTACCTCGCCGAAAAAACAGGTCAACTCATGCCCAGGGATGCGAAGGGTCGCAGCGAGGTAGTGCAGTGGCTGATGTTTCAAATGGGTGGTATTGGTCCCATGATGGGGCAGGCTAATGTTTTCTTTCGCTATTTCCCTGAGAAAATCCAACCTGCCATTGATCGCTACCAAAATGAGGGGCGGCGATTGTTTGAAGTATTGGACAATCGATTAGCAGAATCTGAGTGGTTGGCAGCAGAATACTCCATAGCTGATATCGCCAACTGGTGTTGGGTGCGATCGTATAAATGGTCAGGGATCGAATGTGACGACTTAGTTCATCTCAAGCGTTGGCGAGATGCCATGCGGGAACGTCCAGCCTGTGAGCGAGGGGTTCAAGTTCCACAGAAAGTGGAAAACTTGGAACAGAACAACGAAGCTGCAGAAGAGTTCGCGCGCAATGCACGCAAGATGGTGCAGACTTAGACTTTTTGCGCAATCAGTCGGCCACTGCAAGGGTTATTTGAAACGTAGTTGGTAGTTCGTTAACTAGGCATAGTTCGCCTTGTGCCTGGCGGACTAAGGTTCTTGCGATGGTCAGGCCTAGGCCGGTGCCCCCAGACTCGCGACGGGTGGTAAAGAAGGGTTCGAATATTCGATCTTTGTTACCCTTAGATATGCCGGTGCCGTTGTCTTCTATTAAAAGGCAAATTTGATTGTCTGATTCGAGTGGAGAATCTTGCAACCACAGCTTAACTTCGCTGGCACCATGTTCAATCGCATTTTCTAACAAAGTCTCCAACGCTGCTGATAGTGCGCTTTCGTTGGTCTTAACCGGTCTGTCGGTGGTGAGGTTAAGGACGGTCAGTTGTGAGTCGAACTGAGGCGCGAGCTGCTGCACTATTTGGTGAACGCTGATAAGGGTTAAGGCGGGTGCCACTATGCCTGCCTTAGTCAAATCCATAAGACGTTGCGTCAGTCTATGAAGACGCAGTGCGTCGTCTGTGATGTTAGTCAGAAAACGCTGATGTTGTTCGTTGTCCATGGTCTTGCCGTGATCTTGGAGTACTTCAACAGCGGCGCGAATACTGGCGATGGGCGTTTTAAACTCGTGGGACACATGTCGAGAAAATTCTTGTAGATGATTGGCTCGTTGCTCTAAGGCATCAGCCATGTTGGATATGGCTTGTTGCAAACGTGCAATCTCAACAGTTCTTGGTTTGAGAAATTCTGGAGAGAGCCTAGCTTGTGCCGCGGTTAACTCGCCCAGGGCAATCTTGGTGGTTTGATCGGCAAGGCGCCTAATAGGACGGGCGATGAGTCGAAAAGTGAGGAGCGACATCACCACAACCAGAACAATGAGTAACGCTAAACCTTGCAGAAGTAACCAGCGTTTTGCATACAAGGCTTGAATAATGCTGGGTGGTGTACGCGATAGCATAACTGCTCCGACAAGGCGGTCATGCATTATGATGGGTGTCGCAACGAAGACTCGAATACGGCTTGTACGGCTTACCGATCCCAAGGTAGTCACTTCCACCCGCTCGTTTTTTTGCCGAATGGTGCTAACGGGTAAACCGCTGAGGGCCGTACTAATTTCCTGACTATCCACAATAGACAGACCCGCATCATTACCAGTACTGGCAATGATGACGCCCCAAGGATCTACAACTCGAATACCTGCGAGAGTTGTCAGCTGAGCATCTTTAAGCACCGGCATAAGGCGCTTTCCGACGCGGGTTGCAAAAGAGTTTCCTGCTGCGCTTTTGGTGCCATCAGGCAAGGGTGGCAGCGTAGGCGAAGTGGCCAGGTCTAGGGTGGGAGGTTGTGGCAGCCAGCCTTGCGTGCTTCGAAGTGAATTTTTGGGTAGAGGTCGGGTCACTGTAAGCCAGTTTTGCGTGCCCTCTTCAAGAATTAGAGATCGGTAGAACGCTGCAACAAAGGCTGCTTGCGCGATAAGTGCAGACTCTGTTTGGCGAACTAGGGCGCTTTCGTAAAGGCGCATGAGTTGAACGCCAGCAACTGGTAATAGAAAAACAACCAGGTTGATGCCGATGAGGAGGCTACGTAGAGAGATCCTGTGTTTCATGCGCGTTTGAGACGATAGCCAATACCGTGCACTGTTCGAATTCCCGGCGTCTTGCGGTTGTCTAATTTGTTACGAAGCCGACGCATATGGCTGTCTATGGTTCTGTGGCTTACGACACGACGAATGTCATATGCTCCTTGCATCAATGCATCTCTCGACAAAACACTATCGGGTCGTTTGAGTATGGTGTGTAAAAGCTGGTACTCAGTTTGCGTGAGGTCTAACAACACATCTTGCCAGCGTATTTCGTAGGTGTCTGGGTTGAGTACGTAATCATCTACTTTGAGAATGCGTGGCTGTTGATCATTAGACTGTGTACGCCGTAGGTTTGCCTTTATTCTCGCCAGTAACTCTCGTGGGCTAAATGGTTTGCCGACGTAGTCATCGGCACCCATTTCTAGTCCAAGTATACGATCAACTTCTTCGTCTCTAGAAGAAAGCAGAACAATGGGTACTTGGGATATTTCTCGAAGTTGTTTGCATACCGCTAGGCCATCGAGTTCTGGCATCAGTATATCGAGAACAATGAGGTCGGGGGCGTGGCGACGGTGAACTTCGATAGCCTGAATACCGTCTGCAGCAGTAAAGGTTGCATAGCCAGCTTGTTGTAAGGTGAATACAACCACTTCTCGAATATGAGGGTCGTCGTCAACGACAAGCACGCTTTGCATGGTGAGATTGTACGCGCTTCGAAGAAAGCGTGGGCCAATATGGAGGAGATTGCGCAAAAATTGCACATTTTCGCTGTCTAAATTGCGAGCTTTGTGGGCAGTTTTGAATTATCCGTTTGGCAAAGTTCAATCCATGTCTTATGTAGAACATTTCCCGCCACATTTTTATAACCGAACTGTCCTGTTCTGCCTAATAGCCGGGGCCACGGTGATTGCCATCGAACCTGCTATTTGGCTTTTTCAAACTTGGTACCAGCCCGGGTATGAGGGTACCGGGGTTGTCGCCTTTGGTTTGACTGTTGGCTTTTTCCTTTGGTCGTGCAGTTCTCCAGTGTTGCGCGCGCGCACTACGCCAGCAACCTGGCTGTTATTGCTGGTGTCCGCGATACTCCGCTTGGTATCACAGCTGTTGGACATCAATGTTGTTGGTGCTTTGTTGTTGTGTGTTGATGTCTATGCGATCGCGCGTATTGCTGGCGTAGATGTACGGCAACGCAGTTTATCGCCCCTCTGGCTGGCAGTCTTGTTTGCTTTTAGTTTGCCCATTGAACCTATGCTTCAGCGTGTGTTTGGATATGGGCTCCAGTTAGTATCCGCTCAGGTCAGTTGCGCCTTACTTGCGCCATTTTTTTCCGACCTTGCATGCGAGGGTGTGCGTATCACTTTGGCAGGCCGCGACGTGTTGGTTGACTTGCCATGCTCTGGATCAGAACTTCTATCACTCTCAGCTCTGGTATTGGTGGGACTTTTTTGTGCAGTGCGTCCTGATCATAGGATGGTCTATAAGGGATTGTTCCTTTGGCTGTCGCTGTCGCTGTTAGGCAATGGTGTGCGTATTGCGGTACTGGCGGTTGGAATTGTTTACCAACAGGACATTGGCTTAGATGTCATGGCGCCGCTGCCGCATACCCTTATAGGGTTAGTGATAGTTGCCGGGGTAAGTTCCATTTTGGTGGCTTGGGTCTTGACTGTGTCATCGAAAAGAGAGTTGTTACCAACAAAACCCTCTGTAGGCGTTAGCCGTTTTCGCTATCCACGTCTGCTCGCAATTTCTCACCCAACGCTGAAAGTGTCATTTTCGATAATGTTTTTAGTCTTTGCGTTGGGCATCGGCACGCTTAAACCGCAACCAGTAGATTCGTCCCCTACCTTGATACCGCCATCAACGCCATTGGTGGTCGCGAACTTTGCTGCGGTTGAACACCCTCTATCAAGTTTGGAGCAGACCTACTTCAGTCAATATGGTGGTGGCGCCAAGCGTGTCAGCTATGGACCGTATGGGTTGTTGTTGGTGACCACCGCATCGCCGTTACGGCACTTACATGATCCGACAATTTGCCTCACCAGTGCCGGCTTTGATGTGCGGCTGCTAGGCACAGATCATGTTATGAGCTCTACCATTTATGCGGCCACACGACGGGAAGATAACTCTGTCTTTGATGTCTACGTTTCTTACCTAGCAGACAACGGGGACACTGCCAGTAGCGTTGCTGAAGTGGTTTGGCGCTGGTTTCAAGCGCCACAAACTCGTTGGACCATGGTTCAACGCATTGTGCCCCGTGAAGATAATTTGGATGAATTAAAAACCAGGGCGTGGATGGCGTCTATGAACCGAGCGTATAACTTGAGCCAGGAGACTTAATATGAAGAGCCTATTCCAGGTCGGTGTTTGGACTGTTTTGTGGGTACTGTCCGTTGGCTTGTCTGGCCCAGTAGGCGCGGCTATAAGTACCAATGATATTGATAAGTTGGCGGGATCTATCGAGGGGACAATTGCGGGGGAAGTGGTCTACTTTGCCGCCCTTAGCAGTGAATATAGTGTTGTCATTCATGGTGACATCGCTCAAATCACACTCAAACAAACCTTTCAAAACCCCTACGACAAACCCATGAACGCTCGCTATCTGTTTCCGTTAAACAGCAATGCCGCGGTGCATGCGATGACCATGCGGATTGGCAATGAAATGATTACGGCTGAAATTCGAGAAATTCAACAAGCCAAGAAAATATTCTCCGCAGCCAAGAAGCAGGGCAAGGCTGCTTCGTTGTTGCAGCAACACCGGCCCAATATGTTTACTCAAAAGATTGCCAACTTGATGCCCGGTGTGCCGATTGAAGTTGATATTCAATATGTTCAGGTGGTACCAAAAATTGATGGCGCTTACGAATTGGTGGTGCCTCTGGTGGTTGGGCCACGCTTTCAACCAAATGGTACCGTGACGGGTCATCAGAACAGCGATCTGCAGGATTCAAGGGTTACAAGCCAGGTTGTAAAACCCCCGGGATCCTGGGAGTTTTCGACCCTCCCGGTTTATCCGGCAACTGCCGGTGTGCATTTGCCCAAGGAAATTATTGCAGAACGGGTGAGCTTAGACATTGAGTTGGAAGCACCCTTACCACTGCAATCGACCACCAGCAGTACTCATCAGATCAGTGTCACAGACCATTCTTCTACTCAGCAGCACATTACATTTACAGCGGGCAAGGTCATAGATAACAAAGACTTTGTGTTGCGCTACCGAATAGACGGAGAAGTTGAGAATGCCGGCATTCTAACCCACTGGGAGGTCGGTGAAGGCGGGTATTTTAGCTTGCTCATAGAACCGCCAGAAAAATTGGCGGACACCCAGGTATTGCCGCGTGAAATGGTTTTTTTATTGGATTGTTCGGGGTCGATGGGTGGTTTGCCTATGCAAGCGAGCAAATTGTTTATGTCACAAGCGTTAGCTGCCCTGCGGCCGACAGATACCTTTCGTATCATTCGGTTTAGTGATTTAGCGACAGAATTTTCGACTGTTTCGCTACCTGCTACTGCAGCCAATATTGCCCGTGGCCTTGCCTATACAAGATCTCTTTTTGGTAGTGGGGGAACGGTCATGACGGCAGGCATCGAGCAGGCACTCTCTCCACCCATACCTAAACAGGCAATTCGTAATATCATTTTCCTAACAGATGGCTACATTGGTAACGAAATGGAAGTATTGCAACTGGTTGAGCAGCTTCTTGGCAAGTCTCGGATGTTTGCTTTTGGCGTGGGTGCCGGGGTTAACAGATATTTGCTGAACGAGCTTAGCAGGGTGGGCGGTGGCTTTACTCGTTACTTTGATCCAACACGTTCTGAAGAAAGTGTTGGGCAAGTGGCGAAGGCATTGGTGGCTAAATTACAAACTCCTGTATTGGCTGATATTGAAGTTGATTGGGGTGATATAGAGGTGACAGATGTGCTGCCATCACGCATTCCAGATCTATATGTGGGTGATTCCATACGTATAACCGGACGCTTTAGAAATCCTTCAAAGGGGCATTTACAGATCAATGGCCGCTCTACAAACCAACACGCACAGATGAAGATACCGCTTAACCTAAATAATTTCGAAAAGCGAAAGACAATTCGACAACTGTGGGCAAGAACAGCGGTTGCTGATCGTATGCATACTTTTGTTACCCCAGTCGCGATGCGAAAAGATCAAGTCAGCAATGACAATTTGAAGGCTGGGATTACGCAGCTTGGGCTGAGTTATCAGCTGGCCACGAGATGGACCGCCTTTGTCGCCGTTTCGAAACAGATTTATAACCTTCAACCTGAAAATAGTGCTCATGCGGATGTGGCCCTGCCGAAGGTCTCCGGCGTGTCAAAACTCGCCTATAACCAAGCCCCCTCGAATAGTGGGGGTATGGCTATGACGGGTTATGGCGCGCCGGAACCTGGGGTTTGGCTGGGCTTGCTGGTGGCTATGTGTTCGCTTTGGGTTGTACGAAGACGTGTCGTTTCTCGGCGGTTGATTCAGCAGTCGACGTGATGGTGTAGACTGCTCGCTCTGGTCAAAAGAAACAGAGTGACATGAAGTGGTTAAGTTGGCTCTTGGTTGTTGTTGTTTGCGTTGCTGTCGCTGCTGCGCTTGGCTTATATAAGTACAGCGAAATTCAGGCGAGTATTGCCCAAGGCAAAGCGTTCCCGGAGCCTGTTGAAGCGGTCGAGTTGTATGTTGTTGAGCAAATTCCGCGTACGCCGAGTCTTACTGTTACCGGGGAAGTTGTCTCATCGCAATCAGCCGCGGTTCGAAGTGAGTTAAACGGGCGTATTGTTTTTGTTGGCTTTGCCCCTGGCGCGCAAGTGAATTCAGGCCAAGTGTTGTTGCGCCTTGATACTTCGGAAGAAATTGCGCAACTTGCTGAGGCACGGGCAACTCAGCAAATTGCTAAGCTGGCGCTCGATCGCAGTGCTCGATTGGTAAAATCTGGGGCGGGTTCTGTTGAGTCTCGTGATCAGGCTCTGGCTCAATTTGAAGGTGCGGGTGCAAGGGTTCGTGCTCTGGCCGCCTTGATTGACAAGAAGACGCTTCGCGCTCCGTTTGCTGCGCTGGCCGGTTTGCACCAGTTGGAGCCGGGTCAGTATCTAGATGCGGGTGATGTGGTTGCAGAGCTCATCGGTCTAACAGATCGATTATGGATAGACTTTTCTCTGCCTCAAGAACATGCAAACCTCAACGTCGGCAGCATTGTGAAAGTCTCGTCGCAAGTAAACACGCAGGCTTTATCTGCAACGGTGATCGCTAGAGCAGCTTCGGTCAATGTACGCTCGCGTAACCTTACCCTAAGGGCTGAACTGCCATCCTCAGACACGCTACTTTTGCCCGGTATGTTGGTCAATGTCAGTATAGTGTTGAACGATACTATAACGGCTACCGTTGTACCCGCCACGGCGGTGCGGCGAGATGCGTTTGGATCGTCGGTATATGTCCTAACCGAAGTGGTCGAAAACGGCGAACGTAAAACCCGGGCAAAGAAGCGACCGGTTGTCATTAGCAATATTGTTGATCCTGATCAAAGCGCAGACTTAGTGGTGGTGATTTCAGGTTTGCAGGTAGGCGAACCAATTGCAGCTCTTGGTGCATTCAAATTACGTGACGGTTCCTTGGTGCAGGCTCATGCAGCAAGTACAGAGGCTCAAGCAAGGCTGGTCGGGCATTAATATGGACCCACCCCTGCTGCCTAGAACTGCCACCACTCCACGTATAACTGATATTTTTGTTGAACGACCCGTTGTGGCAATTGTTATTTCGATGGTATTGGTGTTGATTGGTGTGCGCGCAGCGATAGAGTTACCGGTACTGCAATACCCCAAGATAGAAAGTTCGTCGCTGGAAATAAGTACCCCGTATATTGGTGCTTCAGCAGCGACCGTGCAAGGTTTTGTCACAGAACCTATTGAGCGTGCTGCGACCTCTATACCGGGTATCGACTATGTCGATTCACAGACCAGTGCTGGAAATAGCCTGGTTACTGCATGGCTAAAACTCAACGTTGACAGCACTGACGCCTTGGCAGAATTAAATACTCGACTCAGTCAAATACGTTTTGAACTACCCGCCGGTGCTGAAGACCCGGCAGTACGCGTGCGACGAGCAGATCGTCCGCAGGCAGGTTGGTATTTAGATGTGCCTATTCGACCCGATATGAATCGTGCATTGATTACCGATTTCCTTGTGCGTCGCATTAACCCCCAGCTCGCTGCGATTTCTGGGGTGCAAGAAGTTTTGTTAGAAGGTGGGCGTGAACCAGCTATGCGCATTTGGCTCGACCCAGATCGAATGGCTGTGTTTAACATCAGTGCCCAAGATGTGACTACTGCGCTCACGCGCAACAACATGATAGGCACCATTGGTTCCAGCGAGAATTCCGAACGTCGTATTGATCTGTTAATCGATACGAGCTTGCATGATGTGGCTGAGTTTGAAGACTTGGTTATTCGCCAAACCGAGGGCGCGTTGATTCGAATTAGAGATGTGGCGCGCGTTGCATTGGGTGCTGTTGAACCTAGAGGTACAGCCCGCACCACACAGAAACCTGCCATCTTTATTTCAGTTTGGCCGCTGCCAGGCGCCAACGAGATTGAGATCGCAGATGAGATGTACCTCATTCTCGATCGCATAAATAAGGATTTACCCGACGGGCTGGAAATTTCGATTGGCTACGATGTAACAACTTATATGCGTAATGCTTTGCGGGAAATATTCATTACCCTGGCAGAAACTGTGCTGTTGGTCGGTTTGGTAGTTGTGTTGTTCATGGGCTCGCTGCGAACCGCGATGGTACCGCTGGTCACCATCCCCATATCGCTTCTGGGTGCCATAGGGGCGATGAGCATCATGGGTTTTTCGCTGAATTTATTAACCGTGTTGGCTGTAGTGTTATCAGTAGGGTTAGTGGTTGATGATGCGATAGTAGTGGTGGAGAACGTCGCCCGTTATATGCGCAACGGTATGAGTCGATATGAAGCTGCGCTAGCCAGCTCACGACAGTTGTTTGCCCCCATCATCGCCATGACACTAACCTTGGCGGTTGTTTATGCCCCAATAGGGTTTCTGTCTGGCTTAACTGGAGTTTTGTTTAAAGAGTTCGCCTTCACTCTGGCCATAGCTGTGATTATTTCTGGTTTTGTTGCCCTGACTTTGTCGCCGGTGATGAGTGGGTATGTGAATTCGAGACGAGCTGATGAGTCGCGCTTCACAATTTTTGTGAACAACCTTTTTAGTGCAGCGCAAGAACGCTACCGTGTGCTGCTCGATAAATTGTTGTGTCGTAATGGTCAAGTATTGTTCGTGGCTTTTTTTATCATGTTGCTGGCTGTGCCATTTTTCCTTTTTTCTCAGAGTGAACTGGCGCCGAGAGAAGATCAAAGTGCAATTCGCGTGGTGGTCATAGCGCCACCGGAAGCGTCGTTAGATTACACAGAACGCTATATGTATGAGGTGGTGGACGTCATGTTAGCGTTGCCAGGTTCTACCGAGATGTGGCAAGTGCTGTTTGGCTCTGGCGCATTTGGCGGAATGCAGTTTGTAGACTTTAACGACCGTGACATGTCAGTACATGAAATGATGCCCATGGCGTTTCGTAACTTATCCCAAATTCAAGGTATCCGTGCTTTCCCCTTATTGGCTTCGGCATTGCCTACTGCGGGCCGCATGGATGTAGAGTTAGTGGTGATGTCCCCAGACAGTGCCAATGAGATGTTGCCGTACTCAATTGAAATGATAAATGCAGCCCTGAAAAGTGGTGTGTTTATGTTTGCCGATACAGACTTGCGCATAGATTTACCGCAAGCTAAGTTTGAACTAAATCGTGAACGAATCGCAGATTTGGGTATGGATGTGGCGCAAGTCAGTCGGCAGTTGGCGGTGTTTTTGTCTGGTAATTTTGTTAATCGATTCGACTATCACGGTAAGGCGTATCGAGTCATTCCCATGGTGGAGGACTTTAATCGGCTAAATCCGACAGCCCTACTCAATTTAAAAATACGCACGCCCGCGGGAGATTTAGTGCCTTTGAGTACCCTTGCTAGCCTGCGCGATACCGTGGCGCCCAGAGTGTTGGGTAAATTCGAACAAAACAATGCCTTTCGAATAACTGGTGGGGTGATACCCGGCACCACCAAGGAGCAAGCACTTTCTGTGCTTGAGCAGGCTGCGAATGACGTGCTGCCGCCAGAATATAGTATTGACTATGCCGGTGAGTCGAGACAGTTGCGAGTGGAAGGAAATACTTTGATTGGCGTGTTAGGACTTTCTTTGGTGTTTGTTTTCCTCGCCTTGGCGGTTCAATTTAATAGCTTTCGAGACCCGTTAGTGGTGCTTGTTGGCTCGGCCCCATTAGCAATTTCTGGCGCGTTAGCGTTCACCTTTTTTGGTTGGACCACAATAAATATTTATTCTCAAGTAGGTTTTATCACCTTGGTAGGGTTGATTGCGAAAAACGCAATCCTGGTGGTGGAGTTTGCTCGGCAAATGCAAATGCAAGGAATGAGCAAACTTGAAGCGATCAAGGAATCTGCGTCCACGCGCCTAAGGCCGGTGTTGATGACTACCGGAGCGACGGTGATGGGGCATTTCCCCTTAGTAATGGTGTCAGGAGCGGGTGCGGAAGCGCGAAATAGTATTGGCATAATATTAGTTGCCGGTATGCTCATAGGCACAACATTTACGCTCTTTATATTGCCCAGCGTCTATCTATGGTTAGCTGAACGTCATTATGCAACCTCCACGCAAACCCTTGAAGGTGCAACAACTTGAAAGTGCAATAATTTGAAAGTGCAACAACTTGCAAGTGCATCGATAAGAGGGCGTCACTTAGATTCGATAGAAACGCCGTGCGGTTTCGCTGAACATAAACTGCTGATCTGCGTCAGCGTATTGCTGAGCAATCTTCTTTAGGGCGTTCCAGAGTATTGGGTAGCTTATAGATAACCGGTCAACGGGGAAGTTACTTTCAAACATACAGCGTTGGGGGCCAAAGCACGCTATTGCGTGGTGGTAGTAGCGCGCTTGAGCCTCTACGAATTCATCAGATGTGGGTGGTAGGTCGCGTTGATGCCAGCCAAATCCGTTGTCAGGCATAGCTAAGCCACCTAGCTTCGCCATTACGTTAGGACATTCTGCTAACGCTGCAATGTCGTCTTTCCAGATTGCAAAAATTTCTTCTCGCTGGTCTGCATATGGTCCAACCCCAAGGGGCGTACCGAAATGATCTAACACCATGGGTGTTCCAGGAACTGCTTTTGCTAATTCATAAAAATCTTTGTTCTGGTGGTGGTAGTGCCAAGTGTCATAGCTATAGCCGCGCTCACCTAGCAGAGCCACACCGCGGCGAAACTCGTCCATAGCGTACAAACCTTCGGGTGCTTGGCCCGGGATACTTAAAGCTTCTGGGTGAGGGTCTGTGGCCCCAGTGTGGCGAATGCCACGAAACAAACCTTGGCCAGCTTCTTCGTGTGCGTCCAACACTTCTTCCAACTGGTCATGGGCGAGGTCTGCTCGGCCGACAATTGCCGCGATGCTGGCTTGGTTTTTGTCTTCACTAGAGGCTTTGGCGATGCCAACCACATACTTGGTTTCACCAATGGGTTTTAGGTGTTCTGGTGCTTGTTTGTCATATTTGGATCCGCACTCTAGATAAACGGTTTGTACAACGTTGTGGCCGGCTCCGGTATCAGCCCACAGTTCGGCCAGTTCGTAGGTCCAATTTTTGCGACGCCATAGGTGATGATGCGGATCGACAATTTCGCGTGCTGGATCGATGATGGTTTCACTAACCTGCGCAAGCCATGCTTCGCTGTCTTTAGACATCCTTCCCCCAAAAAAGCTAGTTGTTGTGTGAGTTCAGTGTACCTATTTGCTCGTTTTAACGGGAGGTGTGGTATTGGCATCAAAAAATGTGAACCGGGTACGCCTCTGGGTCGTTTATTGTGCGGGTCTCAGCGTTTCTGTAAGGCCTGCTTTGGTATAAATTGCCCTCCTAAATTTGGTCCGATCTGTACATGGGATTTACAGTGCGTTTATCCGCTTTACTGATAACAATTATTTGTCTTCATCTACCGCAACCCGGTTGGGCTCAAAGCTCTGGCTATGATTTGCCGGGTGGTCCGCTGCGGGTGCGTAACGTCAGCCCTATTGTGCAGCTTTATGGCTTACCCAGAATGATTGGTGCCCGGGTTCTAACTGGATCTAAAGAGATTTCTTTCAATTTAGAAGCTGCCAACAACTTTCAAAGCGATAATCGTCAAGGCACATTTGCCTTTTTTGATGGCGAAAGCTACCTGTCCAGCTACCGCATGCGTGGTCTTTGGCAGGAGGGTTTGGAGTGGGGGGTTGAAATACCCCATGTAGTGCACACGGGTGGCGGACTAGACGGGCTGGTAGATGAGTTCCATGAATTGTTTGGCCTACCCGATGGTGAACGCTCGCTTGCGTCGCGGGGACGTCTGGATTACTTGTTAAGATCTAGGGGTGTGGTTTACGCAGACTTTAGTGACAGCCGCCGCGCGCTGGGTGATGTGCGTGGGTTTGTTGGTTACCAATTGATAAACACCGAACGTGATGCGCTGGCTATACGAGGACAAATCAAGTTGCCGACTGGGAATGTTGGCGATTTGTCAGGCTCGGAAGGCACTGATATATCGATATGGGGTGAGTATGAATACAGCTTGCCTTTGAGCAATTTTAATCTGCGTTTTAGCTTGGCGGGAGGTTTGAGTTTTCTTGGTGAGGGCGAGCTTATTCCTGAAGATCAAGAAAGTTGGGTTAGTATTGGTCATGTTGGTATTCAGCTACCCCTGCACCCGCGCTTTGAGCTGCATGCTCAATTAGATGCGCACAGTAATGTGCTGCGAACGGGCAATCCGTTGGTAGCAGATGGCGGAGTACTCGGCACGATAGGCGGGCGGGTAGGTCTTACCCGAACACTGTGGCTCGACTTTGCGCTGATCGAAGATTTAGACAACAAAAGCGCTTCGGATATCGTTTTCCAGATTATGTTAGGGACGAGATTGTAGCTCGTACAACGTGCTAAGCTTTACCCTTTCGCGTAAGCATACTTTAGAAAATATTATGGGGAGGGCTCGCAATGGCGATGCAACATACGCCTTTGTTGATGGGGTCAATTCTAGATCGTGGCGCTAAAGTTGCGCCCAACGAAGAAATAGTCACGGCTACTACTACCGGCGTTCGTCGGCAAACTTATAAAGAAACACGAGACCGTGCGCATCAACTTGCACATGCACTTGCAGACGCTGGGGTAAAAGTAGGCGACCGGGTGGCCACATTTATGTGGAATGGTTCTCGTCATTTAGAGGCGTACCACGCTTGTGCTGGCATGGGTGCGGTGTTGCATACACTGAATGTGCGGCTTTCAGATAAAGACCTGGCATACATCATTGGTCATGCGCAAGACAAGTTGATTATTGTCGACGCTGATGTATTGCCGCTGCTAGAACTATTGAAAGATCGAATGCCAAGTGTAGAAAGGGTCATCGTAGCCACAGAAGAAGGTTTCGAAGGTTGGTCTACCAATCTACCCAATCCAGTAGATTATGAAGCGTTTATTGAAGGCAAACCCCGCCAATATGATTGGCCCAAGATTGATGAGAATTCCCCTTTGGGCTTGTGCTACACCAGTGGTACTACGGGCAACCCAAAAGGTGTGGAATATGAACACCGTTCTCAGTACCTCCATACCATGGCGCAATGTATGACCGACGCCATGGCGCTTTCAGCTACAGACACAATCTGTGGCATTGTGCCAATGTTTCACGCTATGGGATGGGGTATTCCCTGGTCGGCTTTGATGCTGGGATGTAAGCAGGTCATGCCACATCGGTTTATGGACCCAGTGCGCCTGCTCGATTTGATGGTGAGTGAAGGGGTGACTTTGTCGGCTGGCGTGCCGACGATTTGGCAAGGTGTTAAGGGGTTGTACGAAGCGCAGCCATCCCAATATGACCTGTCACAACTTTCGCGTCTGACCTGTGGTGGAAGTTCTCCTCCGCCTTCACTGATTCGTTGGTACTGGGATACTTTGGGTGTAGAAATGATCCAGGGTTGGGGTATGACTGAAACCTCTCCCTTGGCTACTTTGTCGCGACGAGTGATGAAAAGATCGCAACTCGAACTCTCTGAAGATGAACAGTTTGAAAACGTTGCTAAAGCCGGCCAACTGATGCCGGGTATTGAGCTGGAAATATTCGACGAAGACTTCAATCCCTTACCCCATGACGGCGAAGCTGTGGGAGAAATTCTTATTCGTGGTCCTTGGATTTGTTCCGAATATTATAATGATCCGCAACCCGAGAAATTTCATGAAGGTTGGCTGATCACAGGTGATGTGGGGAAAATCGATGCTGAGGAATATTTGATTATCAGTGATCGTTCCAAAGACCTGGTGAAGAGTGGTGGTGAATGGATCTCTTCTGTTGACTTAGAAAACCATATTGTTGCGTTGGCGGGGGTTGCACAGGCTTGTGTGGTCGCTCAGCCACATCCTCGGTGGGACGAACGTCCGGTGGCGCTAATTATATTGGAAGAGGGCGCGCAGGTCACAGCCGAACAAGTAATCGAACATTGCGCAACCGCATTTGCTAAATGGCAGTTGCCGGATGATGTTCTATACGTTGACAGTATCCCCCTAACCTCTACCGGAAAAATGAATAAGAAGGTGGTGCGTGCCGATTTGGATGCCAAGGGCTATCAGTTGCCTGATTTGCGCACAGTACCCCCAGGCTAACGGATTGAATTCATAATCATGGGTGACAGGTAGCGACGGCTCTCTTGTCCACCTCTATACGCTGGGTTTGTGGTGCAACGCTGAC
>JAADHW010000049.1 GCA_013151695.1 Gammaproteobacteria bacterium
ACTAATTCCTCGGTATATGCCGAAGACCAGCTGTTTGCCACCCTCGACCCCACGGTCCGAGCGCTAGCAATTCCAGGGCTCAAAGACGTAGTACTGGCTGACACAGTTGGCTTTGTCAGTCTGCTGCCGCATGCCTTGGTAGAGGCGTTCAAAGCCACTTTGGAAGAAGTGGTCCGAGCCGATTTATTGCTACATGTTATCGACGCGTCGGACCCGATGTGGGAAGAACGTATCGTACAGGTGAACGAAGTGTTGCAAGATATCGGTGCGGTTGATATGCCACAATTGCTGGTATTCAACAAAATAGATTTGTTAAAGGAAAGTGATCACTTTGGTCAGTCTGCTGCTAGGGTCAGTGCGCTTACAGGGGTGGGTATAACTGACCTGTTGGCACAGATTGGTGATAAACTTGGAGTGGTTGCCCCTCATCAAGTTCGTATTGATTCGACTGATGGACGTACTCGTGCTTGGTTGTATGAGGCCGGTGCTGTTTTAGATGAGCAACTTTTAGAAGATGGATCATTGCAATTGACCTTGCAGGCAGATACACACATGATCGCAGAACTTGAAAAGACACCGCGAGTTTCTTTACGCGCAACTCACGGTCGATGAAGAAAATTAACGGAGACAAACATGGCGTGGAATGAGCCGGGTGGCGGTGATAAAGACCCTTGGGGAAACCGGGGCGATCAAGGTCCACCAGATTTGGATGAAGCGATTCGTAAGCTGCAGTCGCAGTTGTCGGGTATCTTCGGTGGAAAAGGTGGCGGCGGTGGTCGTTCGGGTAGTGGTTTGTCCGGTAGTATGATTGGCTTAATCGGATTTGTGCTGTTAGCCATCTATGGCTTTACCGGCATCTATCAGGTAGACCAACAGGAACGCGGTGTGGTATTTCGCTTCGGTGAGGTACTCGTAGATGATCTCCAGCAACCCGGGCTACATTGGAATCCACCGATTATTGATCAAGTCGAAATTGTAAATGTCACCCAAGTGCAATCGCTCAGTCATCAATCACTGATGTTGACCACGGATGAGAACATCGTTGATGTGAGTATTACCGTGCAATGGGTAGTAGATGATCCGGTGGCGTACCTGATCAATGTGAGCAATCCGATGGGCAGCCTCGGTCACGCCACCGAGAGTGCTTTACGTCATGTGGCTGGTAGTTCCACTATGAACCAAGTGATTACCGATGGTCGTGAGGCGATTGCTGCAGAAGTACAAACACGCCTACAACAGTACTTGAACAGTTATGGTACGGGCATATTTGTGCGCAAAGTGAATATCGACCAAAGCGCGCCACCCACTCAGGTGCAAGATGCGTTTAATGACGTACAAAAAGCGAAAGAAGATCGGCAACGTTTTATCAATCAAGCCACAGCCTATCTTGAACAGGTAGTTCCAGAGGCTCGAGGCCAAGCGCGACGTCAGATCGAGGAAGCAAATGCCTATCGTGACCAAGTGATTGCCCAGGCTGATGGTGAAGCACAAAGATTCGAAAAGCTACTGACTGAATATAGTCTCGCCAAGGAGGTAACGCGCGATCGGCTCTACATTGACGCTTTGGAATCCGTATTTGCAAACTCAAGCAAGATTATGATTGATGTAGAGGGAGGCAATAACATGATGTATCTACCTCTTGATCAACTGAGAAACAGAAGCAGCGGCGACAGTTCGCTGACTGAGCAGGAAGCAATAGATAGGGCAGTAGAGCAAATTCTACGGCAAGCAAACTCTGGCCGCTCGAGTAGCGGTCGGGTTCGTGGCAACTAGGGAAACGAGGAGACAATCATGTCAATGAAAATGCTGGTAGGTTTGTTTATTGCGCTAATGTTGGTGCTACTGATTTCTCAGTCGGCATACACGGTACATGCAACAGAGCGCGCCATTTTACTGCAGTTTGGTAATTTAGAAGAAGGTGATCTGCAGCCTGGATTACATTTCAAAATGCCTATTGCGCAACAAGTTAAGCGCTTTGATGCAAGAGTACTGACGCTGGATTCAACGCCAGAAGTCTATTACACACTAGAGAAGAAGCCGTTGATCGTAGATTCGTTCGTAAAGTGGCGTGTAGCTGATTTACCCAGTTTCTATGAAAGCGCTTCTTTTGAAATGATTCGCGCCCAACGCTTACTCCAAGAGCGGGTTAATGAAGGCTTGCGCAATCAAATCAGCCGCCGTGATATGCACGAAGTCATTTCTGGAGAACGAGACCAGCTGATGTCAGAATTGCGCAATGATCTAGACAAAGTGATGCGTGGCTATGGAATTGAAGTGATTGATGTTCGGGTTAAGCGCATCGACTTACCCACTGAAGTATCCGAAGCAGTGTACGAACGGATGAATTCTGAACGAGAAATTGAGGCGCGCCAGTATCGAGCTGAAGGTAAAGAAGAGGCGCTGGCCGTGCGCGCGGGTGCAGATCGCACGGCAGTTGTCATAGAGGCTGAGGCGTATCGTGAAAGTGAGTTGTTGCGTGGAGACGGCGATGCAAAGTCTGCCTCGTTGTACGCATCTGCTTTTAATAAGGACCCGGAATTTTATAAGTTTTATCGCAGTATCAATGCCTATACTAAGGTCTTTAGTGATAAAAGTGATTTGTTGGTATTGGATCCGGGCAGTGAATTTTTCCAGTATTTGAACAAAGGTGATGGTTGATTCGAAACCTAGAACTTTCTGTGTAACGTAAACTCGTAATTCTATGAAGACAACCTGGCGCCTGCCCCATGGCGTCGACGAGTTGCTGCCGCCTGCGGCATGGGAGCTGGAAATGCTTCGCCGCAAGGTTCTCGATTTATTCGTTTCTTGGGGTTTCGAATACGTTGATCCTCCGGTTATTGAGTACCTTGACGCACTGCTGGTAGGTAGCGGCGAAGATTTAGACCTGCAAACTCTAAAGGTTGTGGACCAAGATTCTGGTCAGCAGTTGGGTGTGCGTGCTGATATGACATCCCAAGCGGTGCGTATTGATGCTCACAGCCTAGTCACCGATGACGTGCGTAGGTTGTGTTATGCCGGTAATGTTGTATTTGCCCATCCACAAATTGCGCATACTTCGCGTGTACCATTCAAAGCAGGTGCAGAAATATTTGGGGCCGCTTCATTGGCCGCAGATGCGGAAATTATTCAGCTCATGTTACAAACGGTTTGTGTTGCCAATATTGAACATCCAGTGCTGCTGATTGGCCACATGGGCATTTATAGAGGTTTGGTGGATGCGTTGATCGCGGCAGGTGATCTAGACCCGCAAGCCCAAGCCGCTCTGTTTTCTAACGTTCAACGTAAGTCTCAAGCCGATATTCGTGCGCAATTACCCAACAGTGGGCTTGGTGAGATGATGACCGATCTACCTATGTTGATGGGTGGAGTCGATCGCTTAGAAGATATTCGTAAGCGGTTGAACAACGCGCCTGCGGGGGTAATTGATGCATTAGATCAATTAGAAGAGCTAACAGAAATTATTTTAAGCTCTGTCGCTGATGTAGATATCCGCTTGGATGTATCTGAACTTTCTGGCTATGGATATCACAATGGTCCGGTATTCGCTGTTTATCATCCTGAGCACGGGAGTGCGCTGGCGCAAGGTGGTCGTTATGACGGCATCGGCGCAGCCTTTGGCCGTCCGCGACCGGCTACAGGTTTCGACACCAACTTAAAAATATTGTTGGAAACTAATGCTAGCGCTACACCAGCAGTGTTTGCTCCCTATGTTGCACCCAGCTTGTTAGACCAAGCCCTCGCATTGCGGTCATACGTAGATGAATTAAGACTAGCTGGTGTCAACGTTAAAATGGCGCTTTCACCGGATGAACTGCCACCTAAGGGGTGTACCAGGACACTGGTCGAAAACCAAGGGCAGTGGCAAATTACAGATGTGTAGTCGTGGCTAGTATGTTCACGTCAGACGTTAATTAACTCTATTCAACTAACAGGACATTGAGAAAAATGGGACGAAATGTGGTTGTCGTCGGTACCCAATGGGGTGATGAAGGAAAGGGTAAAATAGTAGATTTACTCACTGACAATGTGGCTGCGGTAGTTCGTTTTCAGGGTGGGCACAATGCCGGCCACACATTAGTAATAGATGGCGAAACAACAGTATTGCACGTTATTCCATCAGGCATTCTTCGCCCCGACGTATTATGTGTGATTGGTAATGGTGTGGTGATAGAACCGCACGCACTGTTAACAGAAGTCGAAACATTAGAGGCCCGAGGTGTGCCGGTGCGCGAGCGTCTTAAAATTTCCGCAGCGTGCCCGCTCATTTTGCCCTATCACGTGCAGTTAGATCTGGCACGAGAAGAAGCCAGGGGTTCTCAAAAAATTGGCACCACTGGGCGTGGCATTGGCCCGGCATACGAGGATAAGGCAGCTCGCCGCGGGGTTCGTCTGGGTGACTTGTTTTATTGGCAGGAGTTTGCTTCCAAGTTGGCCGAAGTGATGGAGTATCACAACTTCCAATTGCGCGAGTACTACAAAAAGCCTGAAGTCGATTTTCAGCAAACCCTCGATAATTGTGCGCAGGTGGCAGAGCAAATTAAACCCATGGTTTGTGATGCGGTACCGTTATTACACAGTTTGAGAGAGCGCGGCGAGAACCTGTTATTTGAAGGTGCACAGGGTGCGTTACTTGACATAGACCTGGGCACCTATCCCTTTGTTACCTCTTCGAATACCACCGCGGGAGGAACAGCAGTGGGTAGCGGGTTTGGTCCTCGCTACTTAGATTATGTGCTGGGAATTACCAAGGCATACTCTACACGGGTAGGGTCCGGGCCCTTCCCGACAGAGCTGTTTGATACAACCGGTGATCGTCTTGCAAAAAAAGGCCACGAATTTGGATCTACCACAGGCAGACCAAGGCGCTGTGGCTGGTTTGATGCCACGGCATTACGCCAGGCTGTGCAAATTAACTCAATATCAGGCCTGTGCCTGACCAAGCTCGATGTTCTTGACGGGCTCGAGACTCTACGTATTTGTGTGGCTTATGAAGACCCAGATGGAGGCAAAGGGTCTGCTCGGTTTGGTAGCGAATACTACTCGGCGCTTAAACCTGTTTATGAAGATATACCGGGGTGGCACGAATCAACTGTGGGGTTGTCAACTTTTGACGAGCTACCCGAAAATGCAAAGCGTTATATCAAGCGCATAGAAGAAGCTGTTGGGGCACCCATAGATATTATTTCGACCGGTCCAGACCGCAATGAAACAATCGTTCTGAAAGATCCGTTTGTTAACTACTAAGTTGTGCAAGATTGAGTAAAATCTCCACTCAATAAATTCTCTGAGGGTTTCTGTGGACTCAAAATTACTAGAAATTCTTGTCTGCCCAGTCAGCAAGACGAGTTTGTATTTTCGCAGGCAGGAGGAAGAGTTATGGTGCCGTGTTAGTCGCTTGGCCTATCCGGTTCGTGATGGTCTGCCTGTCATGATCGAGGCGGAGGCTCGTCCACTCACCGATGAGGAATATGAAACCCTGGCGTAGAGATGGCCACTCACAGTAAGGCGAAAACACATATTTCCTTAAATGTGTACAATCGGTGGCCCTTTTTGGTAAAGCGGTTGATCCATGAGTAAACCCACCCTTGTTTCCAACCAAAACATGCCAGATATTGCGCGCAGATCTCTAAGCGAAGCCCAAGACACACTAGATTGGGTGGGCATGAGTCAAGTTCATCAGCCGTTATTGGTGAAAGATGGCGGTACCAGCAAGGCTGTGCAGGCTAAGGTTCAAGTGTACGTCAATCTAGCTGACCCCATGGCCAAAGGCATTCACATGTCGCGCCTCTATCTCATTTTGGATGAGCACGCGGAGACTCGCCCGCTGACTGCGGCTGGCCTTAAAATGTTGCTGGGCACTATCTTAGAGTCGCACCATGATTTGAGTACCAATGCCTTTGTGCAGTTCGAATTTGACCATTTTATTCGCCGCCGCGCGCTAATCAGTGACAATCAAGGCTGGGCGTCGTATCCAGTGATGGTTAAAGGTACGTTGATCAACGGCGAGATTGTATTAGAGCTGGCTGTTGAAGTTCAGTATTCATCCACTTGTCCGTGCTCTGCGGCCCTTGCCCGGCAGTTGATACAGCAGCAATTTGAAAAAGACTTTGGCCGCACCGGTGAAGTCAGTGTGAATGATGTCAAGGCCTGGCTGGGTACCGAAGAAGGCATTAAAGCAACCCCTCACAGCCAACGTAGTACGGCTAAGATATTGGTCAACTTGACGCCAGATCTGGATGAGTTTCCCTTGAGTGACTTAATTAATAAAGTCGAAGAAGAGTTGAAAACCCCTGTGCAAGCAGCGGTGAAGCGAGAGGATGAACAAGAATTTGCACGTCTTAACGGAGAGAATTTGATGTTCGTCGAAGACGCGGGTCGCAGGCTAAAGTCTGCTTTGTTAGAAGATGAGCGCTGGTGTGATTTTTGGGTTCGCATAGAACATCACGAAAGCCTACATGCGCACGACGCCGTTGGTGTATTTACCAAAGGCAATGAGAAGGGTTACTTACCCATTCCTTAGGGTCAAAATATGACAGTAGTAATAAGTGGTGCAGGATTGTGGAAGCCTGAAGAATTTGTCACCAATGAGGAATTGGTAGAAGCCTACAACGGCTACGTTGCCCAGTTCAACAAAGAGTTCGCCGCTCAGATCGAGTGTGGTGAAGTTGAGGCCAAGCCCTCTTCTAGTGCCGAGTTTATAGAAAAGGCCAGCGGCATTAAGCAGCGTTATACCTACTGCAAAGCAGGTATTCTCGACATTAATCGTATGCGGCCATTGCTGCCTCTTCGCGGCGACGATGAGTTATCGCATCAGGCAGAGATGGCGGTGAATGCCGCAGAAAAAGCCCTAGCCGCAGCAAACAAGACAGCCAGCGATATAGACATGGTTGTCGTGTCGTGTGCATATACCCAACGTGCCTATCCGGCCATTGCCATTGAAGTACAGCAAGCACTGGGTATCAACGGAGTTGGTTTCGATATGTTGGTGGCATGTTCCGCCGCAACCTTCGCCCTACACAGAGCTTATGACGCAGTAGCGGCGGGCTCTTCTAAAGGTGTATTGGTGATTAACCCTGAACTCACCACGCCCCAAGTTAATTTTAAAGACCGAGACGGCCACTTCATTTTTGGTGATGTAGCCACGGCGGTAGTGGTAGAGGAAGCGCAAACCTGTAGTAGTGAGCACAGCTACGAAATTATAGGTACGCAAGCGCTAACACAGTATTCGAATAATATACGTTCCAACTTTGGTTATTTGTCTTATGCGGATGATTCAGAACCATTCGCGGATGATAAATTATTTCGCCAAAATGGACGCAGGGTTTTCAAAGAAGTGTGTCCAATGGCGGTCGAACATTTAACCTCTCAAGTGGAGAATATTGGTCTAAAAGTAGCAGACGTAAAACGTTGGTGGTTGCATCAAGCGAATATCAATATGAACGATCTCATTGCGCGCCGGTTATTGGGTAGAGATCCAAAACCTTTAGAAGCACCCATCGTGCTTGATGAATATGCAAATACTGCATCAGCAGGCTCGATAATTGCGTTCAACCTTTACCATAAAGATCTGAAAGCAGGAGAACTGGGGGTGATATGTTCTTTCGGAGCAGGTTATTCCATTGGCTCACTTGTTATCCGTAAACGCTAACCGTAACTGGTGAGGTTCTGGCTTGGCTTGTCAGCGTTTGCGTGAAGCTGTTTTCAAAATCAAAAAGATAGCAAAAAAAGAATTCGTTCTTGGGGCGCAGGAATAGTTTGCACCGGCCAAGAACATTAAGCTTTACGATTTAGCGCTTGAAATCGTGAGCAGGAGTCACTGCGAATCAAAAACCCTAACCAGGGCAGCAAGAGATTATGTGGATAGTGAGCCAGAGTTCGTATTGGGTTCTGCCATGGCGGCTCTTCGTTTGGACGCTAGATGAGCAACCAATTACACGCATAACAGACACCTAAAACCCATCATCTTTGTACATGACGCGAAAATAT
>JAADHW010000163.1 GCA_013151695.1 Gammaproteobacteria bacterium
ACCAACCCGGCCGCGATTTGTGCACCGATCTGATCTTCTAAGCTATGGCTAAACTCTATTGCCAAGCCTTTTTCTACGCGGGTTTGAATTTGAATCGAGTCTAGTTGTTCAGTGTCGGCATAAGGCAATTTGAATTTTACTGTGAGCGGCTGACCTTGTTCGATGGCTTGGTGGTCAAAGAGATAAAAGCTAGGGTTCATGAAGCCTGCAAGCAATCGTCCAGCCGGGCGAAGTACTCTGGCGCACTCTAGCCAAACTGGTTTGACGTCTGCAACGAAAACGTTGGAGGTCGGATGAAAGATCAAGTCAAAAGAAGCATCTGCAAAACGTGAGAGGTCTGCCATGTCGCCTTGTTGAAGTTCAATTTTTAAACCTTCGCGTTCAGCTACTTGTTTGTCTTTTTCGAGTTGAGAGTCTGAGTTGTCGAAACTAGTGACATGGGCGCCTGCTGCTGCGAGAACTGGTGCTTGTTGCCCGCCGCCGGACGCCAAACAAAGTACCTCTTTGCCAACGATATCGTTAAACCACGAGCGTGGCACAGTTTGCGTTGGGGTGAGAATTACAGACCAATCTCCGCGTCGCGCAGACGCTATAGCTTCAGCGTCTATCATTTGTACCCATGGGCTAGCGCCATCGTGCGACTGCTTGTTCCAAGCGCGACGGTTAATGTTAACAATGTCAGGTTCTGTCATGGGTTAGGATTCGAATGGGTAGTAGACAGATCCAGTGTTCGCGTGTTGAGGATAAATATGACGATGGAAACTAAGGCCAAGCCAGCAGCGATCATGAAAGCCACTCCAGGAAAATAAAACGGGGTGGCTGGAGAAGTGAAGTAGGCAAAGCTCTGGGTCATCATCAGTGGACCTATGATAGCGGCAACACTGCCTACACTCGCAATAATGCCTTGCAGTTCTCCTTGCTCGTTTTGCGAAACTTGGTTTGACATGATGCTGGAAATTGCCGGGCCTATTAAGCCCGAAAAGGCTGACATGAAACACCAAGTATAAAGTGATATCGTGTTTTGCGCAGTTGCAATACCTGCGTAGGCGATAAATGCGGCCATAAAACCAACCAAAGCGGTTTTTTGTGCCCCCCACTTTGGAATAACAATTCTGATCAGATAGCCTTGCACAAAGGCCATCAGTAAACCTACCAACGCCATTGATAAACCAATGTCGAAGGGTGTCCAGTTGAATTTTTCTATGGTGTAGAAACTCCAATTCGATGGATAAACGTGGTGGCCTATGTTGTAGATGAACATGACAATCATCAAACCGATCAGTACGGGATATTTTGCTAAGTGTGCCAACATGCCGATTGGGTTGGCTCGCTTCCACTCAAACTTGCGAAATTTGTTTTTTGGCAAGGTTTCACGCAAAACGATATAGCCATAAAGCGTATTCAGTGCAGCCAAGCCAGCGGCGGCGAAAAATGGTAAGCGTATATCCACTTCTCCGAGAAAACCGCCCAAGCTAGGGCCAACAATAAAGCCCATGCCAAATGCTAACCCCAGCAGACCGAAGTTCTGCGCGCGTTCTTGGGGAGGGCTCACATCAGCAATCAGCGCATTAGCGGTTGAGTGAGTTGCACTGGTGGCACCAGTTAAGATTCGTCCAATAAAGAGAACCCATAGGGTGGTGGCAAGGCCGGCAATCAAATAGTTGACGGCGTACATGGCGAGGGAAACAAGTAGCACTGGGCGGCGCCCGAAACGGTCGCTGAGGTTGCCAATGATGGGTGCAAAAATAAATTGCAGCGCGGCATAACACACCAGCAGTAATCCAGCGGTGGAAGATGCCTGGGATAAGGTGCTGTTGGTGAGCTGCATCAGAAATTGAGGCAGTACGGGCATGATGATGCCGAAGCCCACGGTATCAATAAATACCGTCATGGTGACAAATACCAATGCGTGACGTTTCTGATCCATCGCTTGAACTTAGTCGATTAAGGCAACGCAACGAGTCCAACCCGCTGAAGCCCCCTTAATTTTTACTGGGAAGCACGCGACAGTGAAACCATTGGCTGGCAGTGCTTCTAAGTTATGCAACTTTTCCATCTGCCAATAGGGAATTTCTCTACCGGCTTTGTGTCCTTCCCAGATAATGCTGGGATCTCGATTTTGTGCCCATTTCACAGCAGTGTGGCTAAAAGGTGCATCCCATGACCAGCCGTCTGTACCGACCATGCGCACGCCTCTTTCGGTGAGGTACAGGGTGGCTTCGCGGCCTAAGCCACAGCCCTTGTCGACGTAGCCTGGCTCACCAAAAACAGCGCCGGCACTGGTGTTGACTAAGACAATGTCTAGGGGTTTTAAGGTGTGCTCGATTCGATTCAACTCAGCCTCGACATCGGCTGCGCAGACCAAATAACCATCTTCGAAATGTCGGAAATCCAGTTTTACACCGGGCTGGAAACAATATTCCAGGGGCGTTTCATCGATCGTTGGTGCGGGGTCTTTACCGTTGTTGGTGGTGGAGTGGAAATGCCATGGCGCATCCATGTGGGTGCCATTATGGGTAGACAGCGTAATGGTCTCCACCGCCCAACCCTCACCATCGGGCAACTCTTCAGGCTTCAAGCCGGGGAAGAAGTGAGCTAACCCGTTTGCTGTTTCTTGATGATTTAAATATTTAACTTTGGGGCTGCCACCTGGGTGATCGGTGTGTGGGTTATTTTCAATGGCGACGGATAAGTCGATGAACTGTGGCATGGGGTTTATTTCCAAATAATCTGCAAGTCAGATCCTACCACTTTGAATTTTGCGATACAGTGGTGTGTAGATAAGGAGATGGAGACCGTCTTACATGTCGACGATACCAGCGCAGTACATTATCTACGGTGGAGAGCTGAGCTTGTTCACCCGCAAGCTTGAAGCCGCGATGATTTTCTATGCTGCGAAGTTTGATTTACGAAGTAAAAACACCGCAGATGTAGCGAACATAGAAACGCGCTCGGGTACGCATCAAGTGCCTGTGCTACTGACACCTGAAAATTGGATGATTGCGGACACCACACCGTTGTTACAAATGTTAGATAGTCGTTTTCCTGATCGAAGAATGTTTCCCGAAGGAGAGTTGGGTGTTCTTGTGCATGTGTTAGAAGAACATTTTGACGAGTGGATTGCTCGTGTCATGGTGCACTATCGTTGGCATTACCCAGAAAGTGCCAAGTTTGCCGCGATGCGTATGGCCGATGGCAATGAAGAGGTGGCCGAGCGGGTGATGAATTGGGGGCCCAGGGCATGCCGCGCGACAGGTACGCAGTCGCCTCATCAACGCCAGGCAGCGGAACAAGAGTATTTGCGCATGTTGGAAGCTGCAGAGATACAACTTCAGCAAACTGCCTTCTTGTTAGGCGAGCGACCTACCGCTCTCGACTGTATTGTGTTGGGTGGTTTGCGTGCCCACACCAATATGGATCCTGACCCTAAGCGTGTGGTTGCGCAATTTCCCTGTGTGGTGGAGTGGGCGCAAGAGCGCGCAGACGGATGGGATGGAAAGGGTTCGCTCGCGCCACTCAGTGATTTAACAGGTTTTGCCCAGCATGTGCTCAGCGAAATGGCCAGCACCTACGTGCCCTATGTGCTAGCTAATGCTGATGCGCAAACCGCAGGGGCAAAGGCTTTTCATACGGAAATTTATTCCCAAGACGTTAGTTTTCTATCTCGACCTTATCCAGAGCAAGCTCGACAAATGCTGGTGAGGCGAATTCATGAGTTAGATCCTGCGGCTCAGCAAGTGATCCAACCTTGGCTACAAAAGTACGGCTTGGCTCGTGCTTTTGAATAACCAAGGGCCGACCAGGGAGGTCCCAACCCGGTTGGGGTGAAATTTGATCCGGAGGTATTGCTCGCTCGGTACCAAAACAGTGATCCTATCGAAGAACTTTGACAGCAAGGGACTGCGTAAATTGAAGTTACTCAATATCTGCAATCACTATTGTCGGTTTTAACTGCGTAAGATTTAAAGTTTGTTGCGTTAGGGTTGGTGCAGCCTACCAAATTCAGCAATTCAACTGTCCTGAATTCGATTGGGTAAGATTCACTTTGCAGCGCAATGTAACCTTGGGAGAGGTACGTGACTGGGATGGTTGCACTGTCACCTTCGCCGAGTTGGGGGCGGTGGTAAGCCAACACTTCTTTGCCCTCAACCCAATGGCTAATTTTGCCGCCACCGAGAACTACAATGGTGAGGTCTACCCAATCGTCACCGTAATAGGTGTCTGAAGTCGACTCGATACAATGTTGGGTCACCAGTTTCTGGTTGATCTCCACATGTGTTCCTGGGGTGCAAAGATTGGCAGTGGGGCGCGGCTTGCCATCACTCAACCCACCTAGAAACTGTACTTCTATGGAGGTTGGAAAGGCTTGCCTTAGCGACATTGAGTGTGGTGCTAGGGCATGTAACATGACGCCACTATTGCGCACTGCCCAACTAGGAGCGTCACCTGCCGGCGGGGCATCCACAAATCTATATTCGATGCGCAGTGCGTAATGAGAAAATGCAGTTTCGTAGAACAAGTGCCCAAATTGATTGTTAAAGGGTGTGTAGTGGTCTTCATAAACAACTCGTAGCAGGCCATTGTCTACACGAAAAAGACCCCCTAAGTTAGACCCAAGCGGCTGCCCGGTGATTTTTGGTACCCAGCCTTGCAAGTCTTCACCATTAAAGAGTGTTATCCATTGATTTTGTGTTGTCTCGTAAGGGCTAGCAAGAAGCGGGAAGGAGAAACAAACAAACGCAAGTTTAAGAATCTGGCTCATTAAGCGCACAGCGAATACACTCCGGTTTTTCTAATGCTCGAAGGACGAGACAATGGATCGAGACGTAGATTCCACAACACCCAAACATCTGCGTGGCAAGTACGCCATCGTGGGTATTGGAGAAACGAGTTACACGCGAGGTTCAGGGTGCACTACCCGGGCTTTGGGGACAAGGGCCGTTAGCGCCGCCATCACTGATGCGGGGCTAACCCCAGCCGATGTGGACGGCATGATGTCTTATAGTTTTAACGATTCTACACAGTCTCCCACCATTGCCGGCGATCTGGGGATACGGCTTAACTTTCATATGGACGTCTATGGAGGTGGTTCCAGTATTGAAGCACTGGTGGGTATTGCCATGGGCGTGATTGAAGCCGGAATGTGTAAGACAGTTGTCATCTATCGAGCAATGAATGGATTCAGCCAAGTTCGAATCGGTGGGACCGGTGGGCGCGGAACCCGCGCAGGCTTGTCTGGTGATAGCCTATTTACGCGTGGTATAGGCATGATGAGTGCGGGGCAAATGTTTTGCCATACCTTCATGCGTCACATGTACGACTACGGAACAACAAGCGAACAAGTGGCGCATGTAAAAGTCATTCACTCTGAGCATGCATCGAACAACCCCAAGGCGTTCTACCAAAATCGGGTGAGCGTAGAAGATGTGCTTCGCAGTCGTATGATCGTCAAACCGTTACATCTATTAGACTGCTGCGTGGAAACAGACAACGGCACGGCAATTGTTGTCACCAGTATTGATCGCGCCAAAGACTGTAAACATATCCCAGTGGTCATTCAATCAGTTGTGGGTAGATGCATGAAACCCCGCGCGGACATGCACTATCAGTCTGGTCCGATATCAACGGTAGCAGGTCACTACGCAAAGGATATTCTTTGGCCCAATGCTGGCGTTGGTCCACAAGACATTGATGTGACAGGTTCTTATGATGCATTTACGTTCACTACTTTGTTGCAGCTGGAAGACTATGGCTTCTGTGCGAAGGGAGAAGGTGGCGACTATGTCAGCTCAGGCGTCATGCGCTTGGGAGGCGCTAGACCCAACAACACAAGTGGGGGGCATTTATGCGAAGGCTATACCCATGGCGTGAACATGGTCATCGAAAATACACGGCAATTGAGGCACGACATCGATGACAGCTGCCCGCAGGGTGCGGACGGAAAACGTCGCCATACCTTTGACTATGCCGAAGGTGGGTGTCGACAGGTAAAAGACGCAGAGCTTTCCGCCAATATGGGATGGGGGCATCCAGGGATGGGTTCTGCCATGGTGATGGCTCGGGGCGATTCGGCGAGAGGAGTTTAGAAAATGGCAGTTGAAGGCGAATACCTTGGCATGCAAGTCTTTATTGATGATTTAGATCAAGAAAACCAAGCATTCTATAAACACTGCGGTAAGCATGAGTTGCGTTTGCAGCAATGTGACGAATGTCAGCTTAAGCGCTTCCCGCCAACCACTGCATGTCCATTTTGTGCATCTGTAGAGGTGACTTGGAAGAAAGTTAGCGGCAAAGGGACGGTTTATTCCTACGGCGAGGTCCATCATGCGATCCAAATGGCTTTTCGTGAGCACACGCCGTACATGCTTTTATTGGTTGAGCTTGATGAGCAACGTGACGTGCCTAACAATTACGATGGTTTGCGATTACAAGGCAATCTAGCCACTATTGACGGGGTGCTGGCATCGCCAGATTTGGTCAAGAGTGTGGGCATTGGTACACGCGTGAAAGTCGCCTTCAAAGACATCGGCGACGATGCTGCCATGCCTTTGTGGGTGGTAGATGAAGACGAAGATCAGCCCGAAACGCCATGGCGCTATAGCCCTGAGTAGTACCTTGACCCATCATCTTGAGCAGAGAGGCTATTGCATGAAGCTATGAAATAGCCGGTGCGCTGCTGCCTACATATTGATCACGTAACACTCGTTTAAGTACTTTTCCGGTCGCGTTCCTGGGCAAAGTATCGATAAATTCAACAGACTGCGGGATCTTGAATTTGGCTAAATTCTCGATGCAATGGGCGATAACAGCTTGCTCATCTAATTGTTCGCCCGCTTTCAATACCAAAATGGCTTTGCCCGCTTCGCCCCATCGTGTATCAGGTACGCCGATGATGGCTGCTTCGGCGACTTGTGGTAGATGGTACAAAACGTCTTCAACCTCTGCGGGATAAACATTTTCCCCACCTGAGATATACATGTCTTTCCAACGATCAACGATGAATACGAAACCTTCCTCATCAACACGCGCGGCGTCACCAGTCTTCAACCAATCCCCATCAAAAGCACTGGCGGTGCCTTCTGGATTGTTCCAATAACCGGGTGTGATATTGGGCCCACGAATGAGTAACTCACCAACTTCACTATGCGGGAGTATCTCGCCGTCCTCACCAATGATCTTCACCTGGGTGTGCATCACGGCTTTACCAGCAGAGCCGATTTTGCGGGCGGCATCTTGGGCATCTAGGGCGATGCCGCCGGGGCTGGTTTCGGTCATACCCCAGCCTTGAGTCATCGCCACCCCACGCTTTGTCCAGGTGTTGAGTATGGCTTCAGCGCAGGGTGCACCCCCGACGCCTGCAATCTGCAGCCGAGAAAGGTCAGTGGCGTCAAACTCAGGGTGCAGCATCATGAACTGATACGGCGCAGGTACTGCGAAGAAGTGACTTACCTTGCGATTGGCGTCTCCAAGTACACGCAGAGCGGCACCAGGGTCGAATTCGCGCATAAGAATAACTTCTCCGCCAGCGTGCAGTACTGGGTTTGCATAACAATTTAGCCCGCCGGTGTGGAAAAGAGGCAACACCACCAGTTGAACCGTCTCTGGGGAAATACGCGCGGGTATCCCAAGATTGACACAATTAATGAAGTTCATCATATGGGTGATGATCGCGCCCTTGGGATGGCCTGTGGTGCCAGAGGTGTACATGATCATCGCGTAGTCGTCCAAACTCAGAGTTTCGCCCTGGAAGGGTAAATTCTGTTTGATCAGCGCTTCGTACTCATCAGATTGATCAAAATCGATTGAAATAATTTTGTCGATATTGCAGCGTGACTTAAGTTCTTGTGCTTGTTGGGCAAATTGTGTGTCATATATCAACACACGTGCTTCACAGTCATTGAGAATGAACTCTAGTTCCTTGACGGTGAGGCGCCAGTTAAGAGGTACGCCGATGCCGCCTATTTT